>JAEZUR010000160.1 GCA_023420935.1 Bacillota bacterium | reverse complement strand
GAATTAACAGTAACTTTTCCTTTACTTCCTCGACTGTTAATAGGCGAGTATTATTAGAATTAAACTCAGCAATAGAACTTACCTGTTCCTGTCCATGATCAAAATACTTATCATAATTTAAATCACGTTTATCTGCTGGAACTCGGTAAAAATTATCAATTTCTATAGCATGAGCGCTTTCTTCCCTTGTAAGAAGGGTTTCATACATTTTCTCACCATGACGAATGCCAATTATTTTCCGTTCTCGTTCTACATGGAATAATTCTTGTACTGCTTGTGCAAGAACATCTATGGTACAAGCTGGAGCTTTTTGTACTAAGATATCCCCAGACACTGCATGATGGAACGCAAACAGAACAAGTTCCACTGCTTCCTCTAAACTCATGATAAACCTGGTCATACTTGGATCAGTAATAGTAATTGGTAATCCAGCTTTCATCTGCTCAATAAATAAGGGAATTACGGATCCTCTAGAGCACATGACATTTCCGTATCTAGTTCCGCAAATAAGCGTCTTTTTGGGATCTACTGTCCTTGACTTAGCCACAAATACCTTCTCCATCATGGCTTTGGAAGTACCCATAGAATTCACTGGATAAGCCGCCTTATCAGTAGACAGGCATATTACCTTTTTGACACCTGCTTCAATGGAGGCAGTTAAAACATGATCCGTACCAATTACATTGGTTTTCACTGCTTCTAGTGGAAAGAATTCGCAGGAAGGCACTTGTTTAAGAGCTGCTGCCTGAAAGACATAATCCACACCATAAATAGCATTTTTGATACTGGCTAGGTCTCGCACATCTCCAATATAGTACTTTATCTTATCACTATGATACATACGCCGCATATCATCTTGCTTTTTCTCATCTCGGGAGAAAATTCGTATTTCTCCAATATCGGTATTCAAAAAGCGTTCTAAAACTGCGTTACCAAAGGAACCAGTTCCCCCTGTAATTAATAGAATTTTATCTTTGAACACGCATTCCCCACCTCTATTTAGCTCTAATTTTTAGTATCTTATCATTTAGATACCCTTTCGCCCTAATAATTTGATTTTTCTCATATTGGTTCATTCCAAAGAACCATACTGACACAAAAAATACAAGACTATATAATAATCCGTATAAAAAAAATGATTGTATTTGATATAAATCTACAAACCAATACAGTATACTCCCAAGAATAATTGATGGTATAAAAGAAGGTATAATTTTCACAATTTGGCACCAAAAATATTTCATATCTAGACCAATTCTCTTAGAATAATTCCAATTCATGATAATACCATTGCCGATTAGCAATGAAATCGTCGTTCCAACTGCTGCTCCCACTCCACCATACATTCTTGCCAGTGGAATACTGATACTAACTTTGCCCAATGCAATGAATAGATAAATCCATGAATAGAATTGATGCATATTCTTAGCTCTTTGAATTTCAATCCCTAAACTTTGTATGAGCGGTATGGTAACAGGAATTACAATTAATAACGTTATTTCGTATACATCTGAATATTCCTCTCCTGCCCATAGGTTAATAAATGGTCTACCAAAAAAAATCAAGCCCGTACAGATAAAAGAAAGTAGAAAGAATTGAATCCTACCGATTCTTGTAAGTAACCCAGTTAAATCTTTATTATTGTTTGCTAATGCAACCATCTCATTTACTTTAGGAATGAAGACGCTTGAAATAGCGCTTGAAAATGAGTAATAATACGAATTTAACTGTATTGCCAAGCCGTAAACTGCAACAGCAATACTCCCGCTCACTCTTCCCAGAATAACTTTATCAACACTCCAATTAATCAATTCAACAACCATATTCAGAAATACATAAGACGAAAATGCGATCATTTCTTTCAATAACTTAAAATCAAATTTGTATAAATGAAATCTCATTTTCAATTTTGTCATGCAATATATAATATTACTTACTTCTACAACAAGCGTTAGAATGGTAAATACTACTGACATCCCCACTGCTTTAAACCCCATAAGTAAAACAGGTAGCATGACAAATGGATTGGCGATAGCTATGATTAGCTGCATGAATTTTTGAAAAACATACTTTTCATTTAGTGTAATATAGGAATTAAAAACACTAAATGGATACGATAATGACATATTTATTACCATAATGATCATTACTTTTTTGGCTGATATTAGCTCAATCTTATCTAGCTTACTTCCTAACACGAACTCTATATTTAAAACTAGCACACTTCCAATCACAATAGCCAAAAAACCTATAAATAAATATATGATTAGAAACATTGCATTTAAAGCTGCAATATGCTCCGTTTTGTTATGAACCTTATAGCGTGACTGATATCTCATATATGCACTATAAAAACCAAAACTAAGTAGACTCATATAACTAACGACTGATGATACGAGATTATATACACCATATTGGCTCTGACCTAACATACGAAGCATAATTGGAATATATATTATACTTATTAAGCAGCCAAGTACCATAGAACTATAGGATAACAACACACCAACTTTTAATTGATTATGCAACTTATTTACTCCTTAATTTTATTACAAAAGCATATAGCTGCGGACTAATATTAAATAAAAAGGTGATTTTTCGATTCACATATGGATTATGAATGGATTCTCTATCATATTTTTTATAAATATGTTTTAATTGATCCAACATCCTCTTTTCCACTTTTAATTTTTGAGCTTGTAAGTATAAACCTATGGAGAATTGAATTGCCATAGCCTGTATGCAATCTGCAGCATCAAACATTTCCTTCTCTCGTAATTCGTTTATGAACCCATCAATTTCTGCAAAAGCAAGTAGCTTCTCTTTACTGAATTTGCTATTTGTATTGCCTGGTCTCTCCAATAGATAATTATGCAATGCCTTATCTAAATAAACCAGATGATGCATTTTAAGAAAACAACATCGTTCAAAATATATATCTTCAAATACTTGCTTATCTTTGAAACGGGTATCTCCAATCACTTCTTTTTTATAGACTTTATTCCATACTTCAAAACGGATTTCATTTTGTTTTAATAAACCTTTTATTGAATCAGTTCGATTATATATTTTAACAGCTCCTGTGTTACTTCTTATTATTGCTTTATCCTTATATACTTCTTTAAACCCACAAGAAGCAATGTCTGCATTATATTCGTACATTAATTGAATTAATTCCTCATACATTGTTTCTTCTATCCAATCATCACTATCCAAAAA
>JAEZUR010000138.1 GCA_023420935.1 Bacillota bacterium | reverse complement strand
TTCTTCTGTTGACCATAGCCCACGAAGATATTCTTTGTTCTCCATAGCAGCGATAGAAGTACTATTAAGTAAACCAGAAGAATTTTTCATAAAGATTGTTGAAAACTTACATAAATCGGAGGTAGAGGAGTAGATTCCACCTGCACCAATCATGTTTAGTGAATCGGCAGGTAGAGTATTACTAATACCTGGGTGGTAAACTTTAGCAAGCTTTTCTTGATCAAAAGTATCTGCTGGTGTATTGGTATCCAACATGTTTAAAGGCGTTGTAATTGTGTTAGAAATATATTGGGAGAAACTCATACCGGATACTCTCTCAACTAGTAATTCTGCTAAGGTGAAACCATCGTTACAATAAACAGAAAATGCACCTGGGTTTGCCTTTAGTCTTTGCTTACTAAGTATTTTTAGTATGTTTTTATAGGTTGACATGTCATTATCACCTAATAAAATTGCATTAGATAATGAACTTCCCATTAAACCAGAAGAATGATTTAGTAACATCCTTACTGTGATATCTTTATATCTTGCATCTGCCATTGTAAAATCTGGAATATAAGTTGTAACTGGTTTGTCGAGTTCTACTTTTCCGTCTTCTACTAGATTCATGACAGCAGCGGTGGTGAACATTTTACTTACTGATCCAATGCCATACATGGAGTTTTTATTTGGAGTAGTTTGTGTATCTTTGTTAAAGTATCCTGATTGACCGGATAAAATGATTTCTCCATTTTCAATCAAAGCGTATTGTACACTAGTTACCCCATACATACTGGTTAATATAGTAGCTTTTTGTGATGCAAGAGCCTGCACATCTTCAAGAGTTTTTACATCACTGCTTTGTGTATGATATTGATCTAATTTAGCTGTTGAAATATTAGCTGGTACTTGAAAAGGTGTGAATTGGTATGGATTCTCAGTTGTAAGTGGATTGACCGGTAACAAGGACTTTTCTGCCGCCTGTGCAGAAATAGTTGGTGCTAAGACAAGAGTTGCAGCTAACGTAAGTGCAATTCCGTTCTTAAAAAGTTTTTTAAACATGATATAGCCTCCCTTTAATGACCTAAAGTTTTACTAGTTTATTCAAACTTTGGTACAATCATGATATGGAAAATATTATATCATAAATCTTAAGGAAAAAGACTGATTTTAATGAAATTTTAATTTAATTTAAACCCTTTTATATGGAAAAATATAGATAACTAGATTATAATGAAATAGCGTTAAAAATTAAATAAACGTAAAAATGGAGGAAGAAAAATGAAACAAGTAAAAAGAATGAAACTGATACTTGCACTTGCATTGGTCTTTGCTATGGTATCGCCGACTGTACTACCAATTGGTAATGTAGCAGTAGCAGAAGCAAAGTCAAAAGCGATCAAGCTAAACGTAACAAAGGCAACCATTACAGTTGGAAAGTCAACTACTTTAAAAGTAGTAGGTACTACTAAAAAAGCAAAATGGTCAACTACTGACAAAAAGATTGCCACTGTAACTAAGAATGGAAAAGTAACCGGAGTAGCAGCAGGAACAGCAACAATTACTGCAACAGTTGATGGTAAGAAATATAACTGTAAGGTAACGGTAAAAGAAAAAGTGGTAACGAATCCATATACTGAGAAAACAGCTTATGAATCAAAAGCAGTAAGTGTAGAAAATATAAATTATGTTATTCCGCAGTCTTGGGTCTATGAAACCAATAAAAATGCACCTGGATATGTTGTTAATTATCTAAAAGGCGCAGATACCTCAAAGGCATGTTCTAATGTATTAATCGCAGTAATGAATAATACAGGAAAACTAGATAACACAACATTGAAAGTCTATCTTGATGATTTGGTAAAAGGACAGGTAGCGGAGTTAAAGACGAAAGGATATACAGATGTAACATATAAGATAAGTGATTATACTTACGATAACGGAACAGCAATTATGTTAGATTTAACTTACACTTATCAAGGTGTAAAATCTACTGTAAAAGCTTATGATATCTTAGTAGGTAACTACTGGATTGAATTAAATAGCACAGATATCAATGACGGAGCAACACCAGCAGTAAGTACCATTGTGACAGATATGTTAAATTCACTTCAAGTTGTAAAATAACAATATCAGAACTACAATAAAAACTAATAATAGACATAAATCAACTGCACTACTTTATTGGCATCAAACACCAATAATAGAAGTGCAGTTTTATTTATGCGTAATTACAAGTAATATGATAGAGAATCAATAGTCCTTCGAACAACCTTGAAGTGTCAATTCGCACATCCACAACCTACACTGAAGTGATACACAATATAATTTGATAAGCAACTGTTATGAAGTCGTTGGTACTTTGGCTCTGTACTTTAGAGCCTTAGTACCGCTACGAACTTCATCCAAGCGAGAGCGTGTTGCGAATCAGATTATATTGTGTATCACTGTATTATAGACATACATTGTGCAAATTGACACACGAACTGTTGCAGATGAAAAGAAAAGAAGATCAATGTAGATTAGATGAACATTGATCTTCTTTTCTTTTTTAATACAGTTTATTTTATCATAATTACTTATTTACAAGTAACCGCAAATTCTGCATTTGCTTTACCCACAAAAACAACATAACCATTCTTGGGTAGAGTTATTTTTTTCTTACCTGAAATATAAGAATTATTTATATAAGTACCATCTTTCTGATAAACCATAAAAGCAGCGTTCTTAGGAACTTTTACAGACATCACTTTTCCAGCGGAACCAGCAGTTACTCTGTAGTATTTAGCGTATCCGTCTTTTCCAATTTTGTATGTATATTTGGATTTGGAAGATAGTGGTTTTATTGCATCTTCGCTAGCGAACACGCGATTACTCATTTGTAAATATTCTATGTCACCTTTTTTATAGAAGGTATAATCCATTAAGTCTCTACCATTGGCACATGGAATGCGTAATCTTGTTTCAGCATGATTGGCATCTATAATGGTTGCGTTACTAACATATCCTTCCAGTTCTTTTGAAAGAGGGAAACTTGTGTATAAAAGACCCTGAATATATAACTGGGAAGAATATTTTTCATTCACTAAGAAATAAGATTTCTTACTACGATTCTGCCAAGTTTCTTTTACTTTCTTGGAGATTGGGTTTGATTCAATTTTCTGTGCAAAATATATGGTTGCTGCTGTTTGTCCCAAACCGGCAGCACTATTATAAGATGTGCTTGATATATAGGTTACACCATTACTTTCTTTTACAAAAGATAAACACTCAGTCGTTCCACGTTCTGTATAATAGAACTTACCATCACCGCCATGGGTATAGGTATATGCAGGTGTGTCTGATCCCACAACGTATAATTCTAAATCTCCACTATCTGTAATGGAAACTTTAAACATTGCGCCATTTGTATTGTAGTATCCAGAATACTCTTTTAATTCACTTGGTACTGGAGTTTTGGTTGGAATCGTAACTGTTTTGTCAGGCTTAATTTCTGTAATGGTACCTTTTGCTTTTAAGGCTGCTAGCATAATTTCTTGAGCCATGATTTGATTAAGAGCGCTTGAGCTACCAGAAGATAATACAGCAATTGCCATGTTTTGTTCTGGAAGTACTGTTAAGTTAGCGTGATAGCGTAGACTATCTCCACCTTTGCTTAACGCTTTTATACCATACTGATTAAATGGGTAAGTATTTACACAGTCCCAACCTAAACCATAACCAACGGTTGAATCAATATCTTCAGGCCATACGCCTCGTAAATATTCTTTATTTTCCATAGCAATCACAGAACTGCTGTTTAGAATTCCAGAAGAAGAATTACTCATAAATAAATTGGAGAATTTACATAAATCAGTCGCTGAAGAATATAAACCACCCGTACCGATTGCATTAAAGTTATCAACTGGAAGATACTTCTCTATTCCAGGGTAATAAATCTTAGCCAATTTCTCCCGATCAAACGTATCAACTGGAGTATTGGTATTCTCCATTCCAAGTTTACTTGTAAAGGTTTCTTTTATATAATTGGAAAAACTCATTCCAGTAACATGTTCCACTACTAGCTCAGCAAGAGTAAAACCATCATTGCAATAAACAGAAAACTCACCTGGATTCGCTTTTAAACGTTGTTTCTTAAGGCTTTTTAATAAGTTTTGGGTAGTTGACATATCGCTATCGCCAAATAACAATGCATTACCTTGTGTGCTTCCCATTAAACCGGAGGAATGATTGATTAACATACGAACAGTAATATCTTTATATCTAGGGTCTGCCATGGTAAACTCTGGTATGTAAGTAGTTACAGGTTTATCAAGTTCTATTTTTCCATCTTCGACTAAGTTCATAATGGAAGAAGCAGTGAACACTTTGCTTACGGAAGCAATGCCGTACATACTATTTGCAGTAGGTGCCCCAGTAATATCCTTGTTAAAAGTGCCAGCTTGTCCAGATATCGAGAGCACTCCATTATCAATGAGTGCAAATTGAACACTGGTAGCTCCGTAAATACTAGTTAGAATTTTAGCTTTTGAGTCGGCCAAAGCTTGTACATCATCTAATGTTTTAACATCGTTGCCTTGTGTCTCATATTTTTTAAGAGACTGGGGTGAATAATTAGATGGAATCTCAAACGGTGTTACATGAAATGGTGTCTGAGTAGTGATAGGTGGTACACTGAATGGCTGTTCAGCAGCGAATGTTGTACTGGATGGTCCAAAGAGAAGTGAAGCTGTTAAGGTTAGCACTAACCCTTTCTTAAATAAGTTTCGAAACATAATAGTTCCTCCCAATTATATTCAAACCGAAGTTTGTTAATAAAAAACTGATGAACAATAAAGTTCACTGGGATTATATCATATATAAATGGAAAAATCTGCATTTTAATGAAAATGTAATTATTTTAATCGAATAGTTAAAATTAACAAACCATATGCTACTAAAAAATGAATATATAGCAGGAGTGTCCGCGGATTCTGCGATTCTATTAGGGGATACTATTGGCAGAAATCATAAGTTATATGTTAAATAGATTTGGAGAAAAATGGTATCAATTATATACAATATATAATATTTTATGTTTTTATATTTGGGAAAAAGCGTAGTAGGATTTACAAACTTATTTTGTTATATTATATTTAATATGATAATGAATTTTTAATAAATTCGTTATTTGTAGTAGGCAATATGGATGATTTGAACATTGAAAACTTGATAAGGGGTGGAATTTGGGCAGTTTTTTCACATTATTACGAACTTATTAACAAGGCACGGCATTTTCATTCAACAAATTGATAATTGGTTAACCACGCTCACCAAAAAAAGCGAGGCTGAAAATAGGATCTTACCCCTAAATCGGTAAGAAGGTTAACCCCGCTCACCAGAAAAGCGAGGCTGAAAACAGGAGCTTGACCCTATAACGTCAAGTAGGTTAACCACGTTTTCCTCAAAAAGCGAGGCTGAAAATAGGGAGCTTACCTCGTAAGAAAAGTAAGCACAACTGATTACGATCAGTGAACCGAAAATAAGTCTTAGGAGTGGAAAAATGAGAAAAATGAAAAAGGTTCTAAGTTTCAGTTTTTGTGCAGTATTTGTATTATCAATGTTTTTTGGAAATACAGTACCAGTTTTTTCAGCAAATGATAAAGTTACTTCAGAAATTACATCAAGCGAAATGGCAGAATATGAATTGGCATCTATGGAATCGACAATCAATTCTGAAGAAACGAATGAACCAGCATTAACTACTAAGACACAACCAGTGGCAACAGGATCAGCTATTACCGTGTCATCACCGGAACCAGAAACCGATTCAACACTGCTACCAATTAGCAAACCAGAAACTAATTCAAAAGTCTACTTTTATGTATTAAAACGCGGTTTTATCCAACCTTCGGAGATAGAGCCACATGCTAAAAGTAATTATTCTCTTGGCCGACCGGGAGAATTGTATGAAAAAGTACAAATTAGCAATGATGACCAACAGGTTCTAAAGAATCTTAAGTCCATACCTACTTTTGATGATTTGCTATTTGAAGATGAGCACATAAAGTGGTATGTGGTCAAATATGATGTTGATGGATGGCATGTTGATGGAATCATTGAAAACCAGTATACAGTGAAAGTTAACTATCTGTATGAGAACGAAACTACTGCAAGTGAATCTAAAGTAGTTTATGTAGAACCTGGAGAAAGCTATAGTATAGTTTCTCCTACGATAATTGGATATTTACCTAACGATGCCGAAGTAGAAGGCACAGCAGACAAAGCAACCTTTAAAGGTATCGAGGTTACAGTAATATATAAAGCCGTTCCGGATAATACACCAGGACCGACAACAGGACCAACAACAGGACCGACAACAGGATCGACAACAGAACCAACAACAGGACCGACAACAGGACCGACATCAGTACCGACAACGGCACCGACATCAGTACCATCATCCTCCCCGACTCAAGCACCAATTGTTATAAATTATCCATCAGTACCAACAACTCAGGTTTCGACACCAGCGCCTACTACGACACCGACAGCAGCTCCAACGATTGTTCCATCACCTACACAGGATCCGACAGAAGAGCCAGAAGAAATTATACTAGATGAGAATGACACACCAAAAGCTGGCTATCAAGATGGGGCATCGACAGATGAAAAAGAAGGAGCAATTTCACAGGCAACTGCAAAATTGCCTCAAACAGGTACTACTCCAATTGAATTCTTCTATATAGCAGGATTTCTATTAATTGGAAGTGGCTTAGTAGTTCTATTTACTAAGAAAAACCATAAAAAAGTGGAATAGTTGAACACAGAAAAAGAAGCATAGCCTGGTTTATGGCTATGCTTCTTTTATAGTGCGATTTTTTAACCCTTGAGAGGTTCAAATGTTCGAGAAATTTGTTCGCTTTTTTCTACGGTTGCCTCTTTTATAGCTTTGTCGCAAAAGTAATCTTGTGAATTAAATACAAGTTTGCCACGTTTATCAATTTTCTCATAGGAACCATCTGGTTGAAGAATATGAGCTTTCACAGTATCGGCTAACTGCATTGTCAGTATATCAATTACTTCGTCTCGAAGTTGATCGTTCTCAATTGGGAACAGAATTTCAACACGCTTATCTAGATTTCTAGGCATCCAATCAGCGCTTCCCATATATACTTCCTCATAACCATCGTTGTAAAAATAAAAAATTCTAGAATGTTCTAAAAAGTTACCGATGATGGAACGAACGATGATATGATCACTCACTCCTGGGATTCCAGTTTTAAGGCAACAGATTCCTCGCACGATCAGATCGATTTTTACACCAGCAGCAGAAGCTTCATAGAGAGCTTCCATTATGGATGGATCACAGAGTGAATTCATTTTTGCAATAATTCTTGCGTCTTTCCCATTACGAGCATGTGTGGTTTCTCTTTTAATCAGGGATAAGAATTTATTTCTTAACCAAAGTGGTGCCAAGGCCAGTTTGTTCCAAGACAACGGTTCTGAATAACCAGAAAGCATGTTAAATACAGCAGTTGCATCCTCACCAATAGGTTTCGAACAAGTAAGTAAGCCTATGTCTGTATAAAGTTTAGCAGTGGAATCATTGTAGTTACCTGTGCCAAGGTGGACGTATCTACGAATCCCATCTTCCTCTTTTCGAACCACTAAAGTGATCTTGCTATGAGTCTTTAGACCTACTAATCCATAGATTACATGACATCCAGCCTGTTCTAATTTTCGTGCCCAGATGATATTATTTTCTTCATCAAATCGCGCTTTTAGTTCTACCAACACAGAGACTTGTTTTCCATTTTCTGCTGCAAGTGCGAGAGATGCTATAATCGGAGAATTACTACTAACTCGATACAAGGTTTGTTTGATGGCTAAAACATTAGGATCTGTAGCAGCTTGGCTTACAAATTCCACAATTGGATCAAAGCTATGATAAGGATGATGAAGTAGAATATCACCTTTTCGTATCTGATTAAAGATACTATCAATTCGATTAAGGCTTTTTGAAGGCTGTGGAGTATATCTTGGATTTCTTAAATGATCAAAACCAGGTAAGGAGTATAATTTCATTAGAAAAGTTAAATCCAATGGACCATTCATATGAAAAATGTCTTCCTCTTTTATTTGGAGTTCTTTTTTTAGTATTTTGAGTAGTCGTTTATCAATTCCTTCTTCCACTTCTAATCGAATTGCCTCACCCCATTGCCGTTTCTTTAATTGCTTTTCAATTTCAATTAGAAGATCAGCTGCCTCATCTTCATCAATAGTAAGGTCTGCATTTCGCATGATACGGTAAGGAAATGCACAACTAACTTCGTAATTTAAGAAGAGCTGTTCAATATTTTTCTCAATCACTTGTTCTAATAAGATAAAGGTAGTTGCCGATGAACCATAAGAAGGTATTTGTATTAATCTTGGAAGAACAGCAGGAACTTGAACAGTTGCAAAGTCAAATTCAATTTTGGATTTTTTGTCATGTATTAAAGCACCAATATTAAGAGACTTATTACGTATTAGCGGAAATGGACGGGATGAATCCACTGCCATTGGGGTCAGAACCGGATAAACGTCGGTTTTGAAATAATCATCTACAAATTTACTTTGTGCTTCGTCTAATTGTTCAAATTCAGTAATTATTTTAATTCCATTTTGTTTAAGTTGAGGTAGAAAAGAGCGGTTATAGGTGGAATATTGAGTGTGAACCAATTGGTGAGTTTTTGCACTTATTTGCTCCAACTGTTGTGTGGCGGAAAGACCTGAGATATCTACTTTTGCATATCCAGCGTTCTCCATATCCTTTAACGATGCAACACGTATCATAAAAAATTCATCAAGATTGGATGCTGTGATACTTAGAAATTTTAATCGTTCTAGTAAAGGTATATTTTTATCTCTTGCTTCACTTAATACACGATAATTGAATTCAAGCCAACTAAGTTCTCGATTCGCATAATAATCTGATTTGGTAAATTCAGTTCTGGTTGTACTCATATTATATACTCCTCCTCTGTTTCAAAATTGGCCGAATTCCATATACGTCTTCAAAGAAGTCTGCTTTTTTATCAAATAGACCTTTTTCTAATGTAATGTCCTCTAATGTATCTGCTGTAATAATCAAAGTGTTCTTTTTTAAGGCGATGGATAGATTAGAGAATTTTTGTTTATGGCTTTTATCCATAGCATTAGAGATACGTATTATCGCGGTTAATTTGGCAATTTTTATATAAGTATCTTTATCAAATCCGCCTATCATCCCTGAGTATTCCGGGAAATTATCGTGGTGATATCGGATTATGTTAGCGGTTATTTCGCGTTCTAGGTGGGAGAGCCCTATAATCTCTGTAGACATAACTATTTTATAAGAGTTTTCTGCAGCGTCATTCATATTGATATATTCTCCGCACATATGGAGAATCACACCAATTTGTAAGAGTAAACGTTCTCGTTTTCCTAAACCATGAATTTTTCGTATACTATCAAATACACTCATTGCGATATATTCTACATTTTTTAAATGAGCGGGGTTACTATGATAACGGCTTGCAATATTTCTTGCTGCTATTAGGATATCTTCTGTAAAGTTATGTGTGGGTATTATTTTTTCTTTTTTCTCTGCATATTCGGCAGCAATACCATCACATAAAGTGATTCCGGATAACCACATATATTCAGCACCAGTTAATTCAAAAATTTTCTGATATATCATTGCTGTCGGAAGAATTAATGCAGCCTGTTCCTTTGACAGATTTAATTCATCACTTAATTTTAGAATAGA
Organism: Bacillota bacterium; assembly: GCA_023420935.1. Taxonomy (GTDB): domain Bacteria; phylum Bacillota; class Clostridia; order Lachnospirales; family Lachnospiraceae; genus Mobilisporobacter. The sequence continues at coordinate 19,047 of JAEZUR010000138.1, read as the reverse complement.
TGTGGAAAATAATCTCTTGTATAGTTTATTAAAATCATCCTTTGTGATGGAATCACCCGTTTGGTTAAAGTAAATATAATGAGTTAGTTCTGTTAATTGATCTCCAACCGCTATAATATTTTTAATCTTATGATTGGCTAAAAAAAGTTCACCATAGGTTTGGATATTGTAATCTATAAATTCCGAAAGCAAGTCTTTGAAGTCTATGGTCTGGTTTTCCAGATCAGAAAGCATTTCTCGAATTCTTAAAAACCCGAGCTTAATATTTTGAGTGGAAACTAAGGATTCTTTATCAAATAAGGAGAGTTGTATACTACCTGCTCCAATATCTACAATAATTGTACCTTTTTGAATTATTTTATTAAATGCATTTTCCTTTAAGGCAATTGCCTTGTAACAAAGGAAACGTTGTTCAGAATTACTGATAATTTTGATTTTTAAAGCAGAACGCAATTTTATCTGATCCAATATGAGTATATTATTAGCGGCTTCTCGAATTGCACTGGTTGCATAAGCCGTGTAGTCACTCACTTGATATTCTTGCATTTTTTTTGTAAATCCGATTAAAACCTCACACAATTCATCGACTAATGCATAGTTAATTTTTCCATTGGTATAAGTATCTGAGCCTAAACCGATGGTGTGGCGGATATTATCTATTTCGTGAATACCATATTTTTTGGATACTTCGAATATCTTCATGGATAGTTCGTTGGAACCAACATCAATTGCAGCAAAAGTTGTAATTGCCATACGTATCACCTCACATTTGTATTTTCCTATATTATTCCTATTATATTATTTTACTATTTTCTTCAAAAAAACTCTAGTATATAAATGTTAAATCTATGTTAAGTATAACTTTAGTTCGTTGTATAGAGAATAGAAGAATGTCAGATTTTATATAAAAATAAAGATATAACAAATAGAATGGCGCATAATGCAATTATATGCAATGTTTAAACGTGCATTAAATGTGCATAATAAATGAAGTTTAATGAAATAATGTTTTACAAAATATCACACTCATTTTGATAAATATATGTTATAGTGCACAAATAATATAGGAATATATATAAAATATAACTATATTCTTTCTAAAATAACTGTGGTATTATTTGGATTAGATAATATTATTGCAACAATGATATTAAATAATGTAAAAAAAGGAGTGGTTAAATGCAATATAATAGAGTGCATATTGTTTTCTGAAATACTCAAAAGCAATTCGATTAAACGGAAGATGTTATGCAAAATAGTGCAAAAATTTATAATGTGGAGGGTTAAAGAATGTTACAAAAAAAAATAAAAAAAGGATTAGCGTTATTTTTAGTAGGAACTCTTATTCTACCTGGTGCGTTGGGAAATTTGAGTACAAGTGTAGAGGCTGCAGACACAGTAATATTTTCAACTGATTTTGAAAATGACAGTACTTCAAGTATCATTGATACAACAAAAGCAATTAAAATAACAAAAGTATTTGATCCTATCAGTACTTGGGATTCCACGGATGAGATTACTATTAATGCGCCATATACAGGTAAAATTTTTGAAGGGGCTAAATTATCTTGTGATATACTTCTTCCAAAAGATGCATCATATAATGGAATTATAAAAATTCAGGGGGTTGCAAGACTAGGAGATAATTGGACATGGACGGAAGGTGCGAGTATTCCGGAATTATTAAGTAGTGACTTCGTGCAAGAAGGGAATTTATTACGGGCAACGGTAGAAATACCTTTTGGTAATAATATTGAAACAATAGAAAACTTAAGTGCTATTACGTTTAAACTTGCGGGCTACCAGTGCGATTATAATGGTGATATTTATATTGATAATGTACAATTGGTCAATGGCTCTAATAACACCAGTACAGAAAATGTACTAAAAGCATGGACATTTGATAGTACAGACGAAGGTTTTACATATAATACTGGTTGGGATTACAACTATAGTGGATCTGCCAATACATTTATTGCTGCTGATCAAGGTATGCTTAAGATAGCTGTTGATTATAGCAAGGATGATGCACAAAGCTGGAGTCAAATGGCCGTTACTAGTTGGGATTCTAATGGAATGAATTTAACTGGTGCCAATAAAATTACACTAGACTTTTTTTATGAAGGCGACAAGTTAACAACAGGTGGTTTTACTTTAAAAGCATATGGATTCAGTGGTGCCATCTCTAAGGATATAACAGTAGATACGGTTAATGCTGTTTCTATGTACGGAAATATAAAAAAGGCGGCCGTAGAATTTACATTTACTGATTTGGCAAATGATGCGAATGCTGTAAATGATATGGCTATAGCTATAATTGGTAATAACACTAATTACTTTGGTAACATTTGGATAGATAACTTAAAAATTTTAAGTATTAAAGATTCCTCTGCCAATGATATTTATAAAAATGCAACAGTCAAAGCAGTAACTGGTCCTGCAATACACATCAATCAGGATAATATTACTACTTTTGATTCTACAAGTGCATCTGATAATTCTCTCTTATCTACTAATATTACTATGGTAGATAAAGATGCTGATTCGGCGACAAAACAAATTTATAGTTACTTAGAATCCATAGGAAAATCTTCAAGTGCAATTATGGGACAACAAAATAATACTCATCACAAGGCTGGAAGTGCTGATTTATCCAATTCAGATACCTATGATGTTACAGGCTCCTATGCAGGAATAATTGGAATTGATACGTTATCTTTAACAGGGAATGAATATAGTGCCACTAGATATAATAATGAATTAGGCAAAGTTTCAGGAGCATCATTAGGTTTAGTTACAGCACCAGAAACAGCAGCGGGTAATGTTCAGGCAGCAGCGGCGCTTACCAATTATAATATAAAACAGGGTGCTATTATTACACTTTCAGCACACATGCCTAACTTTTCTATCGTAAAGACAAGTGATAAATACGATAATATACATTCTTATTCAGCATATGATTTTGCTGGTTATTCACCGAATACACTTACTGGTGACGTAATGAATCAAATACTACCAGGTGGACAGTATAATCAGATTTATAATGCATATCTTGATATGATTGCAGATTATGCGGAACAAGTAAATGGAGCTATCCTATTTAGACCTTTTCATGAAAATACAGGAAGTTGGTTTTGGTGGGGTGCAGCATTTTGCGATGCTGCAACCTATAAAAATGTATATAAATATACGGTAGAATATCTTCGAGATACGAAATCCATTCATAATTTGATATATGTGTATGGTCCTGGTAGCGAAGCAGCCAATATCACAGAGTATGGAGAAAGATATCCTGGCGATGATTATGTGGATATGGTAGGATTTGATATGTATCATTCTGATCCTTCCGTGGATGATTCTTGGTTTTCGAGTTTTATGAATGAATTAAATGTTGTGCAGACATTTGCAACAGAACATCATAAATTATTGGCTGTTACTGAGACAGGTGTTGCATCAAGTACACCAGATCAAGGCGATAGCCAAACAGCATTACATAAGAGAGGAAATAAACAATTAGAGTGGTATCAAAAAGTACATACTGCAGTAGCTGCATCCAATGCATCCTACTTCCTAGTTTGGGCCAATTTTGGAGAAACATCTGGTTTCTACACTCCATATGTTAAGTCTGTCAATCCAGATGGAAGTTTATTTGGTCATGAAATGTTAGATAAATTTATAGAGTTTTATAATGATCCAAGTACAATATTTGCAATAGACCAGAAGGAAGCATTGGAAGCATTACAGAATCTAAGTGTTACAGTAAATGCAACAACGAATCAACCAACAGGTTACATCACGTCACCTATATCGGGCTCAAGAGTTTTAACAGCTACGGAGCTAACAGCAAGAGCATCAAGAGTCTCTTTAGGTGATAGTGTAACATTTGTATTATATGGTAAAACTAAAAAAGAATTAGATGCCAAAGTTAATAGTGATGGAATTACATATAGTGCTATGCTTGACGCAAAAACATTGGAAACGCTTGGAGCGTATGTTGGTAAAATCGAACTTGTGATAAATGGTGTATCCGTAGATATAATTAATGCTACATTTAATATCCAAGCGCCAGTAGAAGATCCAAACCAGATTGATAATTTTGAGAATTACTATGGAGTAGATGCTTTACTTACTAAGAAATGGGCAACCAATAAAGCATCTGGAAGTACAATCGCTATTTCATTAACTAAAGAAGTTGGAAAATTTAATTCAGGTGAATATGGTATGAAATTCACGTATAATGAAACTAAGGATGGTTGGGCTGGTGCAACAATATCTAAGACGGTGGATTGGTCGGATCGTAATGCACTTCAATTTTTTACGATACCAGATGGAAAAAATCAAAAAGTAGTGATTCAATTAACTGCAAGTGGTAAAGTGTATGAATCTTATTTAAATCTTTATGATGGATATAGAAATAGCACTACACCAATATTAGTAACTATTCCATTTAGTGAGTTTTGCCAGCGTGATACAGCAGGAAATCCAAAGGGAGGGCTAGTAAATGATTGTGTAAGTGTAACTTCATTCGGGCTTTGGGTAAATGCCATAGATGGTACACCAGCCGTTGTAGATGGTAAAGTTACTGGAAGTATTTATTATGATGATATAACTGCTATAAAAACAAGTAAAACAATTCCATCTTTTGAAGCTGTGGGAGCGACTAGCCCAGGCGGTTCAAATGGCGGTACAAGTGGTGGCACAACTGATACATCAAATTCTGATATCAAAACAGATAATGAGAAAAAGGATAATAAACCAGAAGTCGTTACGAATTTAACTACAATCATTACAACACAGGATAGCAGTGATAATGAGAAACTAAACAGCCTGATTAAAGATTTGATTTTAGTAACTGATAAATTGCAGTATATTAGTGTTTCTGTGACTGGAGTAATAGATAAGAACGAAACAATGAAGGTTAAAGTAAACTCACTTAATGGTCTAAATGCAGGCAGTAAAGTTTATGTTTACGCATATAATGAGCGATCAAATAAACTAGAATGTCTAAATAAAACCACATATACAATGGACAAAGATGGCTTTATAACTTTAAAAATTGAAAGTGAAGCTCAATATGTTTTCTTTACTCAAAAGCTAAGTGGAGAAAGTGTTTTGTCTAGAGCCGCCCAAACTAAAGTTGATAAAAACAAAGTAGTCAAAAAAGGGAAAAAAGAAAAGTTATCCGTTGCAATAAAGAATGAGTATCAGAAATATGCAAAGGTATCTTATAGGACAGACAGTAGCTCAATTATATCTATCACAAAGAATGGTACTATAACTGGTAAAAAGAAAGGCAAAGCTGTAATTATAGTAACGGTAAAGATAGGGAAAGTAAAAAAAGAATTTACTACTAATATAACTGTAAAATAGAAAAACATAAATGGCCTTAGGGAAATCTTAAGGCTATTTCCTATTATGTTCTGGTCAGATTGGACTTACATCCTTAAATAATAATAGATTTTTGTCGAATATAAAAGTATAATGTATTCAAAGGAAGATAAGTTTATATTTAAGAACAATTAGGAATAATAGGAGATACGTGTTGAAAAAGAAGTATATTCATTTTTTTCTTATTTTTTTGATTTTAGTAAATGTTATAGATGTAAAGGCAGCGGATGTTCGATATATACGTGTTGGTTTGAAAAGTCAATATGAATCTAAATCAAGTCTTACCATATACAATAAGAAAATTGCAATCGGTTATTGTGTAAATAATAGCTACAAAGAGGATACTATATTTGCAAGTGAGAAAGGTTTCGTGATGAAACCAGCAACTGGTTATTATTATATGGTACAGAAGACTTATAAAAAGTATTCTGATGCATCTACTGTGGCAAAGAACCTTCGGAATATGGGGGTTTTTGCTTACCCAGCTATAACCTATCGTAATACCTACCGAGTGTTCATTGGTGGTGGAAGTAAAAGCAAGGTTGAAGATCAATATAAAAAAGTAAAGGGAAAGCTTGGATTAACCTATAGTGGGATAAAAGCAGACAATCAGTATAGAATAATGGTAGAGGCGGGAAATTACGATTTTATCATTGATATTGATGGGAGCCAAGCATTTCCTCAGTTTGTTGCGAAAGACTCATCGAAGACAACATCTCTCATTAATTTGGGTAAGAGAAGTTATCGTGGAAGAATGGAGATTGGCAGATATAAGTCGTCATCACTTACTGCGGTAAATGTAATTAATATAGAAGAGTATTTATATGGAGTTGTTCCAAGTGAAATGGATTCTACATGGCAAATGGAAGCATTAAAAGCACAAGCTGTCTGTGCAAGGGGTTATGCTTACCTAAAGGCGGGGTATAAAAGTGAGTCTAATATTGGAAAGCCATATACATTGTGTGATACCACTGCAAGCCAGGTTTATAAAGGCTATACGCAAGAGAAAAGTAGAACGAATCAAGCTGTTAATTTGACAAAAGGGGAAACGGTATGTTATAACAATAAAACAGTTTCTACCTATTATTTTTCAACCAGTGGTGGAGCTACCGAGGCAGCAGAAGATGTGTGGAGTGGAGCTTATCCATATCTACGAAGTGTGTTAGATGTTTATGAGAATAATCCAGAAATGGCACCGTGGATTGTAACTATAACAAAATCAGAATTAAGTAGTAAATTATCGCAGAAAAAGATCTATGTGGGGAATATCGTTGATGTATTTCCAGAAATCACAACTCAATCTGGACGAGTATTATCCTTAAAGATAAAAGGTTCCACTGGATCTGCATCTTTACAGAAAGAAACAGTAAGAACAACCCTTGGGCTTAAAAGTACAAAGTTTAAGGTAATTGGTTATGGGGATAAACCAGATCAGGTTTTTATGAAATCTGCTACTAATAACGTCAAAAAAGAAATTAGTGATGCATATATTATAGATGGCAGTAATAAGGTAAAAAAAGCTTCTCAAACATTAGAGCAATATATAGTTTTAAGTAAAGAAAATCGAACCAATTTTCCAAACAAGGCACCAACCAGTAAAAATACATATATGTTAGCAGGGCAAGGTTATGGACATGGAATCGGAATGAGTCAATCTGGTGCTAATGGAATGGCGAAAGCTGGATATAATTATAAGCAAATCTTAAAATATTATTTTACAGGAGTTACCATTGAATAAAGAAAGAGAGTATAACATGAAAACGAAAGATTTTGATTTTTATTTACCCGAGGAATTAATTGCGCAGGATCCACTGGAAGATAGATCAAGTTCTAGACTACTTGTTTTAAATAAAGAGACAGGAGTCACAGAACATAAGATATTTAAAAATATTATCGGATATTTAAAGGCAGGAGACTGTCTTGTAATCAATAATACGAAAGTAATTCCTGCAAGACTGATTGGAGAAAAAGAAGATACCGGTGCGAAAGTCGAACTTTTATTACTGAAACGAAAAGAAAATGATATTTGGGAAACACTAGTAAAACCGGGTAAAAAGGCCAAAGTAGGAACTGTCATCAGTTTTGGCGGAGGATTACTTAAGGGAACTATTTTAGAGGTTGTGGACGAAGGAAATCGCCTCATTCAATTTCATTACCAAGGAATATTTGAAGAAATATTAGACCAATTAGGACAGATGCCACTACCACCGTATATTACTCATCAGCTTCAAGATAAAAATCGATATCAGACGGTTTATGCTAAATACGAAGGCTCTGCGGCAGCACCAACAGCAGGGTTACATTTTACCAAAGAGTTATTACAACAAATTGAAGAAATGGGAGTCATAATTGCAAACGTTACCTTACATGTAGGACTTGGAACTTTCCGCCCAGTCAAGGTGGAAAATGTACTAGAGCATCATATGCATTCTGAATTCTATCAGATCGAACCAGAAGAAGCTGATAAGATTAATCATGCAAAACAAACTGGTAATCGAGTAATCTGTGTTGGAACAACCAGTTGCAGAACAGTAGAATCTGCAGCAGATGAAAATGGATTTGTTAAGGCAGGTATGGATAATACAGAGATATTTATCTATCCAGGATATCAATTTAAAGTATTAGATGCGCTTATTACGAACTTTCACCTACCAGAATCCACGTTATTAATGTTAGTCTCAGCATTAGCTGGAAGAGACCATGTAATGGCAGCGTATAAGGAAGCAGTGGAAGAAAAGTATCGATTTTTCAGTTTTGGAGATGCAATGTTTATTAATTAATAGAAAAATATAGAAAATTAATAATATTTTAGCAAAATTTAATTGTGATATAAAAAAAACAGGTTATACTAATTAAAAAAGTATATTTTTCGGGGGGTGGTTGTATGCGAAAGAAAATGTTATTCATTTATAATCCACATGCTGGAAAGTCAGCCATACGAAATAAATTATCTGACATTGTTGAAATTTTTGTTTCTGCTGGCTATGAAGTTACCATATATTCCACAAAAGAAAAGAAAGATGCCACTAATATAGTCACCAAGCGAGGAAATGACTTTGATTATGTGGTATGTTCCGGTGGGGATGGTACACTAAATGAGGTGACAGATGGATTAATGCTTTTAAAGGACAGGCCACCTTGCGGTTATATCCCGGCAGGAACTACCAATGATTTTGCTACTAGTTTACGTATCTCCAAAAATATGACAAAAGCTGCACAGATTGCAGTAACTGGGGAACTTTTTCCGTATGATATTGGTTCCTTAAATGAAGAATATTTTACTTATATTGCAGGATTTGGGGCTTTTACCGAAATTTCTTATGAGACACCCCAAGCAACCAAAAATGTATTAGGTAAAGTAGCTTATTTTCTAGAAGGTGTAATGCGTTTACCAAATCTAAAATCCTATAAAATGGTAGTAGAGTACGATGGTGTTACCATTGAAGATGAATTTATATATGGTATGATTACCAATTCTAATTCTATTGGTGGATTTAAAGGATTGAATGGAAGAAATGTACGATTAAATGATGGACTGTTTGAAGTTGCATTAATTAAGATGCCTAAAAACGTAATTGAATTGCAGACCATAATTAATGCGCTCTTAACTCGCGAGTTAAATAATCAATATATGTATTCCTTCTTAACATCCCATATTCATTTTCATTGTGAAGAACATGTGCAATGGACTTTGGATGGCGAATATGGAGGAAGTATAAAAGACGCGTTGATAGTAAATCATAAGCAAGCAATTAGTTATGTAAGAGCACAACGTGAAAAGCTGATTACTGAAAGATAATTGAAAGGCTGTTACAAAAAACAACGAAAGGTTTAAATACTTAAGTGTGTTTTTTGTAACAGCCTTTCTTATGAATATCACATGATAGTGTATCATTAAGTTACTTCCGAAGCTTATCTAAATCAGAATAAAAAGTAGGGTAGGATATATTAACACAATCTGCATTATGAACGATTGTCTTGCCTTCGGATACTAATCCAGCTATCGCAAATGACATTGCTATTCTATGATCAAGTTTACTTTCTATGGTCGCACCATGTAGCGGTTTACCACCATGGATTATCATTCCATCTTCCGTCGCTTCTACATCTGCACCCATCGCTGAAAGATTAGAAACCATAACATCGATACGATTGGATTCTTTTACTTTTAGTTCAGCTGCATCTTTGATAATGGTATCTCCATCTGCAAAACATGCTAACACAGCAATGATTGGAAGCTCATCAATTAATGTAGGAATTAAGCTTCCACCAATTGTTAGGCCTTTTAACTGGCTAGTTCGAACAATAATATCAGCGGTAGGTTCTCCACTTGTATTGGAAATGTTTTCTAGTTTAATATCTGCGCCCATGCTTTGGCAAACTTTAATAATACCATCTCTGGTTGGATTGATTCCCACATTCTTAATTACTATCTCAGAGTTTGGTACAATTAATCCTGCAGCAATAAAATAAGCAGCAGAAGAAATATCTCCTGGAACAACTACTTTTTGTCCGTGTAATTGAAGCGCTGGTTTTACCGTAGCAGTGGTAGCGTTAGAAGTAATGTCTACACCGAAATATTGAAACATGAGTTCTGTGTGATTTCTTGATAGAAAAGGTTCTGAAACAGAGGTTTCCCCTTCTGCATAAAGACCAGCTAATAAGATACAGGACTTTATCTGGGCAGATGCAACAGGTGAATCATAGTGAATTCCAATTAGATTCTTCCCATTTATAGATAAAGGTGCACAACCATTTCCTTTGACGCTGGTAATGTCAGCACCCATTTTAATTAGCGGATTCATAATTCGCTCCATCGGACGTTTTTGAATGGATTCATCCCCGTTTAACATAACATCAAAGTTTTGTGCCGCTAATATACCAGAGATTAGTCTAGTGGTAGTTCCACTATTTCCAACATCTAATACTGAGCTGGGACGAGTTAGACCACGTAAGCCGCGTCCTTTGATGGTAACAATATTGCCTTGATTATGTATGGATATTCCCATTTTACTAAAACAATCAATGGTGGAAAGACAGTCAGCGCCTTGTAAAAAATTAGTTACTTCGGTGGTACCCTCTGCCAAAGATCCTAACATAATTGCTCTATGTGATATTGATTTATCGCCAGGTATTGTAACCTCGCCTTTTAAAGATGTAGCATTCTCGATTATCATACCTTAAAAGTCCTTTCTTAACGTTCGTAAATAGTATAGCGATAATGTTTTAATAAATCAACCGTTTTGTTCGTTGCTTCCTGATTATACAATTCAATACGAAGTACTCCATCTTGGAACTCACGGTTATGAATAATACCAATATTTTTTATACTAATCGCGTTACTTGCAAGAATAGTAGCTATAGTTGCAATGGCACCAGCCTCATCAATAATGTCTAAGTATACTTCAAATATTTTCTCAATCATACCAACGGCCTTGGTTGGAATAGAGTCTCTAAATTCTTTTGCATTTTCAAATATTTGAAGTAAATAGGTTTCATCCATTTGATCTAATGCTTTTATAATATCATTGATGCTATCTCGATATGTTTCTAAGCATGTCTGAATGCTTTGGGTGTTGGTAAGGCAGATATTTTGCCACATAACAGGTGAAGAGGATGCTATCCTTGTGATATCTTTGAAACCGCCTGCAGCAAGAGAACGCATCTTTTCTTTATCATTATCACTGTTACCTACCATATTTACTAAAGCAGCAGCAATAATATGTGGTACATGGCTGATAGCAGCGGTAATATCGTCATGTTCATTACTTTGTAAGACAACTGGGATAGCACCAATATTTTTTACAAGTTTATATAATGTATCCGTCATATGGGATGGAGTATGTTCCGTTGGAGTTAGTATATAATAAGCATTCTCTAATAACTTGGAGGAAGAATTATGATAACCTGTTTTCTCGGAACCTGCCATTGGATGGCCGCCGACAAAATTACGTTCTAATCCAAGTTCCTTCACGGCTTCGTGAATATTTCCCTTCACACTTCCTACATCTGTTATGATACAGGTTGGCTTAATAATAGTACCAAGCTGTGATAAATAAGTGATGTTTGTAATAACCGGAGCACATAAGAAAATAATATCGCATTGGGAAAAACCTTCATTTAAAGTGGTATAGATTGCATCCAAGGTTTGGTCTTCATAAGCTGCATCCAAATTGGGATTATTCTTTCCTTCGTAATAATTATAAGCAATCAACCTACAATTAGGTTGAAGTTCTTTTAATGCTCTGGCAATAGAGCCACCTATTAATCCAAAGCCAATAAAGCCAGCTGTTATATCATCCATGTAGTGAAATCCTCCTTAAAACTTCTTACCCATTAAATTTATAAACGGTCTAAGTTCGTTACATAATTCGTCAAATTGTGGGAATGTCAGTGATTGTGGTCCATCAGAAAGAGCAATGGCAGGGTTCGGATGAGTCTCAATCATAAGTCCATCTGCTCCCGCAGCAACGGCACATTTTGATAATGGTTTTACATATTTTCTAACGCCAGTAGCATGGCTAGGGTCAACTATAATTGGTAGGTGACTTTTCTCTTTAATCACTGGAATGGCACTAATGTCTAAGGTGTTTCTGGTAGCTGTTTCAAAGGTACGAATTCCACGCTCACATAAAACAACGTTTGGATTGCCTTCTGCCATGATATACTCGGAAGCATTGAGCCATTCATCAATTGTAGCAGAAAGTCCACGCTTTAACAAGATTGGAAGTCCCGTTTTACCAGCTTCTTTTAATAAATAGAAATTCTGCATATTTCTTGCACCGATTTGTAACATATCAACATATTTGGCAGCAGCTTCTATGGCAGATAGACTAGTAACTTCACAAACGATTGCAAGACCTGTTTCATCTCTTGCCTCCTTCATAAATTGCAATCCCTCTTCTTCTAATCCTTGGAAAGCATAAGGGGAAGTTCTTGGTTTGTAAGCTCCACCTCTTAAAATCTGAGCACCAGCTGCTTTGATAGCATGAGCAGTCTCAAGAACCTGTTCTTTACTTTCCACAGCACAAGGACCGGACATAATAACAAATTCACCGCCACCTATACTGGTATTTCCAACTTTAACAACAGATGGAAGTGGATGGAATTTCTTGTTTGATAACTTATAGCTTTCTGTAACAGCAACAATTTTATCAACATCCTCTGCAATCTCTAAATTTTGATCTGCTAATCTGGATTTCTCACCAATGACTCCGATGATAGTAACTTCTTTTCCAGCAGATAAATGTGCCTCCAAACCATTTTTTTCTATTATGGTTAGAATATTTTTTATGGATTCTTCTTTTGCGTGTGGTTTCATTACGATTATCATATGATAGCTCCTTTTCTTTCTAAATTATTATTTCATGTTGAAGACGATTTTACTACATTAATAGCAATATGTCAATACTGTATAACATTAAAGTGTAACGGTTTAAAGCGTAACGGTTTAAAGTGGAATTAAATGGTGAAAAAATGGAATAATTTTGTCGATAGTGCATAAAAGTATTGTAAAAATACCAAAATTTTAGTAAAATATATACATGAGCAGGACGCGGATGATTAAGAACCAAAAAAATACACAAATTGCTCAAATAATCTAAATATGGAGGAACGCGATATGGAAACTTACAAGTATGAGAAGATTCGGAATGTTGTATTGTTAGGGCACGGAAGCTGTGGCAAGACCACTTTGGTCGAAGCCATGGCGTATACAACAGGAATTACCAAGCGTCAAGGCAAAGTCGAAGAAGGCAACACCATCAGCGACTTTGATAAAGAGGAAGCAAAACGTCTTTTTTCAATTAGTACCTCATTAGTTCCGATTATCTGGGAAGATACCAAGATTAACATTTTAGATACACCGGGTTATTTTGATTTTGTTGGAGAAGTAGAAGAAGCATTAAGTGTTGCAGATGCTGCAGTTATTGTAATTTCAGCGAAGGCAGGCGTAGAAGTTGGTACCATGAAGGCATGGGATTACTGTGAAAAATATAATCTGCCAAGATTGTTCTTTGTAACAGATATGGATGATGATAACGCAAGTTATCGAGAAGTAATCGAACGCTTAACAGATCTATATGGTAAGAAAATAGCACCATTTCATCTGCCAATCCGTGAAAATGAAAAGTTTGTTGGTTTTGTAAACGTGGTAAAAATGGCTGGTAGAAGATTTACAGATATGAGTAATTACGTGGAATGTGATATTCCAGAGTATTCTAGGGAATATTTAGACTCCTACCGTGAAGCCTTAATGGATGCTGTTGCAGGAACCAATGAAGATTTAATGGAGAAATATTTTGCCGGAGAAGAATTTACCCCTCAAGAGATTTCCACAGCACTTCGAGGCAATGTTATAGATTGTTCTATCGTGCCAGTATTAATGGGATCTGGTCTTCATGCTCAAGGCGCTACCATGCTTTTGCAAGCTATCGAAAAGTATTTTCCAGCACCAAATAGAGGAGTTATTACAGGTATTAATCAGAAAACAGGGGATACCTTTGCCGCTGATTATGATGAAAATAAAACATTTAGTGCGAAAGTATTTAAGACCATAGCGGATCCATTTATTGGCAAGTTTTCTTTGGTTAAGATATGCTCTGGTATATTGAAATCAGATGCTGTTATATATAATGCTGAGAAAGATACTGAAGAAAAATTATCTAGACTTTATATTTTACGTGGAAAAGAGCAGATAGAAGTAAAAGAACTGCATGCTGGCGATATGGGGGCTATTGGAAAATTGTCTAATACAACAACTGGTGATACCCTTTCTATTAAAACAGCACCTATCGTATTTGACCGTCCTAAAATTTCAGAACCTTACACTTATCAGAGATTTAAACCAAAGAATAAAGGGGATGATGATAAGGTATCACAGGCATTAGCTAAATTAATGGATGAAGATTTAACACTTCATGTAGTCAATGATAAGGAGAATCGTCAAAGTCTTTTATATGGAATTGGAGAACAACATTTAGAAGTGGTTGTCAGTAAGCTTTTGACTAAATATAAAGTGGATGTGGAGATTAAGAAACCGAAAGTTCCATATCGTGAAACCATTCGTAAAAAAGTACGAGTTCAAGGAAAATATAAAAAACAGTCTGGTGGTCACGGTCAATATGGAGATGTTCATATTGAATTTGAACCTTCTGGTAATTTGGAGCAATCATATCAATTTGAAGAGAAGATTTTTGGTGGAGCTGTTCCAAGGAATTTCTTTCCAGCTGTTGAAAAAGGGATTCAAGAAAGTGTATTAAAGGGACCATTAGCTGGATATCCTGTCGTTGGTGTAAAGGCAACCTTAGTGGATGGATCCTATCATCCAGTTGATTCCTCAGAGATGGCATTTAAGATGGCAACCATACAAGCCTTTAAGCAAGGAATTTTAGATGCAACACCAATTCTTCTTGAGCCGATTGCTTCACTAAAAGTAATTGTACCGGAAAGATTCACCGGAGATGTTATGGGTGACTTAAATAAGAGACGAGGAAGAGTACTTGGTATGAATCCAATCAGTAATGGAAAGCAAGAAATCGTTGCTGACATACCAATTTCTGAAACCTTTGGATACTCCACAGATTTACGTTCTATGACAGGCGGTATCGGTGATTACTCCTATGAGTTTTCCCGTTATGATCCAGCTCCTTCCGATGTGCAAGCAAAAGTAATTGAGGAGAGTGCTAAGAAAGCAGAAGCGGAAGAGTAATTAATTAAGTAGGAACGAATGAAAAGATAAAGAGAAGAAAAGAAGAGAAGTAGAAGAAGATGAAAAAAAACTGAAACAAGCTTTTAGAAATGGGGTCTTTGTTCCATAGTTACTTAATCTATGGGGCAAAAACCCCATTTCTATTTAGAATAAGAATAACAAAGTTATCATAATATTTGTGTCAAAATATGTAGAAAAATCATATATTATAGTGATAGTGTTTATAATAACTCACCCTATCACTATAATCCTTATTAGGGAGGAAATAAATTATGGATGATAACCAAGTAACTTATTCGAAATCTCTTACGGAAGATGTTGACCTTAGTAACTTAGCGGTATCTGAGGAATTGACGAAAGAGGATATCATGGCAACCACTCAAGGAGATGGATTCGTCTCAATTTCAAATCCAGATCTTGCTTATTTAGCTACCACTTCAAAAATAAGTCTTAGTGATATTCCAAACGGTTCTATTGTGGATTGCATCACGGATGGATTTCAAACGACAGAATTCAGTTCAGGAATGGAGAAGATACAATCAGGTGGATTGAATAATTGGGGGGTTCCTCCATTTACAGAAGAACCTATGCCGGAAACTTTGTTCTCTGGTTACTCTACAAATTCAATGATATGGCACTTGTCTAGACGATCCAAGATATTTGGGTTTGAGCTAATGCCCAATCTGTTTGGAACCTTCACCTATCGTGTAGACTTTTTTTCTGGTTCAAATCTTGTTGGGTCTATCACACGTACGATAAGGGTTCCTGGCCCACCCATAGGTCCAGCAACACAAGGTGCTCGTTTATTTGCAGCAATTACAGATGGTCCTGGATTTGATTGTATTGTTATAACGAGTTTAAGTGGCAATACGCTTGGATTTCTTGTTGCACAAGTACGTTACCAAGGTTGCGTGAAGTTATGCAACGTAATTACGGAAGAAAAGGAAACTAGAAGGGTAACAATTCCAGTTAAGTGCTGCATTAATATCCCAGGTTATGAAGTAATTTCAGTCTCTAATGATATTAAGGCTAATATTATTACGACCTGTTGTGAGATACATGAAGACTTTATTTGCCCGAAGGTAGGACCTATTGCAGGTGTTAAGACAGCAGATGTAAAAATCGTAGCAGAATTAAAAATACCAGTTACTATTCAGGCAAATGGATGCCCTCCTATCACACTACCATATACTTGCAAAGAATGTGTTGTTTTTCCTATAAAAGATGTTTTTGTATCCAGTGAGATAAAAAATTGTGAAGTGATTGATGTATTAGATCTTGTAGGTTGCGACTTTAAAATTGCTCATGGCGATCCATGTTTGCCAAATTGCTGTGTTAAAGGAACAGCTTCTATTACCGCTAAAGTTAAAGCATGTGTAATGACCAACAGTATTAAAGTTATTAAATGCCCATAATATGTATTATAAAGACAGGGTTGGGATAATTCCCAACCCTGTCTTTATAATGTGCTTTGTAATAGATTTTTGTGAGTTTTATAAGGAGTATAGGCCGTACCCGTAGTATGAAATGGTAAAATCTTTACATTGTAACAAATTGTAATTCTGTGTAAAATAATGTTGTAAACATGGAAGGTGATTATTTTAATAATTTTTTCTAAAACGGAGGATACTATTTATGAAAAAATTTAAGTTTAGTTTCTTATTAATTATAGCTGCTTTAGCGATTGCGGCAGTGGGTTCTGCAGCCTTATCGAGTATTTCATTTGGTCGTAGTGTAACTGGTCAGGTATTTGTTGATACAGACGAAAATGTAGCGATACAAATATCAAATATCTCCAATTACGTGGGTCTTGTTAAAACTGATACGGATGGCAAGGTATCATTTAATTTAAATGCAGCTGTCGGTAACAGAGCGAATGGAGGATATAATACTGATGCTAACTTCTCCATTGGAACAGCAAGTAGCGGAGTAGTAAAAATTAAAAACAATTCTGATATTCCAGTAACTGTTACAATGAATAATACTAGTAATAATAGTGCAATATCATTAGTTCCTACAAATGGTTCCAGTGCTACCATTGGGGTGGGCTCATCTAGTAATTATTATTTTACAATTAACACCAATGGTCAGGATGCATCAAAAGAACTTAATGCAGTAGTTCATATTGAAGGTAAGTAACAGAATCTAGATCTTTTCAGCTTAAGATTTTACAGATATGTTAGGTAGGAAGACATGAAGAAGATAATTTATGGAGCACTAGTTGGTTTTATAGTTGCAATCATGATTGTAAGTATAGGAGCGAAAACCACTGGCGCTCCTATTTTAACATATGTATATTCAGATAGTATGGAACCCCTAATTCAAGTGAATGATGCATTTTTGGTCTTGCCCGTCTTCCAGTATCAAGTAGGCGACATTATAACGTATCGACCAGTCGTCTTGAATGCAGAGTTCATTACCCATAGAATAATTGCTATGGGAGAAAATGGTTATATAACTAAGGGAGATAACTCACCATATCAGGATCAAGAGAGCGGTGAACCCGAGGTTTTAACCGACAGGATTGTAGGAAGAGTGCTAACCTTAAAGGAACAACCTTTAGTAATTCCGGGATTAGGAAATCTCTCAGGGAGTGTACAATCTTTATTTGGAACATACACAAAGTATTTTTCTGTATGGTTTTTCATACTTGGAATCCTATCAGTCTGGAGAAACAAAAGAAAATATGCTAGAAGACCAAAGCCACGGCATCGGTTACGGCTACGTCATGTGTACCGAATTGTAACACTTTGTGGTGTCATTTTTATAATCGGTACAATATATTTTGGTTCACGTGTTTCATCAATCAAGTACCTTGTTAGCGAATACCCGGGTACTTTAGGTGATCAGATAGAAGTAAATCAGCCTGGTAAGTTAAGTATGGAGATAAAAAATAATGGGATTGTTCCAGTGTGGACTATATTACAAGGCATCGAACCATTAACTGTAGAGAAAGCGCCAGATTATATTGGACCTAGAGGGCAAGAAAAAATAATACTACATGCGGAACCTCAACAGGAAACAGGCATTTACCATGGATATGTGCATGTATACAATTATCCTATACTATTTCCTCGAAAATTTTTGGTGCTTCTGCATCACATCCATCCTATTTTCGCATTCATAGCAGTGGGTATTATGTTTGGAGTCTATTCGACCCTATTTTTTAAATTACTTAATTATATACATGGATTTGAAAGTTGGATTCCATTGCGTTCCATCAAAGATAAGATTTTAGACCGCCGTTACAAGCGGGCAAAAGCTAAACTATTAGGAAGAAGGAGAATCAGATGATAAGGAAATATAAAATAGCTTTTATATTCCTGACATGTAGTCTGTTTTTTGCGTTACTCTCATTACAGGATAGTAGTGCATTAAGTAAGGTGAGTTTTGATCGTGATGTTAAGGCAAAAATAGTAAGTGATTCAAATTCTATTCTCAAGCTTGAAGGACTTGATGGAAAGAAATCATACGATATAGAGGAAGATTTTACGACAGTCGGATATATTACGAATCAAAGTGATCAAGTCATGGAATTGGTTATAACAGCAACACCTGAGATTCTATATGTTACCAATAACAGCTATAAATTTTATATTAAAGTAGATAATAATATATGTGAATTTAGACATAATATGGATATCTCTCAGCAGATGACACTTATGCTTGCGCCTGGACAGAAAATTGAGATGGAAGCAGGTTTAAAATATAATAAAGCTGCACTGGTTGTCACGTCACTACAAATTTCGGCATCCGATATGGGTAAAACATATCAAATACAGTTGACCGATACAACAGAAACACCACGTCGTTTTACAGTTTATTAAATGGAAAGAAAGTCTGGTGATTCTCCTGAACGTAAAATGGATAAGAAAAATATTACTTACGATAGTGCTGTTTTCTTTTGCTTTCGCAGTTATATGGACATATAACAGCATCAGACCCTTATC
>JAEZUR010000101.1 GCA_023420935.1 Bacillota bacterium | reverse complement strand
ATACAGTTAACTCGTTCTGGCCATGAATCGGCAACGGCTTTTATTATGGAAAAGTATAAAAATTTAGTAAGGCAAAAGGCCAGGACATTATTCTTAATCGGCGGAGATAGGGATGATTTGATACAGGAAGGCATGATTGGATTGTACAAGGCTATTCGCGATTATCAACAGGGGAAAGAAGCATCTTTTTTTCACTTTGCTGATATCTGTATCTCTAGACAAATTTATAGTGCCATTAAGGCCTCCTATCGTAAGAAGAACCTGCCATTAAATACCTATGTTTCATTAAATGCACCCGCTTATTTCGAAAATCCAGAAAGCGAGGAACAATCCTCGTTGATGGACATGATGCTGACCAAGAAAAGTTTAAATCCAGAGGAATTACTTATTGACAAAGAGAACGCAAATATGTTAGAATATGAACTCGGAAGGCGCTTAAGCACCTTCGAAAAGAAGGTACTTCAGTTATATCTAGGCGGCCTAAAATATGGACAGATAGCCGAGGAATTAGATAAAACGCCAAAGTCCATTGATAACGCATTGCAACGGATTAAAGTGAAAATGAATCAGATACTGAAGGAATTATAGCAGTATTTGCCCCCGTAGCTCAGTCGGTAGAGCGCTACCTTGGTAAGGTAGAGGTCTCGGGTTCAAGTCCCGTCGGGAGCTCTCTAAGAAACCTAATAATATAAAGGGTTTGTACGAAAGCTATATAGAAAAGACACTCAGATTGAGTGTCTTTTCTATATAGCTTTTAACAACTTATTTTATATATTAAAAAATATGTTTATTGACAAAGTTATATCCATCCATTAAAATACAGTTAGCTAAATTAGAGTAAATTTAATTAAATTGAGGTTAGTAGAGGATAAAGATGGATAAAAAAGTAAAAATGGCTGATATTGCAGATGCGCTTAATATAAGTATCGTTACCGTATCAAAAGCGTTATCGGGTAAAAAGGGCGTTAGTGAAGATGTACGAGAGAAGATAAAAAATCTAGCCGATGAATTGGGATATAAACAACCTTCCGCTACGAAAAGTGCAAAGGTGAATGAAAGTTATAATATAGGAATCATTGTGCCTGGTCAGTATTTTGGGAAATATGTATCATTTTATTGGCAACTTTATCAAGAAGTAATTACCAGGGCGGTTCAAAAACAATGTTTTACAATGCTTGAAGTAATTAGTCTAGAAGATGAAAATAATTTGGAGATACCTAAGTTGATTCAAGAAAAAAAGGTAGATGGTGTTATACTAATGGGTCAACTTAAAAAAGATTATATCAATAAAATAAGTGCTGAAAGTAGCATACCACTCATTTGTCTTGACTTTTATGATGAATCAAGTAATTGCGATGCAGTGATTTCAGATAGTTATTACGGTACCTATATGCTTACTAATTATTTGTTTGAACAGGGCCATGAGGAGATGGCTTATGTTGGAACCTTGCTCTATACAGGCAGTATTAATGATAGATATTTTGGCTTTTGCAAGTCTATGATGGAACATGGAAAGCAAGTAACACAAGATCGTGTTATAAACGATCGTGATTGGGAAACAGGAGATGTAGCTGCCTATAAGTTTGAATTTCCAGAAAGAATGCCTACTGCTTTTGTGTGTAATTGTGATCTTGCTGCTTGTGCACTTATCAAGGCATTGACAGAGAAAGGTTATCGTGTACCTGAAGATATATCTGTGGTGGGATTTGACAATTATTTATATCCAGGCTTATGCGATATAGGAATAACCACCTACGATGTTAATGTGAAGGAGATGGCTCGTAGAAGTATTAATATTCTTATTAAAAAGATTAATACAGAAGGGTACAAAGCAGGTGTTAATATTGTAGAGGGGAGTATAGTTTATAAAGAAAGTGTTGCTAGAAATAATAACTAGTCTTTCCTTTATATAGTAAGTCTCTAATTTTAATAAAAAGCAAATTAAGCTATTTGCGACAATATCATATTATGTATGTAAAAGCCGGTGATTGCTTCTGAAGACAAGAGGAGTAACACCGGTTTGTTTTTTGAACAAACGAATAAAAAGATTCGTGTTCTCTAAACCGATCATCCTTCCAATTTCATTTATTCTTTTATCAGTATAAATTAATGCGTCTTTTGCAATGGCAATTCTTGTCTGATTAAGATATTGAATGGGGGAAGTACCAAATTGAGCAGTGAATTCTCGACATATCTGATATTTACTTATGTGGTATTCTTGTTCAAGAGAATCTAAAGTATATTTTTTCTCGTAACAATTCTCGAAATTCTGTTTGATCTGTATTAAGTAATCAGGTTTGTTTAGATTATCTTCTGCTAATCGTTTATTTTCGATAAATAATTCTAAAATAATATCCAGTATAAACTTTGAATAAAGAAAGGAGGTGTCGCTTTTTTTAATACTAATCTGATCGAAGAAATTTCTTATTACAAAAGGGATGGTTGAACCAACAGAAAAGGTATGCACAAAACCATGGTTCTGAGTATAGGTACTATGAAGATACGGAATGGGATTCCCTTTCATAAAAAAAACTTTATAATGCCATGGGGAATGTTTGATCTCAATCCGATGTTTTTTGTTACAGTCGATGAAAGCCAGGGTTCCAGGAGTTAAAACATAGGTATGATCCTCTAACATCAAAGTTCCATTACCGCTCTCAGTAAATAGTAAACAAAAGGAGTCTAGTTCGGAAATAGTGTAATGATAAGGATAGGAAGATGTTATATTACCATATGCTTGCACAAAAGGTAACTGTTCTTCTGTCTCAACAGGAGTATCAAGTGGAGTAGGCAAATAGTTATGTATTGTAATGGTTTTTGTGAGTGCCTGTGATGATAGCATCGCATTTAAAAAATTCTGTTGAAAATCCATGAAGGTTAACTCCTTTCTATTTAAGTAAAGTTATATAACTAATCATAGTATATTAAACTCTGTTTATCAATATGAAATGAAAAAAATAAGATAAAAACAATGAATTTAGTAGAAATTTGAAAGGTAAATAGAAAGGTAAATTAAAGACTAAATAAAGATAAAAAGAGTAAATAGAGTAAAAGTATGTTAAATATGCACAAATAATACTAAAATAATTTCGTAAAAACAAATAATTGCATAAAGAACGCAATAATAAGATATTAAATGCAAGAATTAGAGATGACTAAATAGTAAATTAAATATATAATCAAATTAAGTTATTTATAAAGTAACTTTATCAAAAAGGGAGGAAGTAAACGATGAAATTAAAAAAAGTTTTAGCTTTAGGGTTAGCAACTGTTCTTACATTCTCAATGGTAGGATGTGGATCAAATGAAAATGCACCAACAAAAGCAACAGCAGATGCAAATGCAGAATCAACTGCAGAAGCTACAGCAGAGGCAACTGGGGATACTGATTTATCAGCATTAAAAGGAACAACGATTAATGTGTATACACATGGTGGTAACCGTGTTCTTGGAGAAGAGAAGAAAGATAAAGATGGTAATACATATCGTGATGAATCTTCTGCATACTTAACTCAGTTAGCTGACAGATTTACAAAAGAAACAGGTATTAATGTAAAGCTTAACGTTGTATCAACTGAAGATGAATTAAGACCTTTATTCCAAGTTGAAGATGATTCTGTAGATGTATTCACTAGTCCAAACTGGAGTCTTGATGAATGGGCACAGTATTCAGAACCATATTGTACCGTTGATGAAGCCAAAGAAATCTATGGTGATTACGCAGTATCAATGCCTAATGATGGTAAAACTATCTTCAGCATTATGCCAGGAAGAGCATATAACCAAGCAGTTGTTTATAATGAAGAAGTGATCAAAGCAGCTGGTTATGATGAAATTCCAGCAACTTTAGACGAATTTAATAAAATGTGTGAAGCAATTAAAGCAAATGGTGTTACTCCTATTTCTATGCATAGAGTTGAAAACTGGCCTTTAGCAACTGTTCAGGATTTTGCGGGCTATGTAGCTGGTAATGCGAACGTATTTGCTGAGTGTTTAAAAACAGAAAATCCATTTAGTGAAACTTCACCATTCGGTAAAACAATTAAGATGTATACTGATTGGAAAGCAAAAGGATACTTTGAACAAGAAGTTTATACTGATTTTGGTGTAGCAATGGATAGCGTTGCCTATGGTAAAGCAGGTATGATGTTATTTGGTTCATGGGTAGTTCCTCAGATTCAGGGACGTGTTCCAGAAGGAAAAGATCCTTCTATTATCAAGTTTGCTCCAGCTCCAGACTTCGGTGCAGGTAGATATGTATTAGCAGCTCCTGCTGATAACTGGGCAATCTGTAAATTCTCAAAAAACAAAGAAGCTGCAAGAGTATTTATCGAATATATTGCTAACGATGCTCAATTCATCGCAGATAGTGGTTTTATTGCTAATAAAAAAGGTGTTACACCTATCGTTCCAGATCTATACAAGATTATTGATGATATGGTAAGCGCTGGAACATGTAAAGTATTATTATTACCTGCAACAGATGACAATACATTAGCTAACCAGGATGTATTAACCGAAGCAGGATTATGGGCAGATTATAAATATGTTGGTTTATTATTTGATGCTCTTGATACAACAAAACCAGATGATTGGTCAGCATATGAGAAACAAGTTGATGTACAGAACAAAGCATACGCTGAATACAAAGATGAACTTGGACTTGAATGGGTAGAGTAATTTCTTAAGGTCGAATTTTATGGAAGTGCCTCTTCCTTGGTGGGAAGAGGCACTTATATTAAAATAAGAAGATGGAGCAGGAGCATAGAAGTCATGAAAAAATCAAAAAGCAGCAGAATTATAATTTTTGCGTTTTTAGTATTACCAGTGATTCATTTATTGGTATTCTCGTATATTCCTATTTTAACCAATGTATACTTAAGTTTTACAAATTATAAAGGCATTGGTACACCAAAATGGATTGGAATCAAAAATTATAAGAGATTATTAACAGATCCACAATATATTATGATATTTAAAAACTGTCTATGGTATATGCTAGTAGCAATACCTCAGTTGGTATTTGCATTCGTTTTGGCTATATTTGTAAACGGAAAATTCCGTGGTTTAAATATTTTTAAAGGATTTTTAATTATACCATATTTATTAAATGGTGTTATTGTATCAACCATATTTATCATATTCTTTAATAATTCAGGTACACTTAACTTAATATTAGAAACCATTGGATTAGGTAATCTACAACAACAGTGGTTACAAAATTTGAAATTAGTAAATCCATCCATTGCATCCATAAGTATTTGGAGGTACTATGGTATGAATTTTATTATGTTCTTTGGCGCGTTACAGACCATTCCGTCTGACCTTTTTGAAGCAGCTGCCGTAGATGGATGTAAGAAATGGCAAGAAATATTATATATCTCCATTCCATCCATACGTAATGTATTATTTATTAACATATTATTAAGTGTTTCAGGCTCAATTCAGGTATTCGAAATTCCTTACATCATGATGAATGGATCTAATGGTACTGTTACACCAGTTATTCAGATTCAACAGAGTGCATTTGCAGATAACAGAGTTGGTTTTGCGGCAGCACTTTCAATCATGGTATTTATCATAGTAGTAATAGCGGTAGGGTTACAAAGCATCTTTAATAAGAAGGGAGAGAATTAACAATGATTAAAGAAAGTAAACTTTATAAGGTAATGCGTTATGTCTTTCTTGTAGCTGCCTGTATATTTGTAGTGATACCAATCATGCCTTTAATATTTATGGCATTCAAGACAGGTGCTGAATATTCCTCCACAGGTGTGCTGACCCCTCCTAAAAACTGGTTTAATATGTATAACTTTATTTACGCAATTAAAGTGGGTGGATTAGGTAAAGCATTAATAAATACAGCTATAATTTTAGGAATCTCACTTACATTACAGATATTATTTACAACAATGGTATCTTACATATTGCATCGTTTTGAGTTTCGTGGTAAAAAGATTATTATGACACTTTTTACACTGACAATGTTTATTCCAGTAGTTACTACACAAACTGTTGTATTTCAGATTATTTATAAGTTGCATCTAGTAAATAAAATGCCAAGTGTTATTATTTTATACTCTGGAGTTGGTATAATAGGTATTTATATTATGTTTAATTTATTAGAGTCTATTTCAAAAGAATTAGATCAATCAGCATTGATTGATGGAGCAAATTATTTTACCATTTATCGTTGTATCATACTTCCGCTTTTGAAACCAGCATGTACAACACTTCTTATACTAAATGGTATTGGACTGTATAATGATTTTTATATTCCAAACCTATATTTAAGAAAAGATGTTCAAACGTTTACAGTTGCGTTGTATCAATTCTTTGGTAATATGTCAACGCCATTTGAAATTGTAGCTGCAGCTATCTTATTAGGTATCATACCAATCGGTATTGTGTATCTGTTCTTACAAAAATATATTTACTATGGTTTGGCGGGAGCAATTAAATCATGACAAGAGAGTCACTTTTTTACAGGATATTATCAGCAATTCATATCGTATTTTTTACAAGTATATTATGTTTTGTGACAATTTTACTTTCGGGCACACTGTTATTGTTACCAGTATTGGGTGCAGCTTTTATGATTGGTAAAGACACGATTTATAAGGTTATTAATATTAATGATAGCATTGTAAAGACGTTTTTTAGATATCTAAGAAGTTCGTTTAAATTACTAAAATTTGTTCCAGTATCTTTGGTTATGATATTGAATGTAGTTGGAATGCTTGTGGCAGCAAAAGCAGAAAATATGGTTTATTCCGTAACTTGCTTAGCATTTATTGCATTTTTATTAGTCTTAACTATGTATATAGCGGGGTTCTATGTTTTTGTAAATGAAACTGTGAATCTAATAGATGTTATGTTTGCAATGTTTATGAAACCACATTTTCTTGTACCAATCTTTGCTGGTATGGTGTGTTGCGTTACGCTATTTTCCAACGCGTTACTCGTGATTTTATTTTTTACAGGAACATTTTTTATGTTCGCAATCGAAGTCGTAATATTTATTCAGATGTTATTTTATAAAAAAGTATTAGGAATGCTAGATGAAAATGATGAATTTGCGTATCTAGCATATGGGAAAGAAAAAAATAGGTAATACAGATTGTTTTATTACAACAAACTTTTTAATAAATGAATACTATAAGAAAGGAAATTCCTTTGCATTAGAAAGGAATAGCAGAGCATATGAGCAAAATTAAAATGATTAGCCCAGTAGTGAAAAATGTTCCGTGGCAGGAAAGACCAGAAAATATTGTTGGTGCACCAATTTGGAGATATTCAGAGAATCCAATTATCGGAAGAAATCCGATTGAGGGAGTAGCAAGAATTTTTAATAGTGCAGTAATGCCTTATGAAGATGGATTTATTGGTGTTTTCCGTGGGGAACAAACCAATGGTGTACCATATATATATTTAGGAAGAAGTAAGGATGCCATTCATTGGGAATTTGATTCAAATAAAATACCATTTGAAGATGAAGATGGAAACCCATTTATGCCTTTGTACGCTTATGATCCAAGACTAGTAAAAGTAGAAGATACTTATTATATTATTTGGTGTCAGGATTTCTTTGGCGCTGCAATTGGGATGGCAAAGACAACAGATTTTAAGAAGTTTGTAAGATTAGAATGCCCATTCATTCCATATAACAGAAATGCAGTATTATTCCCAAGAAAAATTAATGGTAATTTCGTAATGTTAAGTCGTCCAAGTGATAGTGGACATACTCCATTTGGAGATATCTTTATTAGTGAAAGCCCAGATATGGTTTACTGGGGTAAACATAGACATGTAATGGGCAAAGGAAGTAAATGGTGGGAATCTGTTAAAATAGGTGGAGGAGCGGCTCCAATTGAAACATCAGAAGGATGGCTTGTGTTCTATCATGGTGTAAGTAGCACTTGTAATGGTTTCGTTTATAGCATTGGTGGAGCTATCCTAGACCTGGAGAATCCATCTATTGTTAAATACAGATGTGAAACTTACTTATTAACTCCAGAAGAGTGGTATGAAGAAAGAGGATTTGTTCCTAATGTTGTTTTCCCTTGTGCTACAATTCATGATTCTGAAACAGGTAAAATTGCAATTTACTATGGTGCTTCTGATAGTTATGTAGCATTAGCATTCACACAGTTTGATGAAATTGTAGATTATATTAAAAAGAATAGTATAGTTTGTGAATCAGATGCTGAATTAGGAAAAAGATAGAACAGCCAATAAAACCGTATGAACTACGAGATTTCCTCGTAATTCATACGGTTTATTGCTATTCCCAGACCAAGGAGCACCCAGAAAATAGGTGAAGTCTGTAAAGAAGAGTCATTAAATATCCCGCAGATTAGGTAACAAGTGACAGCTAAGAAGCAACCGAAACCAATACGCTGACTGCTTGTTGTAAAATTACAATTTTTATATCGTTTTATAGAATCGATCGAATAACAAATACAGAAGACTAGAAAGGCGATCAGCGATACTAATCCGGTTTGGATACCAATCATAAGATAAAGACTGTGTGGTTTTTCAATAAAGGTATATGGTGTTTTACAATTATTTGCTTTTCCAACATAATCAGTTTGTGGAAATAGAAGTGAAAATGTATCTGGCCCACTTCCAATTAAAATTGTATTTTTAAGGAGTGGAAGGGATCTTGACCATATATAGCCTCTTCCAGAAGCAATATTCTCGTGGTTTTTAAATCCAACCTGACTTATAGAAGTTAATTGGTCTAATTTACCAAAATCATTTTCGTATAAGTATCCAGTTTCTTCGCTAAAAAGAAAATTCCATTTTGTCTCTTCTATGGTAGCAACAAGATAAGTAATATCATTTCTTATTTCTATGGCAAAAGATATATCCTGAAAAGGTTTGATTGATAAGGTGGATTTTTCCTTGTTATAAGAACTAGTTAAGTCACTGCCAGTTGAGTCGGTAAAGGAAAGAGATTTGTCTTTTGAGTCCACGTTATCAAATGCAACATTCAGTATTTCTCCCTTGTAACGAAATGTAATGTTATCTTTTTGTGTAATAATTTCCTCTAGTGAATTGTTACTTACTTTTTGGCTTAGTGTTGAAAAAGTCGCAGAAATTTTATTCAAAAAACGAAAACCACTAAAGGAATCTACTCCAATAAATAGAATAATTATAAGTGATGTGAATACAATCAAAGGCTTTCGATAACTTATCAATTTCTTTCTATAAAAATATCCAAATTGTAATCCTATAAATAGAATTGCAACAAGAGTAGCTCTGGAATAGGTTTTCATTACGAGTATAAAGATGATAATGATTAGGGTAGAAAACCCTACTCTTGATATAATCTCTCGAAATGATGGCTTCTTACTGATAGCTGTTGTGTTCCATTGGGCAACGTAATCAGGAAGGAGAAAGGAAAGTAACATAGAGAGATAGACACCAGCATAATTGGAATTAAAAAGTGTTAGGGATACAGCATTAGCTTTGGTATTCCTTCCAATAGCGCCAAGATAGTCTCTGTGGTATTGACTTGGAATGATTAGTTTTTGAAACCATTCAAATCCAAATGGATCAAGACCTAGCGCTTGAAAGATGCCAAGAAAGCACATGAAACAAAGTGAAATTAATAATGTATTCCTAACAAGTCTGATATCCTCATCCGATTTTATCATTTGATACGCGTATGTACAAAGAATGATATAGCCAACTAATACAAGTGAGTTCTCAAAATGAGCGATTCCACCATGAAGTGAGATGCGTTTATCAATGGAAAAAATGGTAGATAACAAAATGCATACGAAATAGATACTAAGTGGTACAAATATTTTCATGGGTTTTACAGATGCCTTGTAAAGGATAGCGTATATTAATAAGATAATTCCGGCAGTAATAGCTATCAAACTGAAAAGGTAGCTTTTATAATAGGAGAAAAAATCGGTCACGATGGCATTGTTTGAAAACCATGAATAATTGGATAATCCACAATCATATAAAAGCATACGAGAGATGAATGGCAGTATGCCAATTGTAATGATGATAGGAAGAAGTAACTCACTTGAACTCTTCTTTTTCTTATGCTGCTTACTCAAAGTAGATCCTCCTTGATGGTATACAAAAGGGGCTATTGTAGCCCCTTCTATAATTAATTATTCTTCGTCGTCATCGTTTACATAAGTGGTATCTTCTTCGTCGTAGCTATCATCATCAAGATCAATTACAGTGAGCTGAAGCTTATCCTGGAAGTTACCTGATTTCACGGTGATTGTTACTGTTCCACCACTTACTGTTGTGATTTTTCCATCGTTATCAACTTTTGCTATGGCTTCGTTACTGGAAGAGAAAGTTACGTCTGTAGTTGCATTTTCGGGTGCTTTTACGATATAGTCTTTTAATAAAGAAAGCTCATCATCTTCTCCTAAATATACTGTTGTTGTTAGCGTTCCATTCTCTGTATCAAAGAAATATGTATTGAATTTTAGATCAGTAATTGGAATTTCGCGTACAGTTACCGCTACAGTACCAACCGTTCTTTTGTTCCCCTTGTATTCTTCGTATACGGTAATAGTAGCTGTTCCGGTAGCGATACCTTTGATATAGTACAGATCTTCGAACCACTCACTGGTCTCTTTTGTTACTGTTACAACGGAAGTATTTGATGATTCATAGGAATAAGTTACTTCAGAGTTCCAAGGTTGATTCTCGATAACAATATAATTGTAAAGAGGATTTTTTGAATTCACACCTACTTCGATGGCCGTGGATTCTGGGTGAAGAGTTGATTCCACTACAGTCAATGCAAATGAGCCTAAATCACGTTTCTTATTCTTATATGTTTCAGAAACTTTAATATTGGTTGTACCTGCTTTTAAACCTATAAGATAACCTTCCTCATTATAAGTAACAATACTTGTATCAGAAATATCATATTTATAGGTAGCTTTATGATTTATATACTTAATAGGTGCATAATATTTGCTATAAAGGGTGGCTGTGTCTTCCTTTAGCGCAAGTGCGGAATTTACAACAGTAACTTTATATGTTCCAACTGTTGTAGTTTTTTTCTTATAGACTTCCTTTACCGTAATCTTTGCACTGCCTTTTGAAATACCAGTTACCACACCGTATTTATCTACAGTTGCTATCTTTTTATCTGAAGAAGTATAGGTGTACTTTGCTGATTCTTTCTGGTTCTCTACATATAAATATTCAGGACTGCTTTGAATGCCAATGGTTCCAGTTTTTTGGTAAAGTTTTGCTTTTTTTGCTGCTGCCTCAACACTAGTTACACTATTCACAGATGGTAAACAGTTTAGTATTGTAGGAGCGATAAAGATGATACATAATAAAATTGCAATTCTCTTAAAAAGTTTGTTCATTTGAATTCCTCCCTATTGTGATTATTTGGAACTAGATGTAATAAAATACAATGATCCAATGGAAATATTATAGTATATTTTGGTGTAGTTTTAAAGAAGAATATAACATAATTAGACAAAAAATCCAAAAAGAATATAGAATGAGTTTGATTACATGAAACTATGCTTGACAAAACAATAAAAAATGAATTAAATATCATTATATAGGAAGAGAGGTATCGTGATATGAAATTCAGACCTTGTATTGATATACATAATGGACAAGTAAAACAAATAGTTGGTGGAAGTTTAAAAGATCAGGGAAATGAAGCAAAAGAAAACTTTATTTCACAGCAAAATGCAGAGTTCTATGCCAGATTATATAAAAAGAATAAATTAGTAGGAGGACATATCATTCTCTTGAATCCAGTAGAAAGTGAATATTATGAAAGAGATGTGGAACAAGCTTTAGGCGCTTTGAAAGAATATCCAGAAGGTCTTCAAGTTGGTGGCGGTATAACGGATGAAAATGCCTTGTTTTTCTTAAAACATGGTGCATCTCATGTAATTGTTACTTCATTTGTATTTAAAGATGGTAGGATAAATTATGATAATTTAGAGAAAATAAACAAAGTCACTGGTAAGAAACATTTAGTTCTGGATCTAAGTTGTAGAAAAAAAGGAGACCAATA
>JAEZUR010000074.1 GCA_023420935.1 Bacillota bacterium | reverse complement strand
GCAAAAGCATACGATATTGTATTAAACGGAACTGAAATCGGTGGAGGTTCTGTGAGAATCTTCCAGAATGACGTTCAAGAGAAAATGTTTGAATGTTTAGGATTTACAAAAGAAGAGGCGTATGAACGTTTTGGATTCTTATTAAATGCATTTAAATACGGAGTACCACCTCATGCTGGCTTAGCATATGGATTAGATCGTATGGTTATGTTAATGGCGAAAGAGGATAGTATCCGTGATGTAATCGCATTCCCGAAAGTAAAAGATGCGTCTTG
Organism: Bacillota bacterium; assembly: GCA_023420935.1. Lineage (GTDB taxonomy): Bacteria > Bacillota > Clostridia > Lachnospirales > Lachnospiraceae > Mobilisporobacter. Next base: position 26,375 of record JAEZUR010000074.1, on the reverse strand, counting down.
TCTCTTAACAGATGCTCCAAATGTAGTTGACCAGAAACAGTTAGAGGAGCTTTGCATTGAGCTTGTAAAAACAGAAACTGAGGAGTAATCCATGGAACAGTATGTAGTGATAGGAATTCTCTCGTATCTGATTATTATAAATATAATTGGATATGTGATTATGTATATTGATAAAGGTAGAGCAAGAAAGAACCAGTGGAGAATTCAGGAAAAGACCATATTTCTCTGCGGTATGATCGGTGGATGTATTGGGATATGGCTTGGCATGCAGATATGCCGTCATAAAACAAAACACATATCCTTTGTTGTAGGAATTCCCGCTATTTTTATTGTTCAGATTATTATTTTTTATTTGTTGATAAAATAAGAAGAATTATTACATTGTGTGGATAATATAAAAAACCTTTCAACTTAATAAACTTTTTTTATGATAGCAGTGATAAAACTGTTTGCTATCAGGAAAAGTATATTAAGTTTGAAAGGTTTTTTCTATTTTTTGAGACACATGACCATACCAATGACTACTTAATCTCAATGACTACATAATCTGTATAATCATATCATCCGGAAGATTCATAATCTCTGAATAAATAATATCGCGAAAGTCCATGAACCTTTTTTCTTCCATATTATCTTCAGCAGAAGCCGCGATAGAGATAGCTTGTCCTCTCTGTAGGAAGGATTCCATATCATCATTTTTCAGTTCTTGGCAAAGTTCTTTTAACAAAATATGCCCTTTCTGAATCCAAAACAATTTGAATCCATCTTGTACTGGTATTTTCAATATAATATTTTTAGAAATTAAATCTTGATATCCATTGATTCCGTGTTTTATATAGTTTAAGCCTTGAATTAAATCACGATAGTAAATGGCGGTTTCAAACCGATAATTGTCGGCAGCCTCTTTCATTTTTTTCTCAATTGTTTTTATAAACCTAGTTAAGTTCTTCTCTTTGGTTAGGATTTCCTTTATATAGTTACGATTTTCCAAGAACGTTTCTTGCTCCATTTTGATTGGTATAATATGATGTTCAAAGGTATAGCTTTGTTTGACTTTTTGGATTGGGTATATTTTTCGTAGAGACTCCAATGTATTTGTAAGAGTGCTTGAACTACGAAAAGGACCAAAGGTATTTTCTTCTCTATCTCGAACAACCGAAAGAGGACTATAACTCATGTTATCTTCTATCTTTAGGAAAACATAGCGTTTATCATTTTTCATCTGAGAATTAAACACGGGTTGATGGAATTTGATCAGTTCACATTCAAGTAATCTGGCTTCCAGGTGAGTATCGGTTACAATATACTTAATATCATGGATAAAGGAGACCATCTTTGTTACCTTTTCCCATTTTGGTACGTCACTAAAATAAGATTTTACTCGTTTCTTAAGGCATTTACTTTTACCAATATATATAATGTTGCCTTTCGAATTGATCATCTTATAAATTCCTGGTTGTTCCGGTATTTGATTTAATACATTTTTTAAATGATCGGATATCTGTTTCAAATTTATCACCTTTTGTTTATTATTGTTAATGATATCTTATAATGAATAGAGAACAGTTACAATATATTAATTTAAGGTAATTCGTATAAATCACATTAAATGACGTGTACACGTGATATTCTGCCGATTCATATATTAACTGCGCTAATAAATAACATAAGAAATAAATAAGGCCAAAGTTAAGACAAAATAAAATTTATATGTTACAATAATAATCGACAATGGATGATAAGCCCTTTTGATTGGAAAGGGTAGATTATATTTAACCAGGAGGATAAAATAATGGATTACAAAAATGCAGGTGTGGATATTGAAGCTGGATATAAATCAGTTGAACTGATGAAAGAGCATATCAAAGGAACCATGAGAAGCGAAGTACTTACGAATATTGGCGGTTTCTCTGGAGCATTTTCCATGGATAAGTTTAAGAATATGGAACATCCTACATTGGTTTCTGGTACAGATGGTGTTGGAACAAAATTAAAGATTGCTTTTGTTTTGGACAAACATGATACGATCGGTATTGACTGTGTAGCAATGTGCGTGAATGATATTGCCTGTGCAGGTGGAGAACCATTATTTTTCCTTGATTATATAGCATGTGGTAAAAATGAACCAGAAAAGATTGCAACTATCGTTGGTGGTGTTGCAGCTGGTTGTAAGCAATCAAACGCTGCATTAATAGGTGGAGAAACAGCAGAAATGCCTGGTTTCTATCCAGTAGATGAATATGACTTAGCAGGATTTGCAGTGGGTGTAGTGGATCAAAAAGATCTCATTACTGGAGCTAATTTAAAAGCGGGTGACGTTTTAATTGGTATGGCTTCATCTGGTATTCACAGCAATGGATATTCTTTAGTACGTAAAGTATTTAATATAAAAAGAGAAGCATTAGATGTACATTATGAATCACTTGGAACAACATTAGGAGAAGCTTTATTAACTCCAACTAAGATTTATGTAAAAGCGTTAAGTTCTTTAAAAACTGGTGGAGTTACAGTAAAGGCTTGTAGTCATATTACAGGTGGTGGTTTCTATGAAAATATCCCAAGAATGTTACCAGAAGGAGTGCATGCAGTCGTTCGTAAAAATAGTTACGTTGTACCACCAATCTTTGGAATGCTTTCCAAAGATGGAGATATTGCTGAAGAAATGATGTATAACACTTATAATATGGGTATTGGTATGTTAATCGCAGTAGATCCAGCTGATGTTGATAAAGCAGTGAATTTAATTAAGATTGCTGGTGAAACTCCATATATTGTTGGCGAAGTTAAAGCTGGTGAAAAAGGTGTTACCGTAGAATAGGGAGGATACTATGTTAAAACTTGCAGTGCTTGTATCCGGAGGCGGTACCAATCTTCAGGCTATTATAGACAGTATTCAAAAGAATGATATTACCAATGCTTCCATAGCAGTGGTAATCAGTAATAATAAAAATGCATATGCTCTTGAGCGTGCAGCAATGAATCAGATTCCAGCGGAATGTGTATCTCCAAAGGATTTCGCAGAACGTGCAGAGTTTAATCAGGCATTACTAGATACCATAGATAAATACGAACCAGACTTAATTGTATTAGCGGGATACTTAGTAATTGTTCCAGAACTGGTAATCAAGAAATATAGTAATCGTATTATAAATATTCATCCATCTTTAATTCCTGCCTTTTGCGGAACAGGATATTATGGATTAAAAGTGCATGAAGGTGTACTTGAAAGAGGCGTTAAGGTGACAGGAGCAACTGTTCATTTTGTAGATGAAGGAACGGATACTGGACCAATTATATTACAGCAAGCGGTTTCGGTAGAAGATGGAGATACTCCCGAGATTCTACAACGTCGTGTGATGGAAGAAGCAGAATGGAAGATACTACCACAAGCAATTGATTTAATTGCCAATGGAAAATTGGAGATTGCAAATAATCTGGTAAGGAGAAACGTGTTATCATGAAAGTATTAATTGTTGGAAGTGGCGGAAGAGAACATGCAATTGCTTGGAGCGTTGCAAAGAGCCCAAAAGTTGATAAAATTTACTGTGCACCTGGTAATGCAGGAATCGAAGAATTTGCTGAATGTGTGAATATTGGTGCAATGGAATTAGAGAAATTAGCAGACTTTGCCCAGAAGAAATCAATTGATTTAACCATTATCGGAATGGATGATCCGTTGGTAGCGGGTGTTGTAGATGTATTTGAAGCAAGAGGGTTACGTGTATTTGGACCAAGAAAAAATGCAGCAATTTTAGAAGGTTCCAAAGCATTCTCCAAAGATTTAATGAAAAAGTATAATATTCCAACTGCAGGGTATGAGAATTTTGATTCTGCTGAAGAAGCAATTGCATACCTTGAAAATAGCCAATATCCGATCGTATTAAAAGCAGATGGTCTTGCACTAGGGAAAGGTGTTCTAATCTGCAATACCAAGGAAGAAGCCATAGAGGGTGTTAAAACATTAATGCTTGATAAGCAATTTGGTTCTGCTGGTGATCGTATTGTCATTGAAGAATTTATGACTGGTAGAGAAGTTTCGGTGTTATGTTACTGTGATGGAACGCATATTGCACCTATGACTAGCGCACAAGATCATAAGCGTGCCAAAGATGGTGATCAAGGGTTAAATACAGGTGGTATGGGAACCTTTTCCCCAAGTCCATTTTATACAAAAGAAGTAGATGATTTCTGTCACAAATATATCTATCAGGCTTCCATGGATGCAATGAAGGCAGAGGGAAGAGATTTTACCGGAATTATGTTCGTTGGTTTAATGCTAACGGATAAAGGAATCAAAGTATTAGAATATAATGCAAGATTTGGTGATCCAGAAGCTCAAGTTGTGCTACCAAGAATGAAAAATGATATCATTGATGTGGTAGAAGCTTGCATTGATGGAACTTTGGATCAGATAGATCTTCAATTTGAAGACAATGCTGCTGTATGTGTGGTACTCGCATCCGATGGATATCCTGAAAATTATGAAAAGGGTAAAGTAATCACAGGTTTTGAGAATTTCAAAGGAAAAGATGGGTTCTATGTATTCCATGCTGGAACTAAGAAAACAGAAGAAGGCATTGTTACCAACGGGGGACGTGTACTTGGTGTAACTGCCAAGGGTGCTAACTTAAAAGAAGCAAGAGCCAATGCTTATGAAGCGACTAAGTGGATTGATTATTCTAATAAATATATGAGAAATGATATTGGTAAGGCTATTGATGAGGCTTGATTAAGAGTGAATCGAATGAAATAGTTTTCATATTCTATCATAATAAAAATGGTGAGTACAAGCGTATTTGTATTCACCATTTTCTGTTTCTATCGTAAGTTTGCAATTTCGAACAGCCACTTTTAAGCATTTGGCTTTATCTGATCCAACATTTGTTTTAGTGTAAACATAATGAAAGTTTATTCATTATGTTCAAAATATTAAGTATAAGTTTGACTTGTGAACGTAAAGTTTTAAATAGATGTGTTATGTAAATAGAAGTTTTACGAAAATTCTCGAAAATAATGATGGAAAGTTCCTGATATTGGGTATATAATACCAGTAAGAAAACTTTGTAGGAAGGATTAAATAATGAGTATTAAATATATGTTAGGAAGAAGTAATTTCAGAACTTATCAGGAAGGAATGGAAAAGGAATGGCTCCTTACCAATGGAATTGGAGGGTTTTCCAATCATACCATAATTGATGCTAGCAGCAGAATTCATAGTGGATATTTGGTTGCAGCATTGAATCCCCCTGTGGATAGAAGAGTTATCTTAGCAGATATACATGAAAGTGTAATAGTAGGTGGAAGAGAATATGATCTTGTATCACAAGAATATAATGGGGAGGTTAGAAGAGGATATGAATATTTAAATCGATTTGAGCTTGATGTGGTGCCTACCTATACCTATCAAGTGGAAGATCTTATCGTAAAAAAGACAATTGGATTGGCATATGGGAAAAATACATGTACAGTATGTTATGAAATAGTAAATGGAATGGAGCCCACAAAACTCCTAATTACCCCATTGTTTAATGGAAGAGAATTGTCAGATACTTCTGAAAAAAGTCAGCTTAAATTTATAAAAAGTTTTGAAAAATTTGGACAGGAAGAAGATAAGACATATCTAAAATTAAAGCCAGAACATACCAATGCATTTACCATTCAATTCTACACATCTCACGGAAGTTATGCAGATCGAAGCCTTCGCCCTGTTTCTATGGCAACACCTAATTATGTGATAGAAGAAAATCAAGTGTATGGAATTGATGCACGAAATGGGTTTCATGGTGTAGATAATCATGCAACACCTTATGACGTGGTTGTGGAATTAAAACCATTTGAGAAAAAAGAAATGTATGTAGTGTGTTCGATTGAGATGGATTCCAAACCAGAAGATGGATTTATGATTATTAATGATTATAAAGAGCGTATGCTTAAGCTTATGGATTTAGCTTCCAAAGAGAATGAATTTATTCGTCGATTAGCTTGGTCAGCCGATACCTTTATTGTAACTAGAAATAGTACAGGGCTTAAGACTATTTTAGCTGGATATCCTTGGTTCTTAGATTGGGGTAGGGATACCATGATAGCGTTACAAGGATTAACCTTAGCTACAAAACGATTTGAAGATGCAAGATCTATTTTAGAATCCTTTTCTTTGTATGTATCAGAAGGAATGCTGCCAAATGTATTCCCCAATAATCCAGAGGAAGCACCAATGTATAATACCATTGATGCTTCCCTATGGTATTTCCATTCAGTAGATAAGTACTTAGAATATACAGGTGGGGAAGAAGATTATCAATTCATCAAGGATAAAATATACCCATCTCTTAAAAAAGTGTTACAGGCTTATGAGACTGGTACTAGATATAATATTCATATGGATACGGATGGTCTGATTTTAGGAGGCGGAGAATTAGATCAATTAACCTGGATGGATGTACGCGTAGGTGATTGGGTTGTGACACCAAGACATGGGAAAGCAGTGGAAATCAATGCCCTTTGGTATAATGCCCTTTGTGTTATGGAAAAACTATCTTCAAAGTTTAAGGAGGATGGAACAAAATACAAAGAATTAGCTGCTAAGGTTAAAAATTCTTTCGTACAAGAATTTTGGAATGAAGAACTTCAGTGTCTTTATGATGTGGTGGGAGATCATGATAAGGAGGATCATATTCGTCCAAATCAAATATGGGCAGTATCATTACCATATACCATGTTAAGTAGAGAACAAGAAACCAAGATTGTACAGAAAGTTTATCAGCAATTGTATACACCTTATGGAATTCGTTCATTATCCAATCAAGATAAAGAATATCAAAGTAAATATATTGGTAAGTTGATTCAGAGAGATGGGGCTTATCACATGGGAACTTCATGGGGATATATTACGGGAGCATTTATTACGGCTTATTGTAAAGTGCATAATTATGAGAAAGAAGCAATTCTTCGAGCTAAGGAAATGTGTGAATATTTCCAAGATCATATGCAAGATGGTTGTTTAAATGGAATCGCAGAGATTTTTGATGGAGATTTCGCCAATACGAGTCGGGGTTGTTATAGTCAGGCATGGAGTGTGGGAGAAATACTGAGAGCATATACGGAGGATGTTTTGCCGTATTTATAGCAAAAAGCGACAATATATTCATTTAATGTGATAAATTATTAAAGTTACTATTCATTTCTTAATTTTCTTGTGTTATAATAGCGTAGTAACAAATTTGCTTGCTCGCAAGGGCAAATTTGAGACGGGATCATAAACTGATTGTGTTTATGATATAGCGTAGTAACAAATTTGCTTGCTCGCAAGGGCAAATTTGAGACGGGATCATAAACTGATTCTGTTTATGAAATAGCTTAGAAACAAATGCAAAAAAGTAATGGAGGTAAAGAACATGTTTTCATTTGAAGAGGTACAAGGATTTGATCCAGAAGTAGCAAAGGCAATGAGTCAAGAAGTTGGAAGACAGAATGACCACATTGAGTTAATCGCTTCTGAAAATTTTGTTAGTAAAGCAGTAATGGCAACTATGGGAAGTCCTTTAACAAATAAATATGCAGAAGGGTACCCGGGAAAAAGATATTATGGTGGCTGCGAGTACGTGGATGTTGTAGAGACATTAGCCATTGAGAGAGCAAAAGAATTATTTGGGTGCACTTATGCCAATGTTCAGCCACATTCTGGAGCACAAGCTAACATGGCAGTGTTCTTTGCATTGTTACAACCAGGAGATACTGTTATGGGTATGAACTTAGCTCATGGTGGACATTTAACACACGGAAGTCCAGTTAATATGTCTGGTAGCTATTATAAGATTGTTCCTTACGGTGTAAATGATAGCGGGTTTATCGATTATGATGAATTAGAAAAGATTGCACTTTCCTGCAAACCAAAATTAATCGTTGCTGGAGCAAGTGCTTATGCTAGAAAAATAGATTTCAAACGTTTCCGTGAAGTTGCGGATAAAGTTGGTGCCTTCTTAATGGTAGATATGGCACATATCGCAGGACTTGTTGCTGCAGGACTTCATGAAACACCAATCCCTTATGCACACGTAACAACTACTACAACACATAAAACACTTCGTGGACCAAGAGGTGGTATGATTTTATCAAGTGCAGAATTTGCAGAAGAATATAAATTAAATAAATCCGTATTCCCAGGAATTCAGGGTGGACCTTTAATGCATGTGATTGCTGCCAAAGCAGTATGTTTCAAAGAAGCATTGGATCCAAGTTTTAAAGTGTATGCGCAAAATGTAATTGACAATGCACAAGCATTATCTAAAGGCTTAATCAGCAGAGGATTTAATATTGTATCTGGTGGAACAGATAATCACCTTATGTTAGTGGATTTACAGAATAAAGGTGTGACTGGTAAAGAGACAGAGAAACTTCTTGATGCAGCGAATATAACTTGTAACAAGAATACAATTCCAAATGATCCAGCATCTCCTTTCGTAACAAGTGGTATTCGTTTAGGAACGGCTGCTGTTACCTCAAGAGGAATGAACACAGAGGATATGGATGTCATTGCAGAAGCGATTGCATTGTTAATTAATGATGTGGACGCCAACAAAGAAAAAGCCATGGCAATGGTAAAAACTTTAACTGATAAATATCCATTATACTAAGAATAATGATAAAAGGCTGTTGCGCAAAGCAACAGCTTTTTTATACTGATTCACAAGAAAACTAACTAATTCACAAGAAATCTTAACTGGTATAAAGAAAGTAAATAGATTGGAGGATAATACATGAATCAAAACATTGGAGAAATTTCAAAAAAGTTAATCGAGTATTTTGCAACAGATGTAAGAAGAATTAATCATGCTATGAAAGTGGCTGCTTTTGCAAAAAGCATTGGTGAAAATGAAGGCTTGGATCAAACAGAACTATTTATATTAGAAGCATGTGGCTATCTTCATGATGTCGGTATCAAAAAGGGTGAAGAATTGCATCAATCCGCAGCAGGGCCATATCAGGAAGAATTTGGTCCAGATATTGTGAGAGAGTTATTGAACGATACGGATATCAGACCTAATATTCTGGATCGTATTTGTTATATTATTGGAAATCATCACTCCTATCAGAAGATTAATGGTATCGATTTTCAGATCCTAGTAGAGGCCGATTTTATTGTAAATGCTTATGAAGATGAGATGAATGAATCCAATATTCGTACCGTTTATGAGAGAATTTTCAAGACAAAAACTGGAAGAATGTATTTGGAAAAGATGTATTTTGCTGTACATTTTGATTAAGCCTATGTTATAATTAATCTAGCGTCTTTTTACATTGAGACAAAAATGAATAAGCAGGAGAGAAAATTTCGTGAAAGAATATCGAATATTTAGTGATTCATCATGTGATGTACCACCAAGTCTGATTGAACAATATGGGATTACATTAGTACCATTTTATGTAACGTTTGATCAAGAAAATTATTATAAAGAGAATATAGAGATTACCAATACAGAATTTTATGCGCAATTAACCAAGGGAGGAATTTTTCCTAAAACATCGTTGCCTTCTGTGCAGGATTATATGAATTGCTTTACTGAGGCAATTGAAGAAGGAAAAGATGTCCTATGCGTATGTTTAACACAGAAGTTTAGCGGATCTTACCAATCAGCAGTAAATGCTAAGAATATACTAGAAGAGAAATATACGGAAGCGAAGATTGTAATTGTAGATTCCATTCAAGCAACCGCTGGCCAAGGCCTAGTAGTTATGCAAGCTGCTTACATGCAACAAGCAGGTTTTACGATAGAGGAAACGGTAAATAGAATAGAAGAGATCAAAGAGACTGCAAGAATTATGTTTACTGTTGATACTCTGGAATATCTTGCAAAAGGTGGAAGAATAGGAAAAGCAACATCGTTGGCCGGTACCATGTTAAATCTAAAACCAATGATTCAGTTAAAAGATGCAGAATTGATTCCTTACTCCAATGTAAGAGGAAGAAAAAAAGCATTAGATAAATTATTGTTTATGGTAGAAGAGTATTTTAAAGAAAATAATGAGAAATACGAAGATTATGATTTCTGCTTTGCTAATGCAACTTCCATAGAAGAAACAGAGCAGGTACAAAAACGAGTAGAAGAATTAACTGGAGTTAAGATTACTTATCCCGTGTTCCAGATTGGTGTAACGATTGGAACCTACACAGGACCTGGAGCTTTAGGAGTTTGTTTTATAAAGAAATATAACGCATAAAGATGGGAGTGTTAGTATGTCGCATAAAAAGCAATATTATGAGAATTTAGCGGATGGATTAATTGAGAAATTCAATCTTAGAGGAATTGAAGGTTATTACTGTGATAATGCAGAGGAAGCATTAAGTATGGCAAAGCGTTTCTTAACACCAGGTTGTTCTATTTCATGGGGTGGTTCCGAGACACTAAAGGAAATTGGATTATTTGATGATTTAATGGATTCTGATTATGTAATATATGACAGAGATGCGGCAAGGACACAAGAGGAAAAAGACGAACATTACAGTAAGGCTATTAATGCAGATTATTTTTTTATGAGTTCCAATGCAATCACGTTGGATGGTCAGTTAGTAAATATTGATGGACTGGGAAATAGAGTTTCCTTTTTAATATTTGGACCTAAAAATATAATCATCATTGCAGGAATGAATAAGATTGTACCAGATGTAGAAAGTGCGATCGCAAGAGTTCGTAATATGGCTGCTCCGCCTAATGGAGTTCGACTAAACACCAATACCCCATGTGCTAAACTTGGCAAATGTGCGGATTGTTTATCACCAGATTGCATGTGCTGTGAGATTGTCATCACAAGAAAAGCAAGACATGTTAACCGCATCAAAGTCATCTTAGTGGGTGAGGAATTGGGATACTAGAATTTATACAGCAAAGAGAAAGTTGGAGCTATTAGAATGGCTAAGAGTTTATATATATCAGAAAAACCAAGTGTTGCACAGGAATTTGCCAAAGCTTTAAAAATGAATGGCAAGAAACATGATGGGTTTATGGAATCAGAAGATGCCATCGTAACCTGGTGTGTTGGACATTTGGTAACTATGAGTTATCCGGAAGTGTATGACCCTGCTTTAAAGAAATGGTCTTTAACAACACTTCCATTTCTTCCGAATGAATACCGCTATGAAGTGATTCCCAATGTAAGTAAGCAGTTTGAAACAGTGAAAAAACTTCTTAATAGGGATGATGTAGATAGAATTTATGTGTGCACTGACTCCGGACGAGAAGGAGAATACATATACCGTTTGGTAGATCAATTAGCTAATGTACCAGCAACAAAGGATAAGAGGCGAGTGTGGATAGATTCTCAGACGGAAGAAGAAATTCTAAGGGGAATCAAAGAGGCACAGCCTCTTTCTACGTATGATAATTTGTCGGCAGCAGCGTATTTACGTGCCAAAGAAGATTATCTTATGGGTATTAATTTCTCCAGAGTCTTAACCTTAAAATATGGGTCAGCAGTTACCAATTATTTAAAAAGTGATAAATGGACTGCTATTTCCGTAGGACGTGTTATGACCTGTGTCCTTGGTATTGTAGTGCGTAGAGAACGCGAGATTAGAGCATTTGTTAAAACGCCGTTTTATCGTGTCTTAGCTAGCTTAAATGTATCAGGAAACGTGTTTGAAGGGGAATGGAGAGCAATTGAAGGGTCCAAATATTTTAATTCTCCGTTACTATATAAAGAAAATGGTTTTCTAGAAAGAGAGTCTGCACAAGTTCTCATCGATGAATTAAAAGAGCCAGAGCCAATTGTTGCAATTGTTGATAAGGTGGAAAAGAAGAAAGAAAATAAAACACCGCCTTTATTATATAATCTAGCAGAATTACAGAATGACTGCTCTCGTATGTTCAAAATTAGCCCGGATGAAACCTTAAAAATAACCCAGGAATTATATGAGAAAAAATTAGTAACTTACCCAAGAACGGACGCAAGGGTTCTATCCACTGCAGTCAGTAAAGAAATACATAAAAATATAGGTGGACTTCGTAATTATGATCATGGTAAAGAATTTGCAGAAGAAATTCTTACTATGGGAACTTATAAAACCATTGCGAAGAGTAAATATGTTAATGATAAACAGATTACTGACCATTACGCAATCATTCCAACTGGTCAGGGATTTGGTGCGCTAAATTCTCTACCACCAACAGCATCTAAAGTATATGAAGCAATTGTAAGACGTTTTTTAAGTATCTTCTATCCAGCTGCAGTATATCAGAAGGTAAGTTTGGTATCAAAGATAAAAGAGGAGAGTTTCTTCTCTTCCTTTAAGGTGTTAATAGACCAAGGATATTTAAAAGTAATGAATTACTCCTTTTTCCAGAATAAACAAGCAAGTACATCTCAAGAAGTAGACAATAATTCAGAGGATGAGACTGAAGAGAAAATGGATAGTACATTAATTGATACGGTAAAAAATCTGAAAAAAGGTATGACGTTACCAGTGGATGAATTGGTGATTAAAGAAGGTGAAACATCACCACCGAAACGCTATAACTCCGGTACCATAATATTAACAATGGAAAATGCAGGGCAATTTATCGATGATGAGGAATTACGAGCTCAGATGAAGGGTAGTGGTATTGGAACCAGTGCTACAAGAGCAGAGATTCTTAATAAGTTGATAAAGATTTCTTATCTAAATCTAAATAAGAAAACTCAGATAATAACGCCAACCCTACAAGGGGAAATGATCTATGATGTGGTTGCATCTTCTATTAAGTCACTTTTAAATCCTGAGTTAACAGCCAGTTGGGAAAAAGGGCTTACCTATGTATCCGATGGGCAGATAACAGAAGAAGAATATATGGTTAAGTTAGAAGGTTTTGTTAAGAGAATGACTGATGGAGTGAAGCAATTAAATAACCAAACCCATTTACAGCGTAATTTTGATGAAGTGTCAGTGAATTATAAAAAATAATGAATTACTAAGTAAAATAGATAGAAGGAAGGTAATTTATATATGCAGGAACAATTAAGAAATGAACGTTTATTTGATATGAATGAGACCATCGCTTCCGAGATCTTTCAAGGTGTAGAGTATCCATGGGAAGTATTACCTAATATAAAAGCATTTATCGTGCAACTAGGGAATACCTTACCAAAAGAAGAGTATGACTTAATTGATGAGAATGTCTGGATAGCGAAAACGGCAAAAGTTGCCCCAACGGCGTATATTAAAGGCCCTGTAATTATTGGTAAGAATGCAGAAGTTCGTCATTGTGCTTTTATTCGTGAAAGTGCAATTATTGGTGAGGGTGCCGTGGTAGGTAATTCAACAGAACTTAAGAATGTAATCCTATTTAATAAAGTGCAGGTTCCACATTATAATTATGTAGGAGATTCTATTTTGGGATTTAAAGCACATATGGGTGCTGGCTCTATTACATCCAATGTAAAATCAGATAAAACACTTGTTACCATTCAATACAATGGTACGAAAGTAGAAACTGGTTTAAAAAAAATGGGTGCTATCTTAGGAGATAACGTTGAAGTAGGATGTAACAGTGTATTGAATCCAGGAACAATTATTGGAAGAAATTCTAATGTTTATCCACTGTCTATGGTTCGTTCTTTTGTTCCTGCGGATAGTATCTATAAAAAACAAGGTGAAGTGGTAATAAAACATTAAGTATTCAAGGGAAAACAATTTTTTTGATAAAAATAGTAGACTAATCGACAAATTTGTGAGAGAATAGGAACGGGTGTGATGTTAAATGATTAACAGGTCTCAATAACCGTGAAAAACATAATTTGTTCGTTTGGCGGTGGGAGATTATTCACACAGCCTAGGCGCAAATAGTGCGCCATAATTAATGGCAGTACATAGAACAGGCAATGTATTGTATAGTATGTAAATTGAAAGGAGTCTCAACATGATTTATTCACATGAAGTAGAAATGATGTGTCCAGTAGCACAGGGTGTTAACCACGGAGCAGCTCCAATCCCAGAAGAAGCAAAATGGGTAAAAGCAAAAGAAGTAACTGATATTTCCGGTTTAACACATGGTGTAGGCTGGTGTGCACCACAACAAGGTACTTGTAAATTAACTCTTAACGTAAAAGAAGGTATCATCCAAGAAGCATTAGTAGAAACAGTTGGATGTTCCGGTATGACTCACTCTGCAGCAATGGCAGCAGAAATCTTACCAGGAAGAACTATTCTTGAAGCATTAAACACAGACTTAGTATGTGACGCAATTAATACAGCAATGAGAGAACTTTTCTTACAGATCGTTTATGGTAGAACTCAGTCTGCTTTCTCTGAAGATGGACTTCCAATCGGTGCTGGTCTTGAAGATTTAGGAAAAGGACTTAGATCACAGGTTGGTACTATGTATGGTACATTGAAAAAAGGTCCTCGTTACCTTGAAATGGCTGAAGGTTATGTAACAGGAATCGCTCTTGATGCAGAAGATCAGATCATTGGATACCAATTCGTAAGCTTTGGTAAAATGATGGATTTCATCAAAAAAGGTGATGATGCTAACACAGCTCTTGAGAAATCAAAAGGTCAGTATGGCCGTGTAGCAGATGCTGTTAAAATTATTGACCCTAGACATGAATAAGGAGGAACGTTAAAATGGCTTTATTTGAATCATATGAAAGAAGAATAAATCAGATCAATGCAGTTCTTAATAGTTATGGTATCGCTTCTATCGAAGAAGCTGAGAAAATTACAAAAGATGCTGGTCTTGACGTATATAATCAAGTTAAATCAATTCAACCTATCTGTTTTGAAAATGCAAGCTGGGCTTATGTTGTAGGTGCTGCAATTGCTATCAAAAAAGGTGCTAGAAGAGCGGCTGACGCAGCTGCAGCTATCGGAGAAGGTCTTCAGTCATTCTGTATTCCAGGATCTGTTGCTGACCAGAGAAAAGTTGGTATTGGACATGGTAACCTTGGTAAAATGTTACTAGAAGAAGAAACTGATTGTTTCTGTTTCTTAGCAGGACATGAATCTTTTGCAGCTGCAGAAGGTGCAATCGGAATCGCTGAAAAAGCAAACAAAGTAAGACAAAAACCTTTACGTGTTATCTTAAACGGTCTTGGTAAAGATGCAGCCCAGATTATCTCCAGAATCAATGGATTTACATTTGTTGAAACTGAAATGGATTATCATACAGGCGAAGTGAAGGAAGTTTATAGAAAAGCTTATTCAGAAGGCCTTAGAGCTAAAGTTAACTGTTATGGTGCAAACGATGTTACAGAAGGTGTAGCTATCATGCACAAAGAAAAAGTTGACGTTTCCATCACTGGTAACTCAACAAACCCAACTAGATTCCAACATCCAGTAGCTGGTACATACAAAAAAGAATGTAACGAACAAGGAAAGAAATATTTCTCCGTAGCATCTGGTGGTGGTACTGGTAGAACACTTCACCCAGATAACATGGGAGCTGGTCCAGCTTCTTATGGTATGACTGATACTATGGGTCGTATGCATTCAGATGCTCAGTTCGCTGGTTCTTCATCTGTTCCAGCTCACGTTGAGATGATGGGACTTATCGGTGCTGGTAACAACCCAATGGTTGGTATGACAGTAGCGGTAGCTGTTGCTATTCAAGAAGCAGCTGACGCTGGTAAATTCTAAGAAATAAATAGATAGTATAGTAATAATATAAAGTCATCCTTTTGTAATCCATGAAAATGGAATACAAAAGGATGATTTTTCTTATATTACAATGGTGATATCTTTAAGATTTCATATTGAGAATTAATAATAAGCCAGAGTTGGGGATTGTATATGGTTATATTCCAGATACCGATTCCTTGTATTTGATAATCAATAGTTAAATCTAATAAGGCATTTATACTTCTTGCATCGATGAACCAAACAATATGTTGAATCTGTTTTCCAAATTCAGTAATGTAGTAATGAAAGAAAGGTGTTTGTGATAGTGGATCAAATTCAATGATTGCATTAAAATCATTGGCAAGATTAATGCAATTACTAATACTTAATGAGTTTACATTTGAGATTCCAGCAACAAAAGGCAACTGCCAATCATATCCAATGGTAGATAGTCCTATAATTACTTTTTCTTTCGGAATAATGTCTAGGCTATATTCTAGGAATTTCTTAATATTTTGTATTGACAATATTGGTGATGGCGGATTAATGTTTGTCGCCCAATCATAGTTCATAAATATAATGTTGTTGGATAAATAACTTATGAAAGAATAGTCAATATGTTGAAAACTAAGCTCATCATCTAAGACTGTAATCGCAGGATTAACGGTAACGAACACATAAAAACCCTCATTATTTAAGCGATAATATATTTTTGCAATATAATCCTCATATAATCTTAAATTAACTGCATTTATGCTTTGTAGAGAAAGATTTAGCCCATAATATCCTTTCTCTTTGAGAACCTTGAGAATGTTATCAATCTGTTTATTTTGATACTCTGCACTTAATAAGATATCATATGTAATACCCACGTTAGCCTCGCCACGAATGGATAAAGTGGTCAATAACATAAGAGGCATTACACCGTATGCCTTTGTAATTTTTATTATTTCAGTATCGTCATAATAAGTTAAGATATCCCCTTCACTCATTGCGGTGTAGTTGATGATAGATAGGTAAGTTAAATAGGGCAGTGTCTTTCTTAGAGCATTTATTTCAATGTAGGTAAACGAATTACCGTGAACCGCAATTTTACCCTTATTATTGTTATATTTTATTACTAAAGTTTCAGAAGGGTATAGAAATTCTCTACCAACTAGAAATGGATTATTTTTATATAATTGAGTAACAGGAATTTGATACATATCTGCGATGCTTTGTAAGGAATCACCATTCTGAACGATATGTGTTTGCTCAGGAAATACAATAACAATACATTGCCCTATAACAAGTTCATTTGGATTTTCTATACCATTATCTCGAATTAATTCAATTACTGATTTATTATAACTTTCAGCAATGGAATCAATGGTATCCCCCTCTTTTACAACATGAATTAGCATAAGTTTCACTCTTAATATAAATTTATATATTATATGAACTTGTTTTCATGTATTAGTACATATTTATTAAAACCGTGACTTCTCGTAGTTATAAGGAATGCTTGTACCCACTACCACATCTTCGATCTTATCTAGTATTAACCAATCGTCCATATTACCTTGATGATCAAAAGACAGAGGTTCTATCGCCTTTACCGGGTTAAATTCAACCAGGCAAAGGCATTTCTTATGCCATCTATCTTTTTGCTTTAGGGAAAGATTTAGTTTATCTTGATTTTTATCAAGGATATCTGTAATCTCGTCGTCGCTAAGCTTTACGTGATTTTGAACATATTTTACAGTGGCTGATGAAGTAATGCTAGCAGAACCTTTTTTCATAAAGTATAATGTCTCCCCCTCAAATACACGACTATGAGGAATTTTTCTTCCAGCTGCACCACGTACTATCATTGTTTTCGTTCCAGCCAGAATTTTTTCAAGCACGTTCTCTTTATCATCGCAATAGACCAAATGTATCATAACGTGCTCTTCTTTTTTATTACAGGTATCCATACCTCGAATTTAGCATTCTGTGGATCAGGTGTTAGATAGACCTCAAGATCAGGTGCATTGGCATATTCATACCCTGAGGTTGGTAGCCATTCTGTCACGATTTTTTTTTCTAATTCTTGTATAGAATCTGGCATAGTTCCTTCTCCATAAAAAATAGCCCATGTTGCAGCTGGAACCATATATTCCTCAAATTCACTGGTTGATGTGTTTTGGTTAGCAACAGCAATAAAGTACCTCCATTGCTCTTGTTCATTACATACACTGACACCAAGAACACCCATAGGCGAACTATCCATCATAGTAGATAGCTTTGCTAAGGATCCATCCATTGCAGTTTTTTGCCACATTTGTGGTACAATTTCAAAATTTTTCTCAATTTCTTGATGAAGCGGCTCGGCTTTTCCTATAATTCGAAAAGCATCTTTTTTTTCAATTCGATAATTCATTTCAGCATCTCCTTTAATAATTATTTTGAAGCTGATGGGAGGAAATGCTTTTATGGTAACGCCATCTGTTCGTGAACTCGATGGTGCAATACCATGTACACTTTGAAAAGCACGATTAAATGCAGTTGGTGAATTGTAACCATATTTTAAAGCGATATCAATTATTTTTTCTTCGCAATCTTGTAAATCCACGGCAGCTAATGTCATTCTTCTACGACGTATATATTCAGAAAGAGTCACATCAGCCATATAGGAAAACATTCTTTGAAAATGATAGGTGGAACAACATGCAATCTTAGCAACTTGGTCTAAATCTATCTCCTCTTTTAAATGTTCTTCCATGTAATTTACTGCACTATTTAAACGTTCAATCCAGTCCATCCTTACAGCTCCTTATAATTAGTATAATCATCAGTGAACGATTGTTCCTCTCCATTCTTGCACGAAAATGAGAGATGCCATGATTCAATGAAGTTAATTTTTCATTAGAATTAATATTAGAATCATCATATCATAAAAATTTCCAAATAGGTAGTAGTAAACTAAAATAGAGCTAGAAACTGGAAGTTTTTGGTGTTATAATAAGCTCAATTTAGAATTTTAGTTAGGTAGGGAGAAGAAAAGATGAAATATAGCACATATGAACATAAAGTACATTATTATGAAACAGATCAGATGGGTGTCGTTCACCATTCTAATTATATTCGATGGTTTGAAGAAGCAAGAGTTGATTATATGGAAAAAATTGGAGTCAACTATGCCAGAATGGAAGAACTCGGAATTATAAGTCCAGTCACTTCAGCAACTTGTGATTATAAATCTATGACCAGATTTGGTGATACCGTATCAATTATAACAGAGCTAATCAAATTCAACGGAATTAAATTTACTTTAATCTATAACGTGTATGATGTAAAAACGAAGGAACTTAGAGCAATCGGTGAAACAAGTCATTGTTTTATCAATAGAGAAGGTAAGTTAGTTTCACTAAAAAAAGAAAATAAGGATTATTATGATGTTTTTTTATGTGCATTGAAAACGGATTAACAAAGGGGATGCGTACAATGTGAAAGGAAATGAATATGTTAAAAAATTTAAGTGCAATAAAATCTGTTAAAAGAAAACGCATTTTATTATTATTTACCTTGTTGTTCACATCATGCTTTTTATTTTCTTGTACACAGAACAACAAGGATGTTATCAATGAAGAAAGTAACGAAAATATAAGTACAAATGTAGAGGCAACACCTAACATATCAAAGGAACAGCTAAACGAATTCTCTGATTTTTTTATGAGTTCAAATGGTCAAAGCTTTTTAGCTACTACATGGGCTTTTATCAAGGCATATTTTGGTTCGGATTCCGTTGCTTTGGAAGAATATCTTGTAGATGGTGTAAAAGGGGAACCTTATAAAACAGACGTATTTAATGATCTTGTATATATAAATTTACAATGGAGTTTCAGTAAAATAGTATCGGAAAATGAAGTGAAGGCTTCTTATATTTTTGAAGTAGAGAATGATTCACTAACTTATTTAGATATTGTAGCAAAAAAAATTGATAATGAATGGAAAATTGCTTCGTATACATTGGAAAAGTAAAAATTCTAAGTAATATTTATCTCTTTATAAAAAATATTAAGTGAATTGAAAAAAGGAAAAGGAAATTACATGAAAAAGAAAAATTGCATACTTATATTATGTATTTGCGTTATTATTAGCGGATGTGGGAAATTAGACAGTAACAATGCAATGGATAATGTTGTTGTCCCCACAGAAAGTATCGAAACTCATGATAAACTTGAAAAAGTAGAAAGTGAGGATACTATTCCTGAAAAAACAAGTGAAGTAATAGAAAATTATGAAGCATATTCCGGGTCATGGACAGAAGGTGGTATCAGTAGTGACACCATACTTAACGACGGCGGAACTCAAATAACCATCACAATTACAAATGGAAATCAATTAAAAGGAGAGCTTTTAAGCCAACAAGAGATTGGTGATCGCATAGCGGGTATAGATAATATAAGAGCCACTATCGAAAATAAGGAATGTTTTTTTGATTTCTCTGATGATGGGTGGGGAGGAACTGGGACACTGCACATGGAATTTTTGGTTGATGAGATAAAGATTGACGTAATCAATTATGAAATGGATGAAAATAATCAAAGTGGATTTGGCGTTATGGGAGTGTATCATTTAAAGCGAGAGGATAAAGAGGGAGAAAAGTCTAAGGAGGATCTGGGAGAACAGGATCTGCAAGAACAAAATCTGCAAGATATTATCTATAATAGATATTACTCTCAATGGTCTGAGGAAGAAATGATTGCCGCCATTGAAGAAAAAAGTTCGTATCGTAAAAATTGTTCTTTTTATAATCAGGTGACTGAATATATGGAGAATGTGCGTGAAGTGCGAGATATCAGCTATGTGGTTGAACCATTATATTATACAGATTTGATGTACTATGATGTTTTAGATTTTGAGGATGCACCTTTGCTGATCATCTATTTAGCTAAAAATGAACTATATGCAAGACATGGGTATATTTTTAAAGATCAGGATTTGAATAATTATTTCATGGGACAATTGTGGTATACCCCTACCAGTAAACCGGAAGATTTTAAAGATAGTGTTTTTAATGAGTATGAAAAGGCAAATCTAAAATTATTAGTAGAATTGGATACTTATAATAAACCAAGGTAATATAGTTTTATTACTTTTCAAAGGCTAGATGAAATTTTTTACTCCTTTTTATCAGATGAAGATTTAAATATGTTAACGCTTGAAAGAGAGGCTTAAAAATATTATGAGTTTAAGGAAAAAAAGAAATGGTATTCTACTGGTGTTTGTTTTTTTAGTGATCATAATTTGCATCGTAAGTTTAATTTTATTATTAAGTCCAATAGAACAAACAACAATAAGTAAGGCAGTGAAACCAGTTATAACAACTGTTCCGAATACGGATAGAGATACTCTGAATGTTGATGTTGAGAAAGTGGAGCGTGTTATAAGCGATAATTATAATAGTGTTTTCGAAGGCGCCATTGGAGAGCAAAATATATCCATGGCTATATATAGACATGGTAATCAATTAACTGCTTCTTATATAACACAGGAAGATGCAGATGGAGAAGTTAATTTAACGGGTAGCATACAAATCGATACTGCATCTATAACATTATATAGTGAAAATAATAATATTACGTTGAAAGGAATCATAAAACCTAATACCGCAGATGGAGAATTATTAGAAGGAACCTATACCGCTTCAGGAACAGGAGAGGAGACTACATTTACATTGGCACTTTCCCATACTATAGGCAATACCATTGAAGAACGCTATCCTTACATAAATACCAACACATTAGATGTAGAAGAATTTGCAAGAAAAATTAAATCTTATGTAATTGAGGATAAAAAGAAAGAGTTTGCAGCACTCGTTGTCTACCCTATCATGGTCACTATAAATGATACTAAAGTTTCAATTAGTAATTCAGAGGAATTTGAGAAATACTATGAAGAAATTATAAATGCTCATTTGAAAGAAAGAATTACTAGTAGTTATACTAAGTATCTGAATGGTAATGAGATGGGAGTTATGATGGGGTATGGAGAGGTTTGGTTTGACAATTGGAAGGATCAAGGGTTAAGAATTATTGCGATTAATAATTAGCAGAATAAGTAGTAATTAAGAAGGAGACTATCACAATTATGGTTACATAACCACTATTGTAATAGTCCCTTTTCAATAATAAATTAAATATATTTATTTTGTTCCGTAAATTCTATCTCCTGCGTCACCTAAACCTGGAAGAATATATCCATTTTCATTTAAACGCTCATCCATAGCACCGATGAAAACATCTACATCTGGGTGTGCTTCTTGGAAACGTTTTACGCCTTCTGGAGCTGCAATTAAGCATAAGAAGTGAATTTTCTGAATTCCCTTTGCTTTTAATGAATTAATAGCTGCGATGGCAGAACCGCCAGTTGCTAACATTGGATCAACAACAAAGATTTCACGTTCAGCAGCATCTTGTGGAAGTTTACAGAAGTACTCAACAGGTTCTAATGTTTCTTCATTTCTATACAAACCGACATGACCTACTTTTGCATTTGGTATTAAATTTAGAATACCATCAGCCATATGAAGACCAGCTCTTAAGATAGGAACGATACATAATTTCTTACCAGCGATCTCTTTTACAATTGTTTTCTGTAATGGGGTCTCTATCTCAATATCAGCAAGACGAAGCTCTCTAGTTGCTTCGTAGCAGATTAACATTGCTACTTCTGATACTAAATCTCTGAACTCCTTAGTAGTAGTAGTCTTAACTCTCATAATACCGATTTTGTGTTGAATCAATGGGTGATCCATAATTACAACTTTTGACATGTTTTATACCTCCAAAGTATCTTTTTCTTTTTGTTATTTTGGGCAAAAAAAATTTGTATGAACAAATTTATTGCCAACAATAATAAGTGCTTTTTGTTATTATAGCATCTTTTTTATGTAGTGAAAAGGTTAAAATAAAAAATAGCAAGTTTTTCATATAATTATAATTGATATTTCTGTTCTAGACTTATTTTTGGGCAGAGGAGAAGCCTAGTAGAAGGGGGAGGGTAACTACTAGGCTTTGTTTATGAAAAAAATTATCTTATCTACAATTTAGATATTACTTATTTAACTTTATGAGTTTATTATAATGTACATATATGATAATAGTATGGATATATTATGAACATTTTGTGAATATTTGTGTTGAAAATAATTCATTTAACAAGAAAAAAGGTTTCAAATTTTCTATTTATGTCCAATTGAGGGATTGGAAACCAAATCAAGATATACTGAATAATATAATAGTGTAAGGGTTGATAATACTATTAATAGTAGTGAGATTGTGCATAAATACTGCGTTTTTACGACATTTATCTCATAAATAACAAGTAAAACGAGTTCTTATAGTTGACTAATAAGTATGATTATATTAAAATTCCCTTAATAAAGTAAAGGTGGTGATTCTATTTGTCTAGCGTATTTAAAAAACTTTTAAGCAGGGAGCTAGGAGAAAATAAATATAATAAATACTTCTCTTCTTATCAAAAGTTAGTAGCTAATCGTACCTATGACAGCAGAAAGATTAATAACGATGAAATATACAATGATATTTACGAATATTTAAAAGATAGAGATATTAAAGTTCTGACAAAGATGCTTGAGAGACTACTAGATGCCATGTATTTGGCAGTGAGAATCAGTAAACAATTTGTGTTTGCGTTCGTATTTTATCTAATAGGTGCATTTGTTTTAATTGCTCAGAATTTGGATCCTGTGGTGACTGTGCCAGCTCTTTTACTAATGAGTTGTTGTATTATCTATAAAACTTATGAATTTGTTGTAAATAAATATTGTTATATTGATGCTCATATCGTTTTAGTGTATAAATCGGTTTTAGATAAATTGATTCTTAATCATAATAATGGAGATGGCAATACAGCTTTATAGAAAAAATGAAAGAGATCTATCTATGGGATAGGTCTCTTTTAGAGATATCATCTAACAGTATTAAATTAGCTGAAAATGCTTCAGTGCATATTCAATTCCATCTTCTTCAACATTCTTGGTAACAAATGATACTATATCTCTAAGGCATGGAGTACAGTTTCCCATGGCAATACTGTTATTGGCATATTCTAGCATTGGTAGATCGTTGGTACTATCACCAAATCCAAAGGTATTTTCAAAAGGTATCGTAAGCTGTTTCATAAGAAATTGAATGCCAGTAGCTTTGGAAAATCCAATGGGGACAACTTCATGTATGTTATCACCTCGATCAATGAATTCGAATCTGTCCTTATATTTATTGAAAAATCCATTGAAATTACTATCTTTGTCTGACCAGGTACAGAATTTATCAATAGATAGATTGGTATCATTCCAGCTTCCAAGTGGTGATTTGATTGTATTTAGTAATCTGTTTTTCATATGATTCCACTCAGGAACTCTTACTTCATCATCAAAATAAATCCCATCTTTCCCTTCGAGAATTGCTTCTAGACCACATTGTCTTATATCTTCCATAATCTCCAAAGTTAAATCTTTGTCTACAGAATGATATAACAAAACTTGTCCCTGATAGAGAATATGAGTACCGCAACCGCATACATAACCATCAAATCCAATCTCTTGAATCGCTGGATCAATATTACAAAAAGTTCTTCCAGAATTAATAAATACGAGATGTCCGTTTGCTTGCGCTTGCTGTATTGCGTTTATCGTATTTTCGGAAACACAACCGGTTGATTCGTCTAAAATAGTTCCATCTATGTCAAAAAAGAGAAGACAAGGAGTAGTTTGTTGTATGTTTTGGGGAATTTGTTTGTTCATTGTTAACCGCCTTATTTGTTTTAGAAAATATTTTAGCAGAATAGAGAGAAATTTACAAGGTACTTTACGATTTCATTACGGAAATCTTAAAGGAAAATTATAGTTTTATTAGAATGTAAATATCTGTGTTTATTATATGAAATATTTTCTTATGCAGTGGCTTGAAATACAAACCAGCCCTCCTTGACTGAAAACTGGAATACACCCCCATGCTTTTCCACGATATGTACCATGCTTTTGGTGCCGAAACCATGCCCTTGTTCTTCCGATATCGGAAGCCCCTGCCAAAACACAGGCTCTGTCTGATAGCTGTTGTGCAGATCAATGCACAGCTTATTATTTTTGGAATACATACGCAGCCGGATGATACGCTGGTTGCTGTCAGGTATCTGTTCACAGGCATGGATAGCATTTTCCAAAGCGTTTGACAAGAGCGAGCAAAGCTCAGTATCGCTAAAGGGAAGCAAATCAGGCAGTTTCGCATCCAACGTCAGCATGATTTCCGCTTGTTTCGCTTTCGTAGCGAAAGCGGATAAAATCAGGTTGACGGTTTCGTTTTCACAAAAGCGTGTGGGTGTGATGGCATCCATGTCGGACTGGGCAGTTCGTAGGTACTCTTTAATCCCCTCTATATGTTCCTTAGAGGCCAGTCCCTGTAAAAGCGCAAAATGGTGGCGCATATCATGCCGATAGGATGCGGCGTTCTGCTGCATCTGCCGCAGAGTGGAAAACTCTGTCTGTGCCAGTCGGAACTGCGCATCCAGCATATCCCGTTCTCTTTGGAGGGTTGCCTGTTTTTGCGTCTCAGCGTAGTAAAGGATAACAAACACAAAATAGAAAACGGATATTGTTGAGGGCATGAACTGTACCGCCCATTCTGTGCCGCTGTAAAGCACATCGGTGTAGATGGCGGTTGTGTAGTCGAACAGATAATAAAAAAGCGGAACCCCGCCTAAAAATAAGCAAGATTTCGTGGACTTCTCCATCAACTGCCGAACAGATCCGGCCACATATCTTTTCAAGAAATAATAGGCCAAAAACACGAATTCTATGTAAAAAATATGGTCTGCAAGTCTGCTATCCAAAGCAGCTCCTGCAAGGAAACCAAACCAGCGTGGCGCTTGACAGCAAAGATAACCGGAAAGCACACTGACGACGGATATGAGCCACGGACGTTTGTAGTACAGCGAGAATATCACGATTAGCGGCAGATGGATAATAAGCGGATACAGCTTTGATGTCAAATCCAAGCCCAAAAGCCACCAACTGGCGGTTTGAATGAAAAGGAAAATGACACAGAGCAAACTAGTAGTGAGCCTGTTTTTTTTGTGGGTTCTATTCCCGCAAAGAGAACGGACACAGCTATGCCAAAGACCAGAGAAACTCCAAATCGCAAGAGTCCCATCACTGTTACTGCCATTGAAAAGCACCTCCCTCCATGTTCTATTAGGCTTCTTCGGAAACTATCGCAGGCTCTCCCTCCTGCAAATCGGGTTGTTGCCGATTACCGGGTTCGGATTTTATAACGGCATTTTCATCAGGAACATACTCCATGATGTCGCCGAAGCCGCAGCCCAAAACACCACAAATCCGAACCAAAATATCGACATATATGTTTTCATCTTTTGATATTTTCAGAAGCGAACTGCTGCTGATGCCCGCCGCCCTACACAGTTCGCCTTTTCTTATTTTTTTGTCGATCATCAGTTTGAATAATTTGTTATAACTGACACCCATAACACGCCTCACGTCCTTCTAAAAGTCGAAAATCGTTTATACAAGTAATGCCTCAATTGTAAATCGAAATACAACCCTTCCGAATCCAAATTGAGATATAATTCTTAAATTTAATATATATGCCAGATGGATGCACCTGGGCTTACAAAAAGATTGGTTAATTTCAATCTTTTTTGTTTCCGCAAGTTTAAATTTCATATATCCTAAAATAGTTGGCGGCAGAATGGAGGATATATGTCTAAATTTTTTACCTATGAA
>JAEZUR010000072.1 GCA_023420935.1 Bacillota bacterium | reverse complement strand
CTCCTTTTAATGTTTGTTTTGGACGACGCGCATTTGGTTAGAGGCTTCTTATAGATGCATTTTACTATAAAAAAATAATTGTTGAAATATGTTTTTCAACACACCCCAACAATTATTATAGAACCTTTCTTTTTATCATCAAGAGAGCTTTCAAAACAAAATCTTCTTGTATTAAATATGTTAATAAGTGGATATAGTTGTTCTGCTACGTAGAATTGAATACTACTTGCCGTTGACATTAGAACTAAATGGAGTTATAATATAGAAAATATTTTGATTATCAAACTATCTAGTCAGAAAGGAACAGAAACGATGCAATTTAAACCGCTTAAAATAGGAAATTTAGTAGCTAAGATACCAATTATTCAAGGAGGAATGGGAGTAGGAGTAAGCCGCTCCAGGCTAGCTGGTGCAGTGGCAGCAGAAGGTGGTATTGGAATCATATCAACGGCTCAGATTGGATATGATGAACCGGAGTTTGAAAAATCTCCAATTGAAACCAATCTTATGGCCATAAAAAAACATATTAAGTTAGCAAAGGAAAAAGCAAAAGGTGGAATCGTTGGTGTAAATATCATGGTTGCAACAAAGCAATATGAGAAATATGTGAAGGCAGCAGCAGAGGCGGGTGCAGATGTTATTATTTCTGGTGCAGGGCTTCCGGTCTCTTTACCTGAATTGGTAGAAGGATATGAGAGTAAGATAGCTCCAATTGTTTCAAGCGAAAAAGCAACTTCCGTTATCTTAAAAATGTGGGATAGAAAATACAATAGGACGGCTGATTTTATTGTAATTGAGGGTCCAAGAGCAGGTGGACATCTAGGATTTTCAAAAGAGCAACTTGATCAGATTGATACACTAAATTATGATGAAGAAATCAAAAAAATCATTGCGTATAAAAAACAATTTGAAGAAAAATACAATAAAGAGATTCCTGTTATTGTAGCGGGTGGTATCTTTGACCATGATGATATTGTACATTGTATGGAATTGGGTGCAGATGGAGTGCAGATAGCAACAAGATTTGTAGTAACAGAAGAATGTGACGCAAGTGAAGAATATAAAAATGCATATTTGAATGCCAAAGAAGAAGATATTAAGATAGTAATTAGTCCGGTTGGAATGCCTGGAAGGGCAATACTCAATCCATTTATGGAGAAGGTAAAAATAGAAAGAGTTGCTGTTACAAAATGTTTTAATTGTTTGAATCATTGTGATCCGAAAGAAACGCCATATTGTATTACCAAAGCATTAATACATGCTGTGAATGGAAATATAGATCATGGATTAATCTTCTGTGGGGACAATGTTCATCGTTTAACAAAGATGACCACCGTTCCAGAATTAATGAAAGAACTATGCGGTGATTGATACTTTCCTATATTTTCTATCTGTGCTATACTTGTGATTAGAGGGTCAAAGTACTATTTATAAAAGTATTGGTATCAATTTGCACAAGGTACATGTTGTTTAGATGAAGTGATACACCATATAATTTGCTTCGCAACGCGCTCTCGCTTGGATGAAGTTCGTAGTGTGTACATAAGGCCTAAAAAACAGGCCTCATTCCTACAATACAGGAACTAAGTACCAACGACTTCATAACAGTTGCTCAGTGAATTATATGATGTATCACTTCGGCATAGTTATCGAATGTGCAAATTGACAAGTAAGGTTGTTTAAAGGGCCTATGAGACTAGCCTCGTATTCATAGATTAAAGAAGGTAGGATTGAAGATGACGGAACTGTTAGTTAAGTTGTTTGTAAAGGATAGAGATAATGTTGGTAATCAGAGGGTGCGGACTTCGTATGGTATGTTGACTAGTATCGTAGGGGTGATCTGTAATGTGATTTTATTTGGGATTAAGTTTTCTATCGGGATGGTTATTAATAGTATTTCTGTTATGGCAGATGCTTTTAATAATTTGTCTGATGCGGCTTCTAGTGTCATTAGTTTTTGCGGGGTAAAACTTGCGAATCGACCTGCTGATAAAGAGCATCCATTTGGACATGGTAGGTATGAGTATATCGCTGCACTTGTTGTGGCGTTTCTTGTATTACAGGTGGGATTAACCTTTATGCAAAACTCGATTGATAAAATAGTTCATCCAGAAGAGATTCATGCCAATTGGATTCTTGTGGGTATTTTATGCGTATCAGTGTCCTTAAAAGTTTGGCTTGGATTCTTTAATCGAAAACTGGGGAATCGCATTCAATCAACGGTTATGAAAGCAGCTGCAACAGATGCATATGGAGATGTAATGATTACCCTTGCAACTATTGCTTCAATCGTAATTGCAGAAGTCACTGGCCTAAAAGTGGATGGGATAATGGGATTTGTGGTGTCTCTATTTGTATTATATGCTGGATTCAATATAGCAAAAGAAACGCTAGAACCCTTAATCGGGCAGGCTGCCACTCCTGAATTATACCAAGAGATTACAAAGTTTGTGGAAAGCTATAAAGGAATTGAAGGTAGTCATGATTTAATTGTTCATAACTATGGACCTACTCATACAATGGCAACAATCCATGCTGAAGTATCAAAAGATGCAGGAATGGAAGAAGCTCATGAAACCATAGATCAGATTGAGCGTGATGCTCTTCGCAATATGGGGATTTTTCTGGTAATTCATATGGATCCAATTGAAGTAAATGATAAAAGAATAGTTGAGCTCAAGCAAGTTGTATGTGATATTGTAAAAAATCTGGATGAGAAGGCATCTATTCATGATTTTCGCCTTGTAAATGGTGAGAATATGATTAATCTAATTTTTGATTTGGTGGTTCCGTATGAATATACGGAGAATCAAGAGGATAATCTTAGAACCCAGGTTGTAATCGAGATTAAGAAAAAAGATCCACGTTATAACTGCACAATCACAGTGGAACATAGTTATGTTGCTCACGAATAATATACTCAATAAGAAGGAAGGGATACCTTTGGTTGTTGATTTTCATACGCATATCTTCCCTAATCACATAGCGGCGAAAACTATACAACATCTTGAACAGGTGGGGAAAATCAAAGCAGCTACCGATGGTTCCTTATCAGGTCTTTTGCAATCCATGTCTGAGGCAGGTATTGATTTGTCCGTTGTATTACCGGTGGTGACAAAACCGAGTCAATTTGTGTCTGTAAATGATTATGCTGCTAAAATTAATGGCATGGACGGTATCATTTCTTTTGGAGGCATTCATCCAGATACATCTGACTATATAAGAGAGCTAGATGTTATAAAAAAACTGGGTTTACCTGGTATCAAGCTACACCCAGATTATCAGAACACCTTTATAGATGATGAGAAGTATGTGAAGATAATACGATACGCTTTGAAGCTAGGTCTTATTATCACCATACATGCAGGCATAGATATAGGGCTACCTGAAACCGTTCATTGTACTCCGGAAAGGGTCAAGCTATTATTAAGGCAGGTTGAAGGTCAAAACCTAGGAAGTCCTAAAATCATATTGGCTCATGCAGGAGGATATGGTTGCTGGGATCAAGTGGAAGATTTGCTGGTTGGAGAGAATGTGCTGTTTGATATTAGTTATAGTTTTGGGCATATCAATATACAACAGTTAAAACGTATCATTGGAAACCACGGATCACACAGGATATTATTTGCAACAGATTGCCCATGGGGGAGTCAAAAAGAAACCTTAGATATGTTTTATCAACTACAACTAGATACAAGAGACGAACAGCAAATCCTTAGTTTAAATGCAACCAAATTATTGGGATTATAAGTAAAGAATCTAATATAGAATCTATGGAGTGAAACTCAATTTTATGGATATAATAAACTTATAGAAAAGAATTGAAAAAAATGAAAATAATACTTGAAAAATATTTTTTCATCAGTTATAATATCCTTCGTGACAATTATTAAATTGTTTATTGGGCTATCGCCAAACGGTAAGGCACTGGACTCTGACTCCAGCATCTCAAGGTTCGAATCCTTGTAGCCCAGTTATTACAGTAAAACAGTGATTTTCTGTATATTTGAGAATGAAAGACAAGGTACTGGATTTTCCTAAAATGTTGGGAACCCAGTGCCTTGTTTTTTGTGTTGTCGCTCCAGCCACTGGAATAATGTGCCTTAAAAAATAGACATCCTAAATAGGTATAATTATCTGTTGAACATAGTTTATGGATTAGTGCAAACGATCTTTCGACTGGGGATTAAACGTGTTATCCGTAAAGAAAGTATTGTTTGGTAGAAGTTGTTTTGTGATCTAATCTGTGTAGTCTGTGTAGTGTGTATAAAAATAAGTTAAATAAAATCAAATTGTTAGGAAAATTGTTGTAAAAAATAGAATAATATGGTAACATTTGAATACAAAACAAAAAAGGAGAATAATACACATGATAAGACAAAAAAGCAAGACAATGAAGAATTTATTATGTTTGTTATTATTAGCGGCACTCATTTTGCCGACTGGATTAACAACAACAAAGGTACAGGCTGCATCAAAACCATCAATCGAGTCTGATATGGCAATAGGAACGGGAAGTATTAACTGTGATAGCTATGTTTATAGCAAAGACTCTTTCTACACTCTAGAGGTATTTAATCCAGTTAAAAAAGCAACCTATAGCTTTACTAGTAGCAATAAAAATATTGTAACAGTAAAAGCAAAAGGTGCGAAAGCATATCTTACCGGAGTGAAAGCGGGTAAGGCAACCATTACTTGTCAGCAGAAATTAAATGGTAAGACTACTAAAGTTGGAACATGTAAGGTTTCTGTAGAAAATGCAAAGATTTATTCAGAATCCTACGATGGATTAGCTATGGGAACCAATGATGCTGTATTAGTATATTATAGTCGACGCAATTGCGATGCTAAGTATACATTTACATCCAATAGTAAGAATTTCACCGTGAAGGATGTTATCAAAGAAGATTCTGGCTCAAAGGGTGTTTATGTTGTTTCACAATCTTATACAGCAAAAGAACCTGGTATATATACTGTTACAGTGAAAGAAACATATAAGAAGAAAACAAGAGTGGTTGGAAAAGCAGAGTATGAGGTTAAAAAAGCAACAGTATTTGAAGAATACTCACTAGTTGAACAAGAGAGCATTGGTGCATTTAGCCTAGTTCAATTCTCTAGAGCGGATTCAGAATATTACTTTGGTATTGAAGATACTTCTATCTTAGAGGAAACTAAAACAGAAGATGGTGGTCAATTGTTAACTGGTAAAAAAGCAGGAACTACCACAGTAAAAGTATATGAAGGAACTACCACAGCAGATGAAAGTAAATTAATTGGAACTTGTAAGATTACAGTAGACAAACTTAAAGTAGAAAGTCTTGATGCATATTTTTATGATACTAAGACTTACGTTGGTGGAGAATCAATTGAATTTGAAGTATATAAAGAGCCAGAGAATGCTCCTGAGAAATTAACAATTACGTCTTCAGACCCAGCCATTGCAACTGTAAGTGAGTTAGATCAAGAAGGTGTTGGTAAGATTACACCAGTGAAAGCTGGTAAGGTAACAATCACAATTACTTGTGGAGAATTTACGAAAACCGAGACTATCACAGTCTATGCAGATGAAGATGCGATGTACGAAGACTAATTTGAATAATTAAATACGAATCTGAAATAGTAGTTAAGCGCATATTGCCTTGTATGAATATAATTATAGTACAAGCAATATGCGTCTTTTTATTGAAATTTAGGCATTATGACAATTTAATTTTTTAACTTTAATATTTATATATAAAATGCAGGAATTGAGAAAGGCTGTAAGAGAATTATTATTATTTATTACCATTTACTTTAAAGGAAAAAAATGTTATAATGCCGAAGATTGTATGTTTAAACGTACATTTGACATAAATACTAAACATCAGGGATATTATAGGGGGGAAAACTAATGTTAAAAACATTAACACGAAAGGTTCTTGCTTTTATTATTTTTATCATTGCAATTTGTACCGTGGCATTTACTTTGGTATCTTATTACGAAATGAAGAGAACAGTCACAAGTCAAATGAAAAATGATGGAACCACATTAGTTCTTAATATAAAGAGGGAAATTATTAAGAACAATATAACAGAACTAGAAGCGTTACAAAAAGATTTCAAAGAAATTAAAGAAGATAGTAATGGAAATATAGTATACATATCATTTTCTGATGAAAAATCAAATATTATTCTCTCGGATAGTAGTGATTTAACAAAAGCAAAAGATGTAGGCGATACGGATGCTGTATCTTCAGCAACCGCAACTGCGGAGGGTGATGCGGCTTTAGTGACTGCCAATCAGAAAACAAAAGGAACCATTATGCAGATGGCCAATGGTGAAAATGCTTATAATGTATCCACAGAATTTACATTAGGGGATCAAGTTGGAACGTTAAATATTGGTATCTCACTAAATGGTATGTATGACAACATCAACCAATCCTTAGTAGAAACTATTCTAATATCTTTAGTAGTGATGTTATTGGCATCTGTGATTGGAGTTATATTTGCGCAATACATCATCAAACCAATCGCTATGATGTCTAAAAGTATTAAATCATTTGCGGATGGAGATTTCACAGTCACATTTAAACATAAAAGTAAGGATGAGATTGGTGATATGTCTTCTGCGCTGAATCACATGAGGAAAACGCTAGTATCCATGGTAAGTGACATAAAGGAAAATGCCAATCATGTGGCAAATAGTTCACAGCGACTAACCACAGTTATTGAGGAAACTTCAATGGCTACAGAAGGAATAACTAAAGCATCGGAAGAACTGGCTATTGGAACGAATGACTTAGCAGGAGATGCCCAAGATGGATTGGATCGGTTAAATCATCTTGCCGATGATATAAATACATTATTCCGACAGACAGATTCTATAAAGGAAAGTATAGATCAAACAAGAGAAGCGAATAGTATAGGAACAGATAATATACATGAGCTAAAGAAGGCGATTAATGATAACGCTATGGTTACAAGCAAAATCCAAGATCAAGTAGAAATGCTGACAACAAAAGCAAATACAATCTCAGAGATTACTTCTGTCATTAAGAGTATTGCTGA
Organism: Bacillota bacterium; assembly: GCA_023420935.1. Classification (GTDB taxonomy): domain Bacteria; phylum Bacillota; class Clostridia; order Lachnospirales; family Lachnospiraceae; genus Mobilisporobacter. The sequence continues at coordinate 561 of JAEZUR010000072.1, read as the reverse complement.
TCAGACAAAACTACTTGCACTCAATGCTGGTATTGAAAGTGCTAGAGCAGGGGAGCAGGGTAGAGGATTTGCTGTGGTTGCGGATGAAATTGGAAAGCTTTCTGTTCAAACAGCTAACTCTATTAGTGGTATTGAACGAATAATTGAAGAAGTGAACAATGCAATTCTAACAACGCAGGAATATATGCAACAGGGGACTTTGGCAATTAATAAAACAACAACTGTATCAGATGAAACTCAAAATGCATTTCAGAGAATTGAAGAGAGCGTGGTCAATAATATAGGACAAATCAATATCATGATTGATGGGATTACACAGATTAACAAGAATAAAAATGAAGTGGTAAGTTCGATTGAAAGTATTTCAGCAATATCACAGCAGTCAACCTCATCTACGGAGGAAATATCATCGTCTTTAGAGCAGCAATTAACAAACATGGAAGAGGTATCTGCTGCATCAAGAGATCTGCAAGAAGTTGCGGTTGAATTAGATAGTTTGATCGATCAATTTAAAATATAAAACATAGGCCTTAATAGCAATTATATATTACAGTCTAGGAA
>JAEZUR010000056.1 GCA_023420935.1 Bacillota bacterium | reverse complement strand
TGAATCAATACCTGAATCAATTAATTCTGGAATCAATTCTAAGGTGCAGATATCCTTTGGACTAAGAAGATATTGTTCTGATTCATTGGATAGTATTTTGCCTTCATGGCTAAACGAATATGGCATACGGCAAGGTTGGGCACATCTTCCACGATTACCACTTCTGCCTCCAAGCATACTACTCATGAAACACTGCCCAGAATAGCAATAACATAATGCTCCATGTACAAAAGACTCAATCTCTAACTTGGTTTCCCTTCTTATGTTACTTATCTCTTCTAATGATAATTCTCTTGACGTTACAATTCTAGATACCCCATATTTCTTAAGTAAATCCAATGATTTGGCCATAGTAATGGTCATCTGGGTACTTGCATGAATTGGAAGATCCGGGAAATGTTTATGAATAAAAGAAAGGACTCCCAAATCTTGAACAATTACTGCATCTAGACCTCTCTCGTAAAAGTTCTTCAAATAATCATAAAGTTCTTCTTCTAGTTCCTTATTCTTTAATATTGTATTCACTGTTAAATATAACTTTTTACCATGTATGTGGGCATAATCAATTGCTTTTAGCATCTCTTCTTCCGTTAAATTATCGGCATAAGCTCTTGCTCCAAAGCGGCTTCCACCAATATAAACAGCATCACAAGATGCATTAATTGCAGCAATTAAACTATCATACGATCCTGCTGGTGCAAGAATTTCAATCTGTTTCATATCTTTACATTTCTCCTATCTATGAAGAAAAGAGACTGCCACATATTCCTGTATACAGTCTCCGATCACGTTTTGCTATTTTCTCAATCCTCGTTCATCAATCTCTGTTTCTAATTTTACTATCTTCTTCTGTGCTTCTACATGGTCAAATTTAAGCGCCTGAAGCTCTTTTTGTAAAGACTCTATTCTAGTTTGAGTTGAAATCAACTCATGCTTTAAATCAAAAATTTCTTTACTTTTCGCTTCATGATCATCTTCTAGTTCTTTCACTTGGCGTTTTGCTTTATAATAATCATCGGCAATATTAATCTCTAATAAAATATTTCTCATATCCTGGTCTAATTTATTATAGAAATCCTTTAATTTAAACTCAGTATGCTTGTTATTAATATAAGAAGCTACCTTTTGTAAATATTCTGCACTTTCATAACCACAAATGGTATACCTTTTATTATTGATTATAACTTCAATATCATTCATCGTATTCATCGCTATCGCCCCTTGTATCATAATTAAGAAATATTTCTTTCTATTATAACTGATACAACATTATTAAACAAGTTTTAATCCAAAATGTTTATATGCTAAATCTGTTACCATACGTCCTCTTGGTGTTCGTTGTAATAAGCCATTCTGAATCAAATAAGGCTCATACACATCTTCAATGGTACCAGAATCTTCGCCAATGGCTGCTGCAAGTGTATCTAATCCCACTGGACCACCTGCAAATTTCTCAATCATGGTAACTAGAATCTCGCGATCGATATTATCTAATCCTAATTTGTCTACTTCTAAAAGATCCAATGCAAAGTCAGCTACTTCCTTGGTTATAACTCCATCGTATTTCACTTGTGCAAAATCTCTTACCCTCTTTAATAATCGATTAGCAAGTCTTGGAGTTCCTCTAGAACGCCTCGCCAATTCCACCGCACCTTCTGGTTCAATCTTAACTTGAAAAACAGAAGCAGAACGAATAATAATCTCTGTTAATTCTTCAATGGTATAAAACTCTAAACGATGTACAACCCCAAAACGGTCACGTAATGGTGCAGTTAACATACCTGCTCTTGTGGTCGCTCCTACTAAAGTAAACTTCGGTAAGTCCAGGCGAATAGATCTAGCCGATGCTCCCTTACCGATTACAATGTCTATGGCGAAGTCCTCCATGGCTGGATACAAGACTTCCTCCACCTGTCTTTGTAACCGGTGAATCTCATCCACAAATAATAAATCTCCATCTTGTAGATTATTAAGAATAGCTGCCATCTCACCTGGTTTTTCAATGGCCGGTCCAGATGTTATCTTAATATTAACATCCATTTCATTGGCTATAATACCTGCAAGGGTTGTCTTACCAAGACCCGGAGGGCCATAAAATAATACATGATCCAATGGTTCTTGTCTTTGTTTGGCTGCTTCAATATATACCTTCAGATTATCTTTCGCTTTTGCTTGTCCAATATAATCACATAATAATTTAGGTCTAAGACTATTCTCTATCTTATAATCTTCTTCCATTAATTCTGTTGTTATGATTCGTTTGCTCATGTTAGACTCCTGATTCTACTCAATCTTACCATATTATGATAAGCTAATCTTTTTTAAACTTAGTTTTAATACATCTTCAACATTCATATCATCCGTTATCTCAACTTGGCGAACTGATTTTAATGCATCTGTATTATTGTATCCCAAGGCCACAAGTGCCTGAATCGCATCATTACGGATACCTGACAGCGCATCTCGATTCATATTAGACTCTTCCGTATGACTTAACTTTTCTTCAAACGCATCTTCTAACTTTAGCTTATCTTTTAATTCTAATATTAATTTTGCTGCTGTCTTAGCTCCAATACCTGGTGCTTTGGCAATGGCTTTGGTATCCCCAGCTAATACAGCAAATCTTAAATCATCTGGAGAAATATTGGATAAAATACCTAGCGCACCTTTTGGTCCAATTCCATTGACGGTGATGAGTAGTTTGAAAATATTCAAATCGTCTTTTGTCAGGAATCCATATAGATTCATGGCATCTTCTCTAACATACATATATGTGTATACTTTTATCATACTACCTAATGAAGGAAGATTCTGCATCACGGAGTAAGGAACCCTTACTTCATATCCCATTCCATCTTTATCAACCACAATTCCATCTTCCGTTACATCTGCAAACTCACCTTTGATATATGCTATCATACTATTCTCCTTATTACTGACCTTCTAACAATAGTAATTTTATCATAAAGAATAGGCAAACGCAAGTTCGATTTCATGATATTGGTAAGATGTATTTTCTAATTGGCTATATCATATACTGATTTTATTTTTAACTTAGTAGCCGTTCCTTCCAATATGGTAACTGCCACTTCACCTCCGTTGATATCAAAGAAATTATCCGATAATTTAAGATCTCCATCCACACCTTCGATCTCCACATATTTGGCATAGTTCGCTGAGTTTACAAAAATTTGATTTCCATCGATACGATAAGTTAAATTAGGATTCAAGAATCCAAAATGTTTTGGTGCTGTAAACAGACAAGTTCCACCAGATACATACGTTTGATCAATATATAATTCGTAACTAAAATAATTATTCAATTCGTCACAATCTGAGAAGTCCATTTTATTTAACCAAAGGCTTGACAATTCTGGAACTGCTACTTTCTCTTCTCCGGATTTTATTATATCACCAGTTGGTAGACGTAGAGCCCATTTAACTGTACCTTCCATGACATTTCGCGTTTCATTGGTTATATTTAATCTAACTGATTTTTCAATAGGTTTTGGCTCCATAATACAAAATGGTCGTTGTGTCATCTCTCCAATTTCCTCACAGGAAATCATAATCGGTGCAAACATACGTTTCTGGGCGTAATGGAGTGCTTTCCATCTGCCATAATAATCAATGCTTGCCCAGGATGCTACAGGCCAGATATCGTTAAGCTGCCAAACTACCGTTCCCATGCATCTGCCACGGTTTCTTCTAAAATGTTCTACACCATATTTTATAGCATCTGCTTGAAGAAGTTGAGATGCATATAATAAATGCTCAAAATCTTTAGGATATAAATAAGTAGCGGATAGATAATTAAGGATTTTACCATTGGCTGCTCGATTTCTCTGGTGCATTTCCATTACTCTTGAAAATACATTTCTATCCTTTTCTTCCGTAAATGTTTCTACCGTTTTCAGTGACGGGAATGATTGGAAACCGAATTCTGAAAGATAACGGAAATAATATTTCCTAAAATCAGAAAATGGTTTTTCACCATGCCATACATCCCAATAATGAGTGTCACCAATATTTTCATTCCAAGGATTATCAAAATTACCACCCGAGGAT
>JAEZUR010000148.1 GCA_023420935.1 Bacillota bacterium | reverse complement strand
GTATACCACCCATCAAAGTTGTATTTCTTTCTGGTCGCCTTCGGTAAAGTTCCGAAGGTATCACCTACATTAACCTTAAGCTCATTTGTAATCGGATCCCCACCGTTTGCATCAAGACCAACCGTATAGGCAGAGTTTAGGTTAGTATATGGTGCATACATATCATAAGAAGCATCATCATATTTTTGAACATCTTTGAATACTGTATAAAAGACTTTTTCACGTAGATTTACATCATTCCAAAGCAGGAAATCCATGTCCTGCCATTGCAGACTTTCATCAAGGCTGTTCATAAAGTCTATCATTCCGGTATTTAATGAGGTTGTATAGGTACTGTCATTGTAATTTACGTTTTTGCTCCAGGTCTCATTGCCGTTAAATTCCGGAAGACCGGTGTATTTCACAGCGTTCATAATTATGCTGTTTCCAAAATATCCAGAGACCTCCGCAAAGTCTGGATTCCAGTCATCATTTACAATCTTATTCATACGTATCCAGATTTTATTAATATCACTCGGTACTATTGATGATTTTAAATCAAAGATATAGGTGTCATCACAATTACTGTTGAAGTCATTATATCCTGATCTGTCAAATAGCTGCTCAATTGTTGAGCCATTCTTCAATTCAACACCAAAATAAACATCATTATCGGTGCCGTAATTTGTAGTGGGTATTCCCCAGGATGTTTTATTCTTTTTTGTCTTAATTCTCACCTTCAGGTTATCAATGGTATTCCTGCCGGTGGATTTGATATAGCCTGTATTATAGTAGCTGCCTGTTACCTGCTGTAACAAATTGTTGATGCCGTCCGGCCCAATTAATATTAGTTTTGTCATAATCAGTGAGTTGTAAAACGGAGCAAAATCCTGATCATTCGAATTCGTCGTAGAGCCAAAATTCTTCATATCTTGATCCATGACAGCCAGAACGTCTTCGCCAAGAATTAGGTTGGGTGCGATCAAAGCTTCCCTCATCTTTTTCACATCTTCTTCTGTCATTCCTGCTACATCATATATCATGTAGTTTAAGATCAATTTCTCCATGTAATCATTAAATTCTTCGTATAGATCATAAAGATAATCAAGATCGGCGTAGTCCTTTAAAAACTGCGCAAAGCTTTTGGGGGCTCCCAGCGCATTGATAATCACATCCGGTACCGGTGACATATATTTGCCGTAGGTATTAAACCAATTACTGATCTCATTCTTGACCACAACCAGATCGTTCTCATCTCCGCTCTTAACGATACCCTTAGCAATATTCTCACTAACTTGAATCCAAGCATTCATAGCCCTGTCAAGATCCGCGATCCACGCATCTAGATAGTTTACAATCGCTGTGTTCTCCACATAGTCCAGTACATTTTTTGAATTAATATAGGCACGATAATATTGGGATTTCTGATAAAGTGTGTTTCGGAGATTTACAATATAATTAAAATGCACCGGCAGGTATTCATCCATATTACTTGGATTAAAATTTGAACTGCTTGGGCTGACAGTATAATAGTCAGTGAATCCATTATTCTTATTGCCATTATAAACGAAGGTATTAAGAATAAAATCATTCGGAGCATCCAATGCCACTTTCTCGCCTGTCTTATACTCATACGGGATTTTTGAATCGATATAGGCTTCAGAAGAAAGATGTCTCGTAATAATGTTGAGAGCTGGCTCAGCCTTTTCTTTATCAGCGAGATCTGTCATATCAGGATATGAACCGCCAGCGATGGAATTTATGTAATTATGTCCGAACAGGTCTCCTGCGTAATGACACATAAAACCCAGGATGAAAGACATAATCTCATAACGCTTTGGATCATTCTGCGGGTATTTAAGAGCATCCTCTAGCATCATCTTCAGCCACTCGCCGGAGGGTTTACTTGCATCCGGATGAATGAAGGACTGACCCACATAGATATCCGGGTAAGCATCCGGACCTTGCGCACCTGCACGAAATGCTGACGGATAATCCGTTAATGCTTTTACAAATTCAGGATCAACATTAAAATATCCAAAAGGAGCAATATTTACTTTGGAGGTTGTCCCTACCTTATTTGCTTGAATCTCTTCCAGAAGCAAATTCGCTATGTAATTATGAGTCTTAGCTTTCCATGCGTAAGCCTTCTGAGGCAAAGAGGTGATACTTAGTATTACGATCAACGTCACCGCAAACCACTTTTTTACTTTCATTATTGTAATCTCCTTATCCATTTTTTTTATTTAAAGCGTTCTTATACGCTTAAAATCAAATCATCATTGGGTAAACTCCCATGAGTTTTTCATCAAGGTAAGGGTCGATAAATCCTGCTTAAAATACTCAAAAATTGTTCCATATCACTCACATTTGCCAGTCTGATGGAGGGATCATACTCTTTATCACATCCATATTCTCCGGATTTCAGTTCCGGCTATCTTCTGTATCATGTTTTGCATCATTCTTTTTTTTCTCTTCGATCAAGTTCTCCAAGGTCATAATTTCACTTTCTGATAGTTGATTATTCTGAACAAAATTCAATACAAGATATCCTATGGAACCTTTATAAAACCTGTCCAAAAAAGAAATTGTTGCCTCCTGAAGGCATTCTTCTCTAGAAATCAATGGATAATACTCATTGAATTTGTTTTTTTTAACACCTACTACCTTCTTGGATACCAATCGATTTAATAGTGTGCGTATTGTTTTGTCATTCCACTTTTCCTTTTCACTTAAAGCCTCAATGATTTCAGAAGCCTTAGCGTTTCCATTATTCCATATTACATCCATTACAATTATTTCCGCTTCTGATATTCTATCCCTTTTTTTCAATTTATCACTTGTATGATGTTTATAGAGTCTAAACATCATATTTCCTTTCTTATTAGTATTATGTTTTGATATATAAATAACACGAAGGTATCATGCGTTCTACACTGTATTTCATCGTTACTAACGATTGTTCTTATTTTTAATATAGCCCATTCGATAGCGCAGAGTGTTATTGAATGGTCAATTAGATCAACTAGAGGCTGAAATGACTTCATACCCATGTTTATGGGATACTATGGCTTAAATATATTACAAATGTAATCATTTTTATTTTACTATAATTTCACTATTACGTCAATGTTTACATTTTATTCTAAACTTTGGTAACAATAACGAGAACCTACTTCCATCCGTATAGGGTTTTTTTGCATATGATTTTATTGCTATTTATATCCATTTATTATACAATTTTACTAGGTTTATATTCACTATGAATGTATAGAGGAGCTTTTCATATGATTTTCTATTTGAAATATCTTTTACAAATCATATTTATGACATCTTTAAAGAGTTCAATTTTAATCCTTATAATAATGGCATTTAGAAAGAGCTTCCGACAAGATTTCTCTGCCCGTTGGTCTTATATTATATGGCTACTGGTTGTTATTCGTCTAGTACTTCCGCTTTCTCCCATAAAAAGTTCCCTTACATTATATAAGTTGTCATTTTTCAGGCGGTTTTCCGTTAGCTACAAGGACTTATTGCTTGGACTCTTGGGAACTGATAAAAACCAGATTAACTTCATTGAGCAGACATATTCTTGTCAGCAAATAATATCCGATACCTTATCATTTGATCTCATTAAAGCATTCGCAGTGATTTGGATCGTTGGGGTTCAACTTCTCCTGGCTTTATTTATCTTTACGTCATTGAAGCTGATTATCCACATTAAGTCTCTTGAACAATGCAAAGAAACCTCAATTAATAATCAGGTGGATCATTTAAGACAGCAGCTCCACATAAGAAGAAAGGTAACTGTTTACTTTACCTCCTCCGCTACCTCTCCCATAACCTATGGGTTTATTCACCCTCTCATTGTCCTCTCAACTCCATTAACCAGTCATTTTACCGAAAATGAACTTTGCCATGTCTTGCTACATGAGTTAATACATATCAAGCGTTTTGACATTATATTTAATCATATTGGACTTCTGTTTTGCATTCTGCATTGGTTTAATCCAATCATCTGGACAGCCTATTTTATCAGTAAAACAGACTGTGAATTCGCATGCGATGAGACTGTGTTAAAGTACCTTTCCCAGTCCAATTACACCAAGTACGCCAAAACACTGGTTCTAATGCTAAAGCTTCTTTCCGACGAGGGTCGTCCAAAATCACCGATTGTTCAAACCTTAATTCATACCTACTCAGAAGTTCATTATCGAATCAACAATATAACCTCATATCGCAAAAGACATTTGGTGGTTATTATAATCTCCAATATTCTTCTGTTATTTATTGCATTAATCGGCTTTAATGATGATTCTGGGGTTCGTACCGGTAGTGCGAATTCCAATGATGATTTCTCCAACTATTTAGGCCTGGCATATCCGGATGTAAATGCATATTTCAAAGGTCTCTCCCATCAGCTTTACTTAGTCAATCCTAATAAAAACCCTTATTTTATCTATTCATATGATCTTCAAGGAACAACGGTTCAGCTATGGTTTGATGCTACTGATGGAAGCACTGGCAATAAAGTTATGGAAGTAACAACCAATAGATATATGGGAATTGAACAAGGAATGTCTTCCATAAAAGCGAAACAGCTGGCAACTGATATATTTGGACCTCAAACAAAAGTTTTTCAAAGAAATGGTCTGAACTATTACTGTTATCAGACTGCCACCGAAGATATTACAATCCTATGTGATCTAAAAGGTGATAAAGTGTATAGTATTTCATTGTATTAGGAGGATCCGTGTTTATGGGAATTACCAAGAAAGTCCTTTTATTATTAACAATCTTATGTACTGCAGCACTATACACTGTTCTAGTACTGGAAAACCATATCCCTTATCATAATTATCCTTTAATAAACCCATCGGGCTATGATCTCTTTACAAACATTACCCCTTATGTAGATCATATTAATAATGCTATGTGTGCAGGTAATCGCATTTCTACAGGTATGTACACTGATGCTAATTATAAAGACTTTTCCGTAATCATAAGAATTTCCGGTGATGACCCTCATTTGAGAAAGGCTTGGAGTGATGAGAATGCAAGAATTTCATTTGAATCCCATTTACAGCGTACTACAGAAT
>JAEZUR010000119.1 GCA_023420935.1 Bacillota bacterium | reverse complement strand
TGTATATCCCTTTGGGTACATATGCCAAGTATTCATATCACTTGGTTGAATATGATCCTGATTACAAGGACTCATATCCTCCACCAGAATATTTGGGTTCATATCCTTTACCTTGTCATACATGGCTTTTACCCATTCTAAGGTATTGAGGCCATCTGCCGCCTTTACTTCCTGCTTATTATTAAAATATGCCTCTTGTAATCCCCAGGTTTCATTAAATAGCATAATCGCGATTACCGATGGATGGTTATAATTCTTATTTACCATGTTCTCCAGTGCATATTCATAACATACACGTCCTGGTGTTGTAGCACCGGTTTTACTTGGGCACATAGCCGTTGCATGAGGCATATCTTGCCAGATGAACATACCCAATTTATCTGCCCAATAATACTGAAGAGGATCTTCGATTTTTAAATGCTTGCGAATCATGTTAAATCCAAGATTTCTCATTTCTTTGATATCTGATTTTAAAGCCTCTTCACTGGATGCAGTATAGATTCCTTCTGGAAAGAATCCTTGATCCAATAGTCCAGACAGATACACTGGATTATTGTTAACATAGATATACTTGGCACCTACTTTATCAGAATAGTAAGCTGTTGATATTTTACGTTGACCAAAATAAGTAGATACTTTATCCAGCACGGTACCAGAGGCATTTCTAATAACAATAGTGCCCTCATAAAGGTTGGGTTGGTCATAATTCCATAACTTTTGGTCGTCAATCTTTATCATATCCAGCGCTATTTCAGTTTCACCAGATTTCATAGATATGGTTTGTTCTCCCTGGAAAGAGGAACCGGTATCCACATCTTTATCTAATTTTTGATCGTATAAGATACTCTTAAACTGATACTGCACATTTAATTTTTGTGATCCTGCATTGTTTATCTTAAGATCAAATTGTACACCAGAATGATCCACATCTGGATTGGCATGAGCATACTCAATTGTAGTTTCACTCTTTCTTCCTTCTAGATAAACACTCTGCCAGATTCCACTGGTATGAGTATATCCACAAGGTGCATTTAAGCCCTGTTTACCTACCAAGGCTGGATAACTATTATCTCCGTAGGAGGATTTGTCTTCCACCCATAATGTTATAATGTTTGTTGCATCTAGTTTGATATACTTGGTAATATCCATTTCAAAAGCGGTATAACCACCTTCGTGTGTACCAACTTCTTTTCCATTCACCCATAACTTACACTTCCAATCCACAGCACCAAATTTTATGATAAGCTGTTTTCCATCCCAATCACGTTTCTTTAAGGTAACTTCTTTCTGATACCAAGCCTGACCAAGATAGTTTGTATCTGTTATGCCACTGTAAGCAGATTCCCAGCAGAATGGAACATTAATCTCTTTGGTAAATTCTTTATCAATGTTATACCATCCTTCTGTTTTACCCTTTTCAGAGGCATCGAATTCAAAATCCCATAAGCCATTTAAACTAATCCAATTGTCTCCTGAACCAGCATCATCTTTTCTTGACCATTCTGGATTTGGATATTCTGGACGATCGCTATAATTTTGATTGTTTGTAGTAATAGTAAAAATGCCATTTACTCCACTGGTCTTTGTCGCATAATCACCAACGGACACTTTAAGGCGATATCTTCCTACACGAAGATTGCTTGGTACCAACACCGTAATTCGATCCTTTTTGATTTCTTTTACAGTAAGTATAAGTCGGGTAGCTAACGAATTACCAGAAGAAGAGATTACTTCTACTTGAATCTGTTTTCCTTCCCCGAACCCGCGCCCAAGGATATCCATAGTCCCTGACAATCCTTTGTCAATATTTAAAACAGCATTGGCTGTATCAATAGAGCTAACCACTGCACCTTCATAGGAATTTGGCAAATAGAACGCTTCATTTGGAATCTGTTCTTTTTCACCTGCTACATCCGTCAGCTTTTCACAATAGCTCCAGAAAGCTTTCACATGTGAGCCACCATCCCATTCAAAATAATCAAACTTAAAAGGATGAGCTTCTCCCTTTTCAAGATATACTTCTTTACTACTTTGCCATTTATCCCACTCTTTCACCCACCAGGTTAAGATCTGTTTGCCATCCAGTGATATCTTTGCCCCATTATCTGAGTAAACGTGGAAGGTGTAATAACCATCCTTTGGTGCAACTAGATTAGATGTCCACCTAACACCTGCTTTATCTCTTACCCCTGTCTGTTCGGATAAAATATTTTCCATGGAATCATAGTAAATAGCTTCATCTACGCAAGTGGTCATTAATTGGCCAAATGCTACCACATCCTGTTTTCCAGTGGTTCCCGATGGAGCAAGCTGATAATACTGGCCTTGTAAACCATGAATTTCAGTCTTAAGTTCCTCTGGCTCTTCAATAACAGTATCTGGTTGCAAAAAGGCTTCTTTGGGAATAATTGTCTTTGAAGTCATAGTTGCATCATTGGACCAGCTAAGTGTTGCACACTGACCACCAATATATTGCATATAATCAAATCGAAAATCATATTCTTTTCCTTGTTCTAGATAGATTTTATTACTTGTTTGTTCTTCTTCCCAAGAAACTTTCCAGTAATCAATGGCTACCTCCCCATTGATCCAGAGTTTCGATCCATCATCGGTAAAAGAATAAAATGTGTAATATGCCGATTCTGGAACCACTAATTTTCCTGTCCACCGAATTCCCACATATTTGTCATTCCCCGTTTCATTTTTTAACTCAGCCCCTAAATTATTACTTCCTTTTGGATAGTTTATATTATTTACTATTTTTTCATTGGTTTTTTCTTCTAATGTTAAATCTGCAAGATCTAATAGGTAATATTCTGCTTTTAAACCTATTTCTCTTTGTACTGCGGACTTAACCTTAGCTTTCGCTTCTTGTGCATTAACTAAGAGTGGTGTAATTATCATTTGAACCAATAAAACTACCACCATTAATACACTAAACTTACGTCTCATCATATACCTCCTTTTTCTCAATGAACTTCTATTACTACCCAAGGCATGATAGAGTATACATGCTCTATAATTTACATTATAGACCCATATATTTTTTTGTATTTACAATAATAAAACCAAACTTTATAGTATTTTAACATATATTTTCAATTTATAAAAACACTCTGGACAAAATGAGTTCTTTCTTCATTTCGCCTGCTTGTAAGACTTGAAAAAACATAAAAAGCAGGTGCTGTTACACACCTGCTAATCTTTAGGTTACTTATCTATTTCCAATCTCTCACACCCTTAATATAAAGTGAATATTGTGTCATAAGGACCTATAGGAATTTTAGCCTATGAAAAATTATCAACACGAACTTGAATTATCTTTATATCCACAAGAGTATACACTAGCTATGTCTATTGAAAATAACAACATAGTTAAATATGGTGCAGTATCATATAATTCCAAGCGAATGCAGTTGTTCATGTACAATTATTTAAATAGGATACCTGATAAAATAGTTATAGTTGACTATGGAATTGATGGTTATCCAACAATAAGCATATTGCAATATACAGGTAATTTTATTATTTATACTGAACGGTATTATACTGATAATATAGCAAACTTTCAGACATTCCTTGGTTATAATATAATTGAAAGATACAGAAAAAATAAGCGTAATCTAATTAGAGATTATAATTTAATTACATGTGATAATAAAGAGATACCTGTATTTAGGGATTATCTTGTTAGGTTAAAAAATTAAGGAACTTCTTAAATTATATAGATAATCTATAATAATGGACTAACTTCTCCACAACTGAACAGATTAAGCCTATGAAGCGCCCTGGTACACCCTATATATAATAGCTTTTTATCATCGTCGCTATGATATGTTTCTTTATCGATGTCACATAGTAGAACTGCATCAAATTCCAGCCCTTTTGACATATAAACCGGTATAATGAATACACCTTGCAAGTCAGCTGTACTTTCGTTTTTTATTATTTGGACATCCATGCTATCTTTTAAGTTATTGTATAAAGAAAGTGCATTTTTCTCAGTTTTACAGATTAATCCGACGGATTGATATCCTTGTTCTAAACAGAATTTAACTTCTGAAATAATTTCGCTATTATGTGACTTTAGACTTTCACTAACATATACCTTTGGCTCTTCCCCGTTACGATTGAAGCTTTTAATCTCCATACTTTGCTCAATGAATTTTGAGCTATATGTTAAAATTTCATTGGTACATCGAAAACTTTTATCCATAGTAGCAAGTGAAGCTTTTTTCTTATTTAAAATTCTTCTTATGTCCTCATATAATGATAAATCTTCTTTCTTTTCAAGAGTTTGATTGATATCTCCCAAAATCGTAAATTTTGCATTAGAAAACAGTAAGTTGAATAGTTGAAAATGGAGAGGATAATAATCCTGGGCTTCATCGATTACCACCTGCTTTATATTTTTATACTCATTGGCTCCATATATTTTTAGATTCAAATAGGCCAGAACTGCGGCATCGTCATAGTATAAACGATCAGTTTCTAGATTTTCCTGTGTGTAAACAATAATATCTTCTATGTTTTCAGGAAGATCAAGATCTTTCGCTAAATGATAAAAGTAATCTCTATTACAGAATAATTGTTTGTATAGTTCTAATACATTAAGCTGTGTAAACTGTAGTATCTCTTTCTTATCCGCATTTTTGATACGAATTTTCTTTGCCTCATATATCAATTCTACTACAAAATCCTCTAATTGTTCTAACTTCATCCCCAATGCCGTATCTTTTCGTCCTATTATTTTCTCCTTTATTACCTCTTTTCTTACTATTAATTCACCATCATGGTAAACATCCTCAAATTCAATCCATTTATGTGGTATATCAAGAATAAATTGATTGAGTAGTTCCACAAATTGGTGAGAAGTTTTGAATTCCATACTACTTTTTATCACATTTCGGTAATGTGAACTTGTGATTAAACCTTCTAGAAATTCATTTCTTGACTGGATATGCTTATTTTGTAATAGGTTTGCAAGCATTTCATCAAATACCACGGATATGACATTTTCTTCTCCTAGTTCTGGTATTACATTGGAAATGTACTGTTCAAATATTGTATTTGGTGAAATGATAATAATATTGTTTGCAGATAGGTGAGATGACAGACCTTGATACATCAGATAGGCTGCTCTATGAAGGGCAATGGAAGTCTTGCCGCTTCCCGCTACTCCCTGTACCATCATAAGGTCGTTTTCCATATCTCTGATTACAATATCTTGCTCTTTCTGTATGGTTTCTATTATGGTTTTCATCTTGGTAGAATTATTTTGAGATAATAATTTTCTAAGAAACTCATCTACAATTTGCACATCTGCATCAAAGAAATATTCTAATACCCCTTTGTTGATTTCATATTGACGCTTTAAATTAACCTCTCCCGTTATCCTGCCAGCAGGTGCATCATAATATGCCTGCCCAGTAACAAATCGATAAAAGACGCTTGCGATTGGAGATCTCCAGTCATAAACATACATTTGGTATGACTTATCTTTCATTAAAGAAGATCGTCCAATATAAATTTTCTCAAATGTTTCTTCCCCGTCAAATTTGAAATCGATACGAGCAAAATATGGCGATTGAATTAATTTTTCTAGTTGGGCTATTTTGTTCTCAACCTCTTCGTAATCTGCGATTTTCGCAGTAACAGGATTAGCAAATTGACTTAATTCAGCCAAGGCTTCAAAACTATCAGAAGACCATAAATTTGCGATAGAGTGTGAGGTGTTCTCACGCAACTCTTTTTTAGCAGAAATAATGGCTGACTTATTCTCCTCGTTTTTCGCCCTTGCTTGATCCAGCTGTTTTTTCGCTAATGATATTGTTTTTTCTAATCTTTTATGCTCAAACTCTAATTCTGATTGATACTGTTCCATTACGAAATCACCCCTATTTTAGAATCGGTAGGATTATCTTCTCCAAAACCGTTATGCATAACTCTATCACATCCATATCCGGAAAAATAGTCTTGTTGTTACGGAGTAAATTTGCTATAATTAAGAGGGAAAGAGAGGTGTTCGTCTATGACAATCACCTCTCTTTCTATTTTCATCTTCTTTTCACATCTTGTTCCTGTACATTGATCTTTCATTAAGTTATTTAGAAGATATTCTTATTCTGTCCTTATCTGTAGGAATTCCATTATTCACTTGTATCCATTTACCATTTTCATAGAGATCATACTGTTCAAATGCACATGGTATTCCTTTTGCCGAAGCAATATCGCAACGATCCATAAGTTGAAAATGTAAGTGTGGTGCAAAAGAGTTGCCTGAATGCCCTACTTTTCCTAAAACATCACCTTTCTTTACCTGTTGACCTTCAGATACAACAATGGAACCTATTTGAAGATGTACTAAGGCTGCGTATACATGGTTATCGCATTTCATAATGATATAATTACCAGCAACGGATTGGATATTATCTTTTCTTGGATCAAAGGTATATGCATTCTTTAAAGCAACATAGGAATCAGAGAGTATATGTACTCTTTTTCGTTCTTTATAACCATCCTCCGCTTTCATAATAGTACCATCACAAGGTGCATATACATCTTGCCCCCAGCAATAACACTTATTTAGTGGAACGCCGAAAAAGAGATATTGCAACCAATGAACGCGATAAGCAGGCCAACCTTTTCTCGTCCAGTCAACTTGTAGAAAATCATATGCATAACGTTCTCCCAATTGATTGGTTCCGTGGCTTGGAATCTTTTTCCCAGGCGTAGTGGGTGCCAACCATTCTCCTCTAAGAGGAAACGCAACAATTACTGGTTTATCCAATTCTTTCATTTTATACCTCTACTTTCTATATATTATAGGCCATCAATGCTTATTATATTTAATTTCCATTCGTTCTTGCATTGCAATTTTTATTCAGAATATGTATTTACATGACTATAATTCAATTTTGTCCAATGAAATAATAAACAAAAGACCACACTCCAATACCAGAAAGGTGGACTTTTGTTTTTTTATTAACCTACATGTGTCTCATACTTTTTACAAAATAGTTCATATAGTTCTCTTACATCTTTCGCTTGCTGCAGCTCTTCATCTTCTAAAGCTACTTGCAAAACTCCTGGTATGCAGCAATCTCTTTCTTTAGTACGACTGAATTCCGCTTTTATATTACCATTACTTTCTTGATCTAATCCTAAAAAACAATGACCTTCTGTACTTAGTATGAGCGCAGGGTTCTTGCTACCATCAAATCTATACCTATAATCATAAAGTTCTTTACACTCATAATAGGTACATATAAGACAATTCTTTGATATTTGCTCACTTTTTTTGTCCATTATCCAGTGCCTCCTCTTTTTTATCGTATTTATTAACCCAATATAATTATTGAGTAATTTTAGTTGTTAAAATTAGCATACATTTTTGTAGAAATTAATATTTATAAAAGTTCCGTCATTTATCATTGATAAATCACTTGTCCTTGTTCGTCGAGATATTGATAATTTGGTCCTGCAGATAAATCTAAATCTTTACTATCTCCATAAGTATAAAAAATTTGGGTGTCATATAATTTTTAATAACAGCCTTTCTCTCATTTACTAAAACTTGTTTTATCGATTTATCCCTTATAACGCCCCAATCTATCCATGATTTTCCACTGTTATAAGAGCTATAAATAGCATCAAATGGTTTTTCTCCGTTTTTTATTAATATCTCAGAACTCGTTCTTAATAATTGGTAAGAAAAATATCCTTTCTTAATTATGGCACAAGCAAGAGAACCTCTTTCATTTATATAAAAGATGAAATACTTTCCAGCATCTACATTAACTTCATATATCTTTTCCGTGGGTCTTGTGTTCGTATTACCTTTAATACTTTCTTTTAAAAGAAAATCATATGGTGATATCAAACTATTTCTTATAATAAAAATACCGCAAATAGTAACTATACATGCAATTACTAAAATCAAAAATTTAAGCCTTTTTTTCAACCCCGATCCTCCCACATTGAAAATTCTGTAATAATCCAATGAATAAATAAAAACAACACCAGTTCTCGCCCACAGTTGTCAATCACCAAACATATATATCCATTTATATCCTATTTCTACTAATTATATCATACATCCTTCTACTAGTACAGTACCTATCCTATTAACCATCCTATTATCCTGGTTAACGGAAGCCTATAGATTGAAAGCTAAAGATTGGAAGTAACAATCTATCAATTTGTTACTTCCAATCTTAAAACAAATCATATATACCTCAATACTTCCGACTATTTTTCACCTCTTTCGCCTCGTCCTGGGTGTATACCTTCTCATCTGTAATAATACGTAGCGGTAATTCCTTACCATTCATTAAATCCTGGATTGCTTTCATTAATTGAGGTCCAAGTAATGGGCTACATTCTACCACGCAATTTAACTTGCCGCTAATCATTGCCTCAAATGCCTTTTTCGTTCCATCTACAGACACGATTTTTACATCCTTGCCTGGTTTGATTCCATAGGATTCCAATGCACTGATAGCTCCTAACGCCATATCATCGTTATGGGCATAAATTACATCAATATCCCACTCATGGTTATCCATATACTTCTGAATGACGGCTTTTCCACCAGCATAAGTATAATTACCACTTTCAGAATATTTAATATGATATTCTGAATAATGATTCATGATTTCTTCAAAACCCTGCTTTCTCTCAACTGTTGGGGAGGCTTCTAACGTACCTTGTATCTCCAATATATTAATTAGCTCCTCATTTTTCGGAACATTTTCCTTAATCCAGCGCATGGCTCGTCTGCCTTCTTCAATAAAGTCAGCTCCAATATAAGTTGAGTAAAGTGAGTTATCATCTACCGTAATTTTTCTATCAGAAAGCAGAACTGGGATTCCTGCTTGTTTTGCTTCTTGGAGAATATCTTCCCATCCATTATCAACTACTGGAGAAATTACGATCACATCCACTTTCATAGCAATAAATTTCTTTATGGCTGCAATCTGATTCTCCTGTGACTGATTAGCATCTTCATATATTAAATTAATGCCTTTATCCTTGGCTGCCTCTTGTATGGATCTTGTATTGGCTAATCTCCATGCGCTCTCACTTCCAAGCTGGGAATAACCCACATCAATTATTTCTTTATACTCATTTAATGGTTTATTCTGCTTTGCTACATAAGTATCTACATTATTTTTAGTTACACTATGGCTTCGCAGAATCACTTGTTTTGGCACTCCGCTTACTTGATTTAAAATGTCGATGGCATATTGAATAGCCTCTTTTCCACCGGTAGAACAAGCAATGGTTTCATGGATTTTCCCTTGTCTTACCAGATTAATTCCATCATCTTCTCCATTGAATCCATCAATTCCAACAATCTTGATATCATAACCCAGTTTATGTACTGCATGATAAGCACCGAGAGCCATATAATCATTATGTGCAAAAATCACATCAATATCTTCTAATTCTCTTCCCATTGAAAGAACAAAATCTTCTGCATCATCTCTTAATTCTGATTCTACCCTCTGCCTCTTTATCGTAACATTTGGGTATTTCGAGATAATACTATCAAACCCATCACTTTTATCCAAACTAGCTTGGGAGTATTGACTTCCACATAATTCAAGAATGGACCCTTTTTCTTGTTCTAATAATGCTATCATATCTTCACCCGCTTGTTTTCCAATCTGCTTGTTATCTGGTCCAATAAATAAAGTATAATCAAACCCTTCTACCGCTTTATCCATTACAATAACTGGTATTTCACGGTTCGCTTCTCGGATAACAGGAGTCATTTTGTTTACATCACTAGGTGATATAATCAGTAAATCGATCCCGTATTCTAACAACTTTTTAACATCATTTTTCTGTTTTTTCGAATTGGAAGTTGCATCAGTGGTGATTAATCTTATATTGGTGTGTTTCCCAGCCTCTTCCTTTATCTCATTCATTAAAACCAAACGCCATGGTTCTCGCATATTAGCCTGTGATACTCCTATCACATATTCTATTTCTTCGTAAGGGGAATCCTGTAAACTGCTAATCACTTTCAGAATTCCAACAAAACCAAAAACACAAAGAAATAGAGTAATTATTACCCTTTTATTTTTCATGCCAAATATCTTCTCCCTCTATACTTGTCATACTATGAAGCAGTAGTTTCTGAATTGTAATGATGACTCGAGTTCCTTCATTTTTTCTGCTTTCCACTCGAACACTAAAATTCTCACCATATCTTATCCTTAATCTTTCCTTAATATAGAATAGACCAAAACTTTGATTATCCTCAAGTTTCATAGTACGATTTAGTAAGATATTAAGTTCATCTACTTTTTCTTGTTCCATTCCCGATCCATCATCTTCCACACTAAATTGGATCGAACCATCTTCAAAACTTTTCGTTGTAATCAATAGATTACCTTCTCCACGTTTGGTTTTTATTCCATGATAGATGGCATTTTCAACTAAGGGTTGTAAGATAAACTTGGGAACTTCATAATCATCAATACGCTCATCTACTTCAATTTGATAGTTTAACTTCGTCCGATACCGTATTTTCTGAATATACAAGTAATTGGATACATATTTAATTTCTTCTTTTATTTTGATGTAATCATTTCCATGATTTAAACCGATACGGAATACATTTGTTAATGCATCTACTAATTTAACAATATCATCTGCCTCATATTCTCTTGCCATCCAACTGATGGTATCCAGGGTATTATATAAAAAATGGGGTTTAATCTGCTCTTGTAAAACCTTTAACTCTGCTTTCCTTTTGTTACGCTGCTCGATATATACTAATTGAACTAACTTCTCAATTCGAATCAACATTTGATTAAAGTTTCTTCCAAGCTCACTGATCTCATCTTGATAGTACGCATTAAATCGAACGGATAGATCGCCAGATTCTGCTTGTTTCATTACTTTTTTCAGTTTAATAATTGGTCTTGTAATGGTCTGTGAGATCTTTAAAGAGATAATAATGATACACACTAGCACCAAACATAAAATACCAATTAATATATACATCATAGTATACATACCGCTCATTATTTCATCTTGAGAAAATACTCCAACAATGTTCCAATTGGTATAATCTGAATATTCATATCTAATTTGATAGGTTTCATAATTAATTTTCGTAATAATTGGCTTCCCTACATTCTCATCAAACCAAGCTGGATTCACCCGGTAGATAATAGGATTGACTGGTGTATAAACCACATGCTTACTATCATCCATAACGAATACAAAACCCTTTTCACCAATGGTAATACTTTCTATAGACTGTAGGATAATATCTTGGCGAATATCCATGAGGATAACACCACACACTTGTCCAGTCTCAGAATTAATAATTGCTTTGGAAACAGAAAAAACATCGTCCACACTATAACTCTCATTGGTTACAATATTTCTTCCTGTTACATTACTAATAATCTGAATCTCATTTGGGTTTTCTATGGCCTGTTTATACCATTCTTCCTCTGTAAAGGAATCTCTTGATATACGTGTCATTCCGGTACTGATATACATATCATTTTCTGTAGCAATTAATATCCCAGCAACTTCGGAATGGGTTTCTCCAATATGGTATAGCATATTAGAAATATTTTCTTTCTCATATTTCCACTGAATATCTTCTTCCGTATGCATATTCGGGAAATCTACCTCTTCCACTTCTTTATTAATATAATTAGTCAGTTTATCTAATGAATTTATGTATACCTCAATTGCCGTTTTTACTTGTCCCAGCATCTGATTGGTATGCTGTGATATATTATTTTCAACTTGATTGGTATAGACAACTGTACTGATGATTGCAAAAATCAAAAATGGAGTGAGGGCTATTAATAGATAAGATAAAATTATTTTACTTCGAATAGTGATATTCATAATTTTATTCTTTATCCATTTCATAGCTCTCACCCCAATCTCATATTACTTCCTATCATGAAGTTAAGTAGTTCATGATTCTATTAATTCCACCCTAACGAGCAGCTGAAACTCTTATCATTATTATATGATAGCATTTGGCTTTTTTCAATTCTTTCCTTTTTTCTTTTCCGCTCGAATAGAAATGACACGTTGTATAATGATAAAGATACAAAGTAAAGCTGCAATTGTTACTTTCGTCCACCAGGTATTGAGATTCTCATAGGTTACAATGGTTTGTAGAATGCCTTGAATCAATACTCCAATGGTAGTACCAATTACATTACCAACTCCTCCTGTTAATAAGGTTCCTCCGATTACGGCAGAGGATATGGCATCCAACTCAAGTCCCATATTCTGCAAAGAATAACCTGCTAGGGTATAGAAACTAAATACTACTCCTGCTAATGCTGCACAAAAACTGTTAATACCATACACGGCGATTTTGGTTCTTGCAACTGGAAGTCCCATTAAGATAGCAGATTGCTCATTACCACCAAGTGCATAAATATTTCTTCCAAACTTTGTGTATTTTAAGATATAAAATGCTGCTGCTATAACAAATAAGGTGATAAACACATAATAATAGATTTTTGCTTTTCCAAACATTACTTTACTTAGAGCTGCTGCTTTATAAAATTCATTGGTAATTGGAATAGATTCTGTACTGATGATAGCGCAAAGCCCTCTCATCAGGAACTGGCCAGCCAATGTTACAATAAACGGTTGCAACTTAAAGTAATGAATGATACTACCCATGCTAAGTCCTAACCCAAGCCCAATGAGTAAGACTAGTGGAATAACTATAAATGCTGGAACACCAGCTCGTAATAAGCTTGCAGATAGCACACAGGTAAAGGCAATGGTGGACGCAATAGAGATATCAATTCCACCCGTAAGTAATACAAACGTAGTTCCTACTGCTGCAATAATTAAATAAGCATTGTCATTAAATAGATTCAATAACGTGGATAAGGAGAAGAATCTATCATATCGAAGTGAGCCACTCATAAATAACACTACGAATAATGCGATGGTAATAATTAACGAGATATTATTTACTTTTAACTCACGTTTTATCTTGATTGGTTGATTCATACCTGAGCCACCGCCTTTCCTCTATTGAATAATTTTAGTATTGTTGTCTTAAATTCTTTGGATTGTGAGAGGCAAATGATAACAACTAAAATAGCTTTTACTACCTGTGTAATCTCAGGCGCGATACCTAATGCATATACCATAGTCGTAATACTTTGAATAATCAAAGCACCAAAAATACTAGCTGGAATTGAGAATTTACCACCACTTAATGATGTTCCACCAATTGCTACTGCTAAAATAGCATCCATCTCAATCATTAAGCCTGCATTGTTACAATCGGCTCCTTTGATACCTGCGCTTTCAATTAATCCTGCGCCTGCTGCTAAGATTCCGGATACGGTATATACTAAAAACTTAATCAAATCTACATTAATACCAGCGAATTTACTGGCTTTCCAATTGCACCCTGTGGATTCTAGAAATAATCCAAATGCTGTTTTCTGTGTAAAAAGAAGTGTAATCAAAACTACAAACAATACAATATAAACTGGAAATGGTATTCCTAAGATATATCCACCATTAATAAAATAATATGCATCTGAATTGATGGTAACGATTTTACCTTGGGTAATTAATTGTGCAATACCTCTTCCTGCTACCATAAGTATTAAAGTTGCAACAATTGGTTGTATCTTTATCTTAGATACCAAAAATCCATTCCAAATTCCACAAAGTGCACCTGCAAAAACTGCCAATACAATAGCAACTGCTACATTCCCACCAAGACCAGGAAGGATTGCTCCACTTACAATGCTACAAGCTACTGCACCACTGATTGCCATAATGGATCCCACGGATATATCAGTTCCGCCTGTGGCAATAACCATGGTCATTCCCGAAGCCAAAAGCATTAATTTACTACCATTACGGATGATATCGATAAGTCTACCGTATAAATGTCCATCCACGATCTTCATTTCTAAGAAAGATCCACCTGAAATAATCGTATTGAACAATAAAATAGCGATAAATATAACAAATGGTACAAATGCTTGATGTTTCATTACTCTATTTAATTTAATCATGTTTTTCGCCTCCTGCTATGTGATGCATAACTGCAGCCTGTGAAATCTCTTTCCCTTTGAGCTCCATAACTTTTTTCATATCTCGCAAGATTACCATTCGTCCACAGCAACGTAACATCTCATCAATTTCAGAAGAAATAAAGATTACACCCATCCCTTGTTTTGCTAACTCAATTACAATCTTTAATATCTCTGCTTTTGTACCGATATCAATTCCTCTGGTTGGTTCATCCAGAATGAGCAAGCTTGGATTGGTAGCAAGCCATCTTGCAAGAATAACTTTCTGTTGATTTCCTCCGCTTAGATTCTTGATTTTCTGTTCATCTGATGGTGTCTTAATTTCTAATTTCTTTATGTACTCATCCGCTAATTTACCTGCTTCTTTTCTAGAGATGGCTTTAAACATACCTTGCTTAGCTTGTAATGCTAAAATGATGTTGTCACGAATGGATAAATCACCTACAATACCATCTGTTTTTCTATTTTCAGGACAAAAGGCAATTCCACTCTTAATTGCATCTAATGTGTTTTTTAATAAAACCTTTTTGCCCTTTATTTCTATGGTTCCATGTTCTAATGCATCCACTCCAAAAATAACTCTTGCAATTTCTGATCTTCCCGAACCAAGCAATCCAGATAACCCCAACACTTCTCCTTGATGAATACTTAAGTTCAGATTCTTTATAGTTCCAAGACCTGATACATCCTTTAATTCTATGAATATATCGTTGCTATTGTATTCCTCTTCATAACTAACCATGGTTTTATTCAACTGCGCATAATCTTTTCCTATCATCTTTCCAACTAACTCAACTCTTGGTAAATGTTCTGTTTCATAGGTGCCAACATACTCACCATTTCTAAGCACGGTAATACGGTCTGTGACTTCATATACTTGATCGATAAAGTGTGTTACAAAGATAATTCCCATCCCATCCTTCTTAAGACGTCTCATGATTTCAAATAATTTATTTACCTCATTAGTTGACAAACTTGAAGTTGGTTCATCAAGAATTAACACTTTTGCCTTAATGTCACATGCTCTTGCAATTGCGATCATCTGTTGAACGGCAACAGAATAATAATCTAAATCTTTTGTTACATCAATATCTAAATCGAATTTATTAAGTAGTATCGTTGCATTCTCATTAATTGCTTTCCAATCAATACGACCTTTTTTTCTAGGCTCTCTTCCAATATAAATATTTTCTGCTACAGACAAATTAGGACAGAGATTCACTTCTTGATAAACAGAACTAATACCTAATAACTGCCCTTCTTGTGGAGTTTTAGGGGAGATTTCTTTCTCTTCTAATAAAATTTGACCTCCATCTCTTTGCTCTACACCAGTTAACACCTTGATTAATGTTGATTTTCCCGCACCATTTTCTCCAAGTAGAGCATGAAT
>JAEZUR010000096.1 GCA_023420935.1 Bacillota bacterium | reverse complement strand
GATTGCTCTCTTCTCCACTGAGCAATCTTTCCATGGTGTCCAGATAATAGAACTTCCGGTACTTCTTTATCCATAAAAACCTCTGGTCGTGTATACTGAGGATATTCTAACAGATGTTCCGAAAAAGATTCGGTTTCTGCAGAGATGTCATTATTCAGTACTCCTGGAACTAATCTTGCAATGGTATCCATCATCACCATTGCAGGTAACTCACCGCCAGTAAGAACATAATCGCCAATGGATACATAATCTGTTACAATTAATTCTAATACACGTTCATCAATTCCTTCATAATGACCACATAAGAAAATCAATTCTTCCTCTGTGGCAAGTTCTTTGGCAATCTCTTGATTGAATACGCTTCCCTGTGGTGTAAGATAAATAACTCGAACCTTTTTATCTTTTATATCCTCTTTGATCGATTCATACGCTTTATATATTGGCGCAGCTTGCATTACCATTCCAGCCCCACCACCATATGGATAATCATCTACTTTTAAATGTTTGTTCTCAGAAAAATCCCGAATATTAACTACGTTTAAATGTAGGAGATCTTTTTCCATTGCTCGTCCTATAATACTCGTATTCATCCCCTGCTCTATCATCTGGGGAAAAAGTGTTAATACATGATAATTCATCTTAACTCCCATCTTTTTGCTAAACTTTAATCCAGTAATCCTGGAATAAGGTGTACAATAACTTTTTTATTTTTGGTATCTACATCGAGTACACAGTCACGAATTACTGGTATTAATAATTCTTTTCCTTCTGTTGTTAAAACAACATATACATCATTTGCACCTGTCTGAAGAACTTCCTTAAGTTCACCTATTAGTTGTTCCTCTTCAGTAACCACATTAGCACCGATGATATCATAGATAAAATATTCATCTTTTTCAAGTTTAACTGCATTATCTCTTGTTACCAACAAATCTTTACCTTTATATTTTTCAATTTCATTAATATTATTAAATTCTTTAAATTTTAGAATAACCATTTGTTTAAAAAATTTAACAGATTCTATCTCAAGCGTTAAGTTTTCTTTTCCGGTATCCAATATAATATTTTTTAATTTTTTAAAGCGATTCACATCATCTGTTGTTGGGAATACTTTAACCTCACCGTGAATTCCATGGGAATTGGATATGACACCCACCCTAAGCATATCGTTCATGTTAACTCCAATCTGCCTAAAAAGGCATTCTCTTATCAAATTACAATAGAAAGCCCGTTAACCGAATTTCTATTGCCATAAACTACAACAGAGAAACACATTATGTGTTTCTCCGTTGTTTCAGCATTATTGTTGAATCTCAACAATAACTTTCTTATCATCTTTTGATGCAGCTGCTTTAACAACAGTTCGTATGGCTTTGGCAATACGGCCTTGTTTACCGATTACTTTACCCATATCATCAGAAGAAACTTTCAGCTCTACAACAATAGATTTATCAGTTTCTGTCTCTGTTACAACAACTTCTTCCGGATGATCTACAAGTGACATAGCAATTACTTCAACTAATTCTTTCATTACTTAATACCTCCATGTAATACCCAAAAGATCAGCTGGAAATATTATTTAACAATGCCTGCATTTTTAAATAATTTACCTACTGTAATTGTTGGTTGTGCACCATTAGCAAGCCATTTTTTTGCAGCTTCTTCATTTACATTGAAAGCGCTTGGCTCTTGATTAGGATCATAAGTACCGATTTCTTCGATAAATTTACCATCTCTTGGAGATCTTGAATCAGATACAACAATTCTATAGAAAGGAGCCTTTTTCTGACCCATTCTTTTTAATCTAATTTTTACTGCCATCATTTTCACCTCCTTAGGTTTTGAATCTATATATTGTAAATTGCTATAAACATTGTCTATAACATACAATCTATCGTATTTTTAGAACCCAAATGGTAATTTAAACTTACCACCGCGTTTCATGCCTTTACCAGACATCATGCCAGACATTTGTTTCATCATTTTTCTGGACTGTTCTAACTGTTTTACCAGTTTATTAACTTCACTAATATCAACGCCTGCTCCATTGGCAATTCTCTTCTTCCTAGATGGATTTAAGAGATCCGGATTGGAACGTTCTTCTTTTGTCATGGAATGAATAATTGCTTCAATTCCAGCAAATGCGTTATCATCTATTTCAACGTCTTTTGGCAAACCAGACACGCCAGGCATCATACTAAGAATACTTGATAATCCACCCATTTTTTTCATTTGTTGCATCTGATCTAAGAAATCATTAAAATCAAATTCTGCTTTTTTAATCTTTTTTTCTAATTCTCTTGCTTTATCTTCATCCATTTCACTTTGGGCTTTATCAATTAATGTTAAAATATCACCCATACCAAGAATTCTAGAGGCCATACGGTCTGGATAGAATTGTTCTAAATCAGATAGTTTTTCACCCATACCAATATATAAAATAGGTCTTCCGGTTACGGCACGAATGGATAATGCTGCACCACCTCTTGTATCACCGTCTAACTTGGTTAAAATAACACCGTCGATACCGATTTTCTCATTAAACTGCTCAGATACATTAACCGCATCCTGTCCAGTCATGGCATCTACTACTAAAATTGACTGATTCACAGTAACATTTTCTTTGATTTCGATTAATTCATCCATCATATTTTCATCAATATGTAGACGTCCTGCTGTATCTAGAATAATAACATTAAAGCCATTTTTCTGAGCATGTTCTACTGCAGCTTTGGCTATATTAACTGGTTTGTGTCCATCTCCCATGGAGAAAACAGGGACACCTTGCTTTTCACCATTAATCTGTAATTGTTTAATGGCAGCTGGTCGATAAATGTCACATGCTACTAATAATGGTTTTCTTCCTTTTTGCTTTAACTTTCCAGCAATTTTTGCTGTAGTCGTTGTTTTACCAGCACCTTGAAGACCACACATTAAAATAATGGATAATTCGCTGGCTGGACGAAGAGCAATCTCAGTTGTCTCATCACCCATTAACTTAACCATTTCTTCATTTACTATCTTTATAACCATCTGACCTGGTGTTAAGCTATTCATTACGTCCTGTCCGATTGCTCGTTCTTGCACGGACTGGATAAAATTTTTAACAACCTTAAAGTTAACATCTGCTTCTAAAAGTGCCATCTTTACTTCTTTTAAAGCAACTTTTACATCTGCTTCTGATAATCTTCCTTTACCCTTAAGGTTTTTAAATACATTTTGCAGTTTTTCTGATAAACTTTCAAATGCCATGTAGGAACCTCCATTCTCTACAAACTTTCTACGATCTCGTTGGATAACAATTCTATCTTCTCTATCAATTCCAAATTACCAGATTCCCTTATATAGGTTGCTGTTTCATGAATCTGGCTAACCATTTCTTTCGTTTTACTAAACTTTTCTATTAAACAAAGTTTTCTATCATATTCCATTAGTTCCTTGCTACAGCGCTTCACAATATCGTATACACCCTGTCTGGTCATATCCTGTTCTGCCGCAATTTCACTTAAGGACAAATCATTTAAAACATAGTCCTCAAATATCTGTCGCTTATGCTCTTTTAATAAAGCACCATAAAAATCATATAACAAAGAAAGTTCAACCAATTTATCTAACTGGTCTAATGATTCTGACGACGCTAAGCCAACTTGTATATCTTTTGAAGCTTTTTTATCCTCCATAACAAATCACCACCTGTAAAGTAATTTTCTTTACAGGTGGTAGTATATAACATGTAACTGTGTTTGTCAAGATAATTTTCATTCTTGGTGAATCTTAACGAACAAGATCGGAAACCTTAGTTCTTATTCTATAATAAGAAACAATAAACGTGTTTCTGTTGAGCTCCCAGACGTTCGTTTAATTGACGAAAAGAAAGAAAAAGCATCTTGTGCTAGCACGATGCTTTTTCCTTCTTTCATCCACTAGACTCGTCGCTTGCGCGATGATTAAACTGGATATACTTTGTTTTCTGTATCTGCAATTGTCTGATCCACTTTTGTCTGCTGTGCTTCTCTATACTTAAAGAATTCAGTTGCTACTTGTGGGAACAATGCATATGATAAAATATCTTCATCTTGTTGTTTGTATTGAATCATCTCAGCTTCAATTTTGTGAAGCTCTGGTTTTAATAAATCAGCTGGACGACAAGTAATTGGTTGTTCATCGCCAATTGCTTTCTTCTGAGCTTCTGGATTAAATGGTTTAACTGTCTGACCATATTCTCCATGAAGAAGAGCTTTACTCTCTTTTGTTATCATTTTATAACGTTCTCCAGCAATTACGTTTAAAACTGCCTGAGTACCAACGATCTGACTAGATGGCGTAACCAATGGTGGTTCACCAAAGTCTTTACGAACTCTTGGAATCTCTTCCAATACAGCATAGTATTTGTCTTCTGCCTTTTGTTCTTTTAACTGAGAAACTAAGTTAGATAACATACCACCTGGTACTTGGTAAAGTAAAGTCTTAATATCAACACCCATAACTTTTGGATTTAACAAACCAGTTTTTAAAGCTTCTTCTTGCATTGGTCTGAAGTAATCAGCTATTTCAGCCAATAGATTTTGATCAAATCCAGTATCATATTCTGTTCCTTTAAATGTTTCTACCATAACTTCTGTTGCTGGCTGGCTTGTTCCCATTGAGAATGGAGACATTGCAGTATCAATAACATCACAACCAGCTTCTACCGCTTTTAAATAAGTCATAGCAGCAACACCACTTGTATAATGAGTGTGTAATTGAATTGGTATTGTAACCGCTGCTTTTAATTCGCTAATTAAGCTTGTAGCTTCATAAGGAACCAATAAACCAGCCATATCTTTTAAGCAGATGGAATCTGCACCCATTTCTTCTACTTTTTTAGCCATATTAATATAATAATCATGTGTATAAGCATCCCCTAAAGTATAAGAAATTGCTACCTGAGCATGACCTTTTTCTTTGTTCGCTGCTTTTACTGCACACTCTAAATTTCTTAAGTCATTTAAAGCGTCAAAGATACGAATAATATCAATACCATTCGCTAATGATTTCTGAACAAAATATTCTACAACGTCATCAGCATAGTGGCG
>JAEZUR010000076.1 GCA_023420935.1 Bacillota bacterium | reverse complement strand
CTACGGTACATCCTGGTTCCCCACAACCATATTTTTCACCGCGATCATAATAAATCTCTGAACAAGGACCACAAGGACCTGCACCATGTTCCCAGAAATTATCGGCTTTCCCAAAACGGAAGATCCTCTCTGGAGCAATACCGATTTCTTTATTCCAGATCTCAAATGCTTCATCATCATCTTGATAAACAGAAGGATATAAACGGTCTGCTTCTAATCCTACCACTTCTGTTAGGAATTCCCATGACCATGCAATTGCTTCACTTTTAAAATAATCTCCAAATGAAAAGTTACCAAGCATTTCAAAAAATGTACCATGACGTGCTGTTTTACCAACATTTTCAATATCACCAGTACGAATACATTTCTGACAAGTTGTTACTCTATTTCTTGGAGGAATCTCCTGTCCTGTAAAATATGGCTTTAAAGGTGCCATTCCCGAATTAATTAATAATAAACTCTTATCGTTGTGTGGAACTAATGAAAAACTATTCATTTTTAGATGTCCTTTGCTTTCAAAGAAATCTAAATACATTTTTCTTAATTCGTTAAGTCCATAAGCTTTCACTTTTGTTTGCCTCCTGCATATGTTTAATTTAAAACGCAATCCAACTAGTACTCTATTATAAGTAGAAATAGATATTTTGTCAACAATGAGGGTAAATTCCATACTATGAGGATTGAAAAAGCGCTTGTAAGTTCGTGAGTCAATTTGCATAAGTTTAGGTTTATGTTTATGAAGTGATACACCATATAATCTGATTCGCAACACGCTCTCGCTTGGATGAAGTTCGTAGTGGTACATAAGGTTCCAAAATACAGAACCTAAGTACCAACGACTTCATAACAGTTGCTTATCAAATTATATGGTGTATCACTTCCGTACAGTTTCGAATTTGCAAATTGACAATTCAAGTTACTCAAAGGGGCTTTTGATCCTCACATAATATAGTACCAATATTATTCCTTACTGTATTTATCTTTTCCCTATTTTACTTTTCATTGCTTTACTTTTCAGTTTGTTCTGTCATTAGACCCCAACGGAAGCCAAATTTATCGATTAGTACAACGATACAGGAACTATATGTTGTACTATGCATAGGATAGATAATTGTACAACCATCTTTTAAGATTTCATACGCTTCTTTCACTAGATTAGCTTCCTCAAAGGTTACGGTTAAAAATGATGAGGTACCTTTCACCAGAACAGTATCTATCATATCAGACATCATAATACGCTGTTCCCCAATATAAATCTCAGCATGATAAACATAATTAGCCTGCTCATCTGTCAATGGATTATCCCAGTCTTCTTTTATGGCATCGGAGTAATGAAGTAAACACCCCACTCGCGCCCCAAACGCCTTCTGATACATCCCAATAGCCTCTTCACATTCCCCATTAAAATTTAACGTTGGTGTAACAATTAACATATAACCCTCCTCCTAGTACAATTACTCATAGATATAAGATAATAAGCATATATCGTTTTGCACTTAGTATTTTATACATAGCGTTTAATACTTAGCATTTCCTACATAGCATTTCGTATTTTAATCTTAGTAATTATTGTGTAACACTTAGTGATAAATACTTATTTTTTGACTAGTATTTTATACTAAGTACTAAGCAATAATTTACTACTATTAAATAGATAAACCAAACATAATAATATAATAGAATTAAAATAATTGCACCCAAACTTCATACTATCAATATTAATAATTACAACGACGATAACGTAGAATCATGAATATGGATGCAGATAGATTCAGCTTGGTCAGACCGACTGACGACGGCGCTCTTATTCGACTTGAGACTCAGGTAAAAACACCGCCTGCTTGTGCGGTGTTTTTACTACGCTATGAGGCGGGGAAGCGAATATGCCTAGGAAGGTAAGGCGACCAAATGAATCTATCTGCATCCATATTCATGTCCACTACCTTCCTCACAGCCATATAAGTTTTTACCTTCTATGCGCCAATTCCTTCACCACATCATTCCAATCCACGCCACATTCCACCATCAACACCATCATATGATAAAGAAAATCTGAGATTTCATATTTTAATTCTTCTGCATCTGGGTTTTTAGCTGCGATTATAATTTCAGTTGCTTCTTCCCCACATTTTTTAAGGATTTTATCGATGCCTTTTTCAAATAAATAGTTAGTGTAGGAGCCTTCTTTTGGATTCTTTTTACGATCCATGATAACATCATAAACTTGGGTAAATACGGTGAGTGGATTGGTATCATCATATTCTCGTTTTACTAAATCAGTAAAGAAACAACTTCTGCTTCCTGTATGACAAGCAACGCCAACTTGACGTACTTTCGCTAGTATGGTATCTTTATCACAATCAATTAATAATTCTTTTACATATTGGTAGTGACCTGAAGTATCACCTTTACACCATAATTCATTACGACTTCTACTCCAATATGTCATTTTACCTGAAGCAACGGTTTTTTCAAACGCTTCTTCATTCATATAGGCAACCATTAACACTTCGCCTGTTTTGAAATCTTGTGTAACAACAGGAATCATTCCGTCACTATTTAATTTAAACTCTTTATAATTCATAGAACTTTCATAAGTATTTACTAGAATACCCTGATCTTTTAAAGCTAATTTTGCTTTAATAATATCTTTATTTTCAAAATAGTTGGTTGAAACACCTATTACATTTTCTAAGGAAATTAGACTACTCAAATCATTTCTTACTAAACTGTCACGAATAATCACTGGCATCTTGGCCTTGATTATATTTTCTTTTAATACATCTGATAAGATAACATGCTTTAATAATACAGCAGCCACACCTAATTCAGCTAATTTTTCCGCATATGAACTATTATTAAAATCTCCAATGGAATCAATCTCAATTATTATCTTGTCTTTGCCAAAACGTTCTGTTGATTCTAGAATAACCGTTTCTTCCACCAGTAGAGATTGTTTGATCACAACCTGTGAAGCCCCGGTATATAAAGCCTTCTTTACATCTTCAAAGCGTTTTACATATAAACCTATGGAGAACGGAATATCTACCTGTCTAGCCAATTCCTTTGCTGTACTTAAGAATTCCTCTCTCGAATCTTCATCTTTTGAATAATTATAGATAAATAATTCATCTGCTCCCTCATATGAATATTTTTCCGCAAGCTTAACCACATTGATTGGCATTTCATTTTCTGCATTGATGTGCGTGATTAATTTTTTATATGACATAGTTACTCCTATCTGCCTAACTGGCTAGCAATTTTCGAATAGGTCAATTGCATTTTTTAATTCAATTTTATTTTCATATAGTGCTTTTCCTATAATAACACCATAGACATTTAGATTACTTAATATTTCAATATCTTTTAAGGTAGAGATACCTCCAGAAACAATTACATTCAGACCTAAGTTAACGAGATATCGAATAGTATCCAAATCATGTTCCTGTTGATTTTTTTCAACGTGTATATCTTTATAAACAATGATTTTTACTCCATATTTTTTCATTTTAATGGCAAGCGACAAAGGTGTATATGTAGTAATTCTCTCCCAGCCATCCACAGCTACCATCCCATTTTTCACATCAATAGCAACTACAATACGCTCTGTACCAAAAGTAGTAACTGCTTCCTTGATAAAAGCAGGATTTTCAACCGCTTTGGTTCCGATAATAACGCGCTTAGCGCCAAGTAGAAGCGCATATTCTATATCTTTTATGGTACGGATACCACCTCCAAGTTGTACTGGTATTGTTACAGAACTAATGATATCACGAATTACTCCTTCATTCACTAAATGTCCTGTGAGTACCCCATTCAAATCTACAATATGAATTCCACATGCTCCTTGCACTTCAAAACTATTCGCCACTTTAGATGGGGTATAGGAATACACCTCAGTGTCATGAAACTGACCCTGTCTAAGTTTTACACATTGTCCATTTTTAACATCAATAGCCGGATATAACTTCATAAAGCACCTCTTTTCTAGGTTTATAAAGCTCCCTTAGTTGACAATACTCCCTTAATTCTTTCATCTAATTGTGTAGCCTCATCCAATGCTTTTGCAAATGCTTTAAACACCGCCTCTATAATATGATGGTTATTAGAACCTGCGAGCATTTTTATATGCAAATTCATTCCAGCAGCATAAGATACTGCATAGAAAAATTCTTTCACTAATTCCGTATCCATATAACCAACTTTCTCACTGGATAGATTAACATCATAAACTAAATATGGACGACCAGATAAATCAAGGGAACATAATACTAAGGCTTCATCCATTGGTAAAATAAAATACCCATAACGCTTGATCCCTTTTTTATCTCCAAGGGCTTCCTTGATTGCTTGCCCTAATACAATTCCTACATCTTCTACCGTATGATGTGAATCAACAAATAAATCTCCTTTGGCTATTAAGTCAAGATCGAATAAACCATGTCTTGCAAAACTATTCAACATATGATCAAAAAACCCAATACCCGTATCTATTTGGGCATTCCCAGCACCATCCACCGCTATTTCTAATGATATATCCGTTTCATTGGTTTTTCTTGTTATTTTCGATGTTCTTTCCCGCATTTTTTCCCTCTTTCCTTTGCCATTACTTATTTTCATTATACATAATACGATAAAATAATAAAAGTTCTTTTTGGTAAATTTGTCTAGTTAAACGAAAGGCAACTAACGATTTCTTTCAAGAATCATTGGTTGCCTCCTGCCTATTTATGTTCAAATCTTACAGCAATAGAGTTCGCATGTGCAGTTAAATGTTCTGCGTTGGCAAAGTTAATAATATCTTTATGAATTGGTTCTAATGCCTCTCTTGAATAAGAAATAATACTGGATTTCTTAATGAAATCATCCACACTAAGCGGTGAAAAGAATTTTGCAGTTCCATTGGTTGGTAATACGTGATTGGGTCCTGCGAAATAATCACCAAGCGGTTCACTACTATATTCACCGAGGAAGATAGCACCAGCATTTTTAATCTTGGTCATTATATTAAATGGATCCTTTGTTACAATTTCTAAATGTTCTGACGCAATATCATTTGCCACATCAATGGCCTCTTCCATGGTATCTGTAATTAGAATATATCCATAGTTATCTAATGATTTTTGCATGATTTCTGATCTGGAAAGAACCGCGACAAAACCATCAACTTCTTTGGATACTTGATTTGCAAGCTCTTCACTTGTTGTTACTAGAATCGCAGATGCTAATTCATCATGTTCCGCCTGTGATAATAAGTCGGCTGCAACAAAACGAGGATTAGCAGTTTCATCCGCCAACACTAAGATTTCACTAGGTCCTGCAATGGAATCAATACTTACATAGCCGAAGACCGCTTTTTTAGCTAAGGCTACATATATGTTACCAGGTCCTACAATTTTATCAACTTTAGGAATGCTCTCTGTTCCATGGGCTAGTGCTGCAATTGCTTGTGCGCCACCAACCTTATAGATATGTGTTACGCCAGCTTCTTTTGCTGCAACTAAAGTAGCTGGTGTTACTTTTCCTTGTTTATCTGGCGGTGTCACCATAACAATTTTCTCTACTCCCGCAACTTTAGCAGGTACAACATTCATTAATACTGAGGAAGGATATGCAGCTTTACCACCTGGTACATAAACCCCAACACTGGAAAGAGCAGTTACTTTTTGACCTAGTATGGTACCTTCCGGTGTACTATCAAACCAGCTGTATTGTTTTTGTTTGCCATGATACTCACGAATGTTTACCAAGGCTTTTCTGATTACATCTACTAGAGAAGAATCAACTAATGAATAAGCTTCCTGAATCTCTTCTTCTGTTACTTGTATATTGGAAGATGTAATTTCTGCTCCATCAAACTGTTTGGTATAGTCAAATATTGCTGCATCTTTTCTTACTCTAACCTGCTCAATAATTCCTGCCACAGTGCTTTCATATTGTCCATAACTATTCGGACTTCTTTTCAATAAATCTTCTAATATATTCTGTTTACTTTCTTCTGTTAATCGTATAATTTTCATACTTCGCTCCCGTCTGCTGCTTTACCAGCCAATTCTATGCTTTTGCAAGTGCCTCTTTTAAGTCACTAATGATTTTAGTAATACGTTCATGTTCCATTTTCATGCTTACTTCATTCACAACCATTCTTGCAGATAAAGAGCAAATTTCTTCTAACACTTCCAAACCATTTTCTCGCAGAGTAGAACCAGTTTCCACAATATCTACGATTACTTCTGATAATCCTACAATCGGCGCTAGTTCAATGGAACCATTTAATTTTATTATTTCTACAGTTTGATGCTTTTTATTATAGAAATAATCCTTTGCAATATTAGGATATTTTGTTGCTACACGAATGAGTTCCCCATGTCTTAACAGTTCTTCTGCTTTCTTAGGTCCGGCCACACACATTCTGCATTTACCCAAACCAAGGTCGATGACTTCATACATTTTACGACCTTCTTCTAGTATGGTATCTTTACCTACCACACCAATATCAGCAGCCCCATACTCTACATAAGTAGGAACATCGGTTGCTTTTGCAAGAAAGAACTTTAATTTTAATTCCTCATTGACGAAAATTAGTTTCCTGGAGGTAGGATCTTTCATCTCTTCACAAGTAATTCCAATGGTTTCTAGAATCTCTAAGGTTTTATTAGCTAAACGGCCTTTTGCCAATGCAAACGTAATATATTTCATCTTTTTTCCTACCTTTCTAGTCCCTGTATTAATTCGCTTAGTTTAGCTACTTGTGTGCTACCATCTAATATATTAATGACATGAACTGTGTTCTCATCTTCTAAGTATAAAATGCCACCTACATTATCTCGCTTTGCATATTCCATGTATTCACTTAAATCACGCTTGGATGATTTACGAATTAACTCAATGTTAATTCCATCATTACGAAATTGACTAGCTAAATCAATTGCAATTTTGCGATAAGTACTCTTATATAGAATCAACGTATTGTTCTGATCAATTGGGACTTCAATATTTTGTCTAGATAGTGCAAGCATTAATTGATCTAATACAATTGCAAGACCAACCGCAGGTGCTTCCTTCCCAAATTGTTGTACCAGGTTATCATAACGTCCACCCTTTACAACTGGTTCTCCATTTCCATACGTATAAGCATTAAAAATAATTCCAGTATAATAATTATATTTACTAAGCATACCAAGATCAAATGTGACATAATTGCTTAATCCATAAGTATCTAATATACTATATAGTTTCTCAAGACGCCCTATGGCTCTCTGTGATCGTTCATTTTTAGTCTTTTCTTTGGCATATGTTAAGTTGTCTTGATTACCAAATAATTCAGGAAGTTTTAAGAAAATCTCTTTCAGATCTGCACTAATCTCCTTTTGAGAAACTAATTCTTCCACTCCAAATAAATTCTTGCTTGAAATGAGAGCTTTTAATTGCTCGACTTCTTCCTCATCAAATTCCGCTTCTTCCACTAAACCATTAAAGAAATCTGCATGACCAACTTCTACTTGAAATTCTTTTAAACCAGCTTTTTTCAAACACTCTATGGTAAGTGCAATCATCTCTGCATCTGCATCCGAACTGTCATCATTGATTAATTCTGCTCCCATTTGTGTTGTTTCTTTTAATTTCCCTTGGTAGCTGCTATTATTTAGAAAGGTATTCCCTATATAACACAGTCTGATTGGTAATTCTTCTTCTTTAAAATACTTGGCTGCACACCTTGCAATGGATGGTGTAATATCAGGACGAAGAACTAAGGTATTACCCTCTCGGTCAAAAAACTTATACATTTCATTAGCAGCGATGGTTCCTCTCTCTTTATTAAAAATATCAAAGAATTCAAAGGTTGGAGTCTGAATGTCTTTGAACCCATATAAATGAAGTACTTGATGTATATTATCCTGTACGTATAGTTTTTTAGCGTATTCATCATTATAGACATCTCTTACGCCTTCTGGGGTATGCAATAGGCCTTTCCCGTAGAAATGATTTGAAAATTTATATTGACTCATAATAACCTCTTTTCTCCAGATAGTTCACTCTAGTAAAGTGGTAACGTGATAATTCGCTACCACTAAAAATTATGTACCTATTATATAAGTTACTTTTACCTTTGTCAATAATGTGGTGAAATAAATTATAAAAAATTGAAGGGGCAGAAAGACTGGGGATATAGGTTGTGAGTCAATTTGCACATATGATTTGTTTTAAGGAAGTGATACACCATATAATTTGTTGGAAGTGCAAATTGACATTTTCTAGGTTCATCTTAGGGGCTTTTACCCTCTCAGTTTTATATATATTAATTAAGCTCCTTCACAACAACGAGTTGATAATTTAGCAAATTAATAAGTGTCTATTGTTTTAGCCACTTATTCGAGTTTGTATAATTATTTTTCCATTCTGAAAGAAAGATATTAATTTGTTCACTTGGCATAGCATACCCAGATTTAAAATTTCGAAAAATATCTTTTCCACCACCAATAGTAATCCCCGCAATTTCACATATTTCATTCAAAACCACACTACCACTACTTCCACTATCTGCATATGCAGAATGTTTAATAATGCAATTTGTTTTACTTCCATCATCAAATATTACTTCCACTGGTTTTTTTGATATTACTTTACCATAAGTAATTAAAGTGCTTCTTTCACTATAAGGCTTGCTAATACATACAATTCTTTCTTTATACTTAGGTGATGAATCAGCAATCTTCAAAACACTAATATTTTCTCCCGATTGGAAACTTAATATAGCTAAATCATATTTTTCATCATAGTATTCTACTGTTGCAACTGGTAAACGCTCATAATATTCCTTTAACGGAAAATGTACTTTTGCATTATAATTTAAAACACGTAAAATTGTATTTTCTAAAGAATTCACTGCATGATAAGCAGTAAGTACATAATATCTACTATCAACTTTTTGAAAAACCACTGCTCCAAAACCTGCTGAGTATCTAACTGAATCACCTTCCGTTTTACATTGAACAATCTGTAAATTAGCCGAAAGAACTTCATCTGATATTTTCTGTGATATATCACTATATACTCGGGTCTTGCAAAGATAATCATAAATAAATGAATAAGCGATTAATAAAACCATCACAAGAAACAATACAGTAATACTACCAATTATTTTTTTGTATTTCATATTCACCTCATCTGTAAATTTTATATTGTTAATCTAAGCCATCAATGGAATTGGTAATCTGTGTGATAATTCTCTGCAAGTTTCTTTCATTTTAGTAGCTAATACAAAGGTTAAGAAGATATTTACGTATATGAAAAAAGACTGTTATCAATAAGCGTCATAAAACTTCTTCAAAGAATTTATTATCATAAAAATCTCATTGTAAGCATGTAATTACTTGTTTGTAACAGTCTATTTTATATTATTTTCCTACCACTTTTCCTTGGTACATTTTCTTTTGTATAATGTTGATTCCAAAGGCTTTTTGATAGGATTTTACTCGTGCTAGTTCTTCTTTGGTTACTAATAGGATACTTAAGCCTTTTTCTTGTCCTCTTCCTGCTCTTCCTGCTCGGTGTAAGTAGTCCATTTGATCTTCTGGAATACTAATATGAAACACGGTAGAGACTCCCTCTACATGGATTCCTCTGGCTGCTATATCTGTTGCAATCAGGAACTGTAACTTACCTGATTTAAAATCGTCCATTACTTTCTTACGATCTTGTTTTACATTGGATCCATGGATGCACTCGGCTCTATAATGATGATATTGTAATTTCTGTGTGGCTTCTTCAATATCGGCTACTTTATTAATAAACACCATGGCTTTCTTTGGTTTTATGCTCTTGGCAAGTTTTCTTAAATACTCAATTTTCTCACGTCGTTCTACAAGTAAGTAAATGTGTTCAATATTTTTTGGTATTACTAACGTATCTGATGTTCTGATAATTTCAGGATTCTTTGCAAGAGTTTCTGCTACTGAAATGGTACTTTTATTCATACTTGCAGACACTAAGATTAACTGAGTGTCTCTCATACAGCATTTCATTACAGCTTTAACACCTTCTACATTATTCTTATCCAACATTTTATCTGCTTCATCTACCACGATGGTTTTTATGGTATGTGCTGTAATTTTACGTTTCTTAATTAATTCTAAGATTCTTCCAGTGGTTCCTATAATAATCTGTTGTTTTCCTTTTAACGTTTCTATCTGACGATTAATATTAACATCACCAAAAATAGTGGCCGAAGTAACTTCTATACCAGAATTTTTCGCTAATCGCTCCACTTGCTTATGAACTTGCATCGCTAATTCATGGGTAGGAACCAAAACTAGTACTTTCATTCCTTTTTCCACTGGTTGCACTTGTTCAAACATTGGCAATAAATAAGCTAAGGTTTTACCTGATCCAGTTTCTGATTGAACAATTAAATCTTTCTGTTCCATCATCTTAGGTATAACCGATTCTTGAACTTTGGTTGGTGTTGTTATTTTTTCTTTCTTTAAGCCATCGATAATTGGCTGACTGATCTTTAATTCTTTAAAATCCATAGTAGGTTTTTCTCTTTCTTGTTTATTATTATACTTTTACAATGTTCTTTTTTGTGTTCTACTTTTTTTCATTATGTTCTTTTTTATGCTCTTTTTAAATCTTACTATTTAATGTTCCTATTTAATATAATAAACTTTAATAATTAAATCTATGTAATTTTATTCCCGGCTTTCTAAATCCATATTCAACATTTCAAGATAATGAACAAAAACTCCGTTTGTGGTGGAAATCTCATAATGGGGATCCAATTCTTCATAAGAAAAGCTTTTCTTCCCTCCATTTTGTGCACGTTCCCAAAATTCATATAATTTTGCAAATGGAAGGTAGTAGAACAAATTCTTACTCGAGAAAAACAGAACAAGAAATGCAATACCCTGCTGTTCTTCAAATTCCTTCATAAATTCTATCTGATGTTCATGTACATTATGAATGGGAAAGCTTTCGGCTGCACACTCTTTCGCATCAAAGCAAACAGGAATCCCTTGAACCACCCCGATATAGTCAACTGTACTTTTTTGTTCAAAATACGCCAGTGTAATATGTCGACTAGTTTTATCTATATTAATTGGTTTGATAGGCGTTGGTACCTTCTGAATCAGAGCTAATTTGTTATCACGGTATTTGGTGTTCGTTAAATTGATTAATTCTTCTAAGGTAGAGCCACGTAAACCTCTAGAGTTCCATGACGGCATAACGTTAACTCCTTTCTCATTGGTTTGTAAGTATACTAATATAGTGTGTTGAGGTAATTACACAATGAATTTAGGTTGCGTACTTACGATATACCGCATACAATTCCTTCTCTTCAACGCTTCGCTTAGCTTCCGTTACGGAATTGCATGCGGCATATCGTAAGTAATTTACGTAATCGACATTGTGTAATTACCAGATCTACGTATTGGTTTATCATAGTTATTGTTTAGTTTTTAAATGCAAGAGTGTTCCAATGGTAAAGCATACAATGCTTATTGGTAAAAATAATATAGCGTGAATGATATAGTATACAGATACTGGCGTAGATCCATAGGAATGCATGGCATTCTTATTATAATCATACGTTATTAATACTAATCCAATAAAAAAGCAAAGCAAAAGCACGATACCTAATCCGAAGAATATCTTTGATATAATAGATTTCATAAAGTTTTACCTCCTTTTTGTCTTTATACTATTATTATACATGTACCAATTCCGCAATATCAATATATTTCCTTTAATTGTAATTTAAAAGTTTAATCACGATAACCTTAAAGGCATGAATCTGGTTGGATATCGATTCAGCTTGGGAAGACCGGCTGACGACGGCGCTTATGTTCGACTTGAGACTCAGGTGGAAATGGCGCCTGCTTAAGCGGCATTTCCACTACGCTTTGAGGCTCAAAAGCGAACATGCCTAGGAAGGTAAGGCGACCAAATGAATCGATATTCAACAAGATTCATGAACACAACCTTGCCTTTATTAACTAATTAGAAAATCCCATGTATAATCTCCTCAAAGTACCCCGGCAATGGCGCCGTAAATACTTTTCCTGAGATAGCTTCTAATTCACCGCTAATCGGATGAAAATGCAACTCCATCGCATGGAGAAGTTGATGTTTTAACTTATAATTTTTCTTAAAGTATTTATTAGCAAGAACATCTCCATATTTTCCATCACCTATGATTGGATGTCCGATACTTTGTAGATGCGCACGAATTTGATGGGAACGTCCTGTGATTAACTTTACTCTAAGAAGAGTATATTCTCCATTACATGATAGGGGTTCATATTCTGTTTTAATAAAGTCTGAGCCTTCTACTGGTTCCTTGGTTACAATTACTTTGTTATGACTCTGGTTCTTATATAAGTAACCTTCTATTTTTTGCTTTTCTGTGATGCAACCTTTTACGATACATCGATAATACTTATCTAAGTTTCTATTTTTTATCAATTCACCCATGGTTTGTAACCCTATTAACGATTTACCTGCTATGATTAGCCCACTTGTGTTTCGATCTAGACGATTACATATTCCTGGACGAAAACTTTTCAAGTCCTCTTCTGTCAGTTGATTGGTATCCAATAAGTATGAGGTTAGATGCTCGACTAATGATATATCATCTTTTTGCGCTTTTTGAGAAAGTAATCCGGCTGGCTTGTTAATTAGTAGGATATTAGCATCTTCATAAACGATGTCTAAATCTGTTTCTACTTTTGTAACCTGAACTTGACTGAATTTGTCAATGGTTTCATCTGCTAGAAATAATTTAATTTCATCATTTACTAAAAGGTGCTCTGTTCCCTCAGCCTTTTTCCCATTTAGTGTTATATTTTTTTTACGAAGCATTTTATAGATAAAACTTTTAGGTGCCAAATTTAAATACTTACTTAATAATTTATCTAAACGTTGTCCTGCTTCGTTTTCATTTACCGTTATCAGTTTCATGTGACTCCTGTCTGCTGTGTTACAGCGTATCTACATTTACTTCGCTCTTCCTTTGTGTACATTTCGAATCGTTTTTTTCTTAGTCATAGACTGATTTTTATTAGTTTGGTTATTAATTGTTTGACTCTTACTTGTTTGGCTTTTACCTGGTTGACTCTTACTTGTTTGGCTTTTACCTGGTTGACTCTTACTCATTTGATTCTTACTTGCTTGATTTTTATTTGACTGATTCTTACTTAATTTATTTTTGCCTGTATCCGTTTTATCTGGCTTGTTCTGATTAAAATTTCTTGGTCGAATTAAACATTTTTTATCAAAACCAATTAAATCAGTGCGATGTGCTATTTTAAGTGCCTCTTCAACTAATTCATAATTTTTTGGATTCCGATATTGTATCAGTGCTCGTTGCATTTCCTTTTCATGTGCTGATTTCGGAACATATACTTTTTCCAAGGTTCTTGGATCAAGCCCTGTATAATACATGCATGTTGATATGGTGGAAGGCGTTGGATAAAAATCTTGTACCTGTTCTGGCATGTACCCTAGATCTCTAATGTATTCTGCCAGAGCTACTGCTTCTTTCATAGTAGATCCTGGGTGAGATGACATTAAATATGGTACCACAAACTGATTTTTACCTTG
The DNA here is from genome assembly GCA_023420935.1 of Bacillota bacterium. Taxonomy (GTDB): domain Bacteria; phylum Bacillota; class Clostridia; order Lachnospirales; family Lachnospiraceae; genus Mobilisporobacter. The sequence continues at coordinate 13,435 of JAEZUR010000076.1, read as the reverse complement.
TTCTTTATTTACTTTATTATACTTTTGAATAAATTGTTCGTATACTGCTTTATCTGGTTTACCCATTCGACTTAATACTTTGTCACTTATGTGCTCTGGCGCTACTTTTAATTGACCACTTACATGATGCTCGCAAAGCTCTCTAAGAAATGAATCGTCCTTGTCATACATTAAGTAGTCAAAACGGATACCCGAACGAACAAACACTTTCTTAACTTTGGGAAGTTTACGAAGCTTACGTAATAATTTCAAATAATCAGAATGATCAATTATTAAGTTATTACAAGGCTTAGGAAACAAACATTGTTTCTCAGAACAGACTCCCTTGGTCATCTGCTTCTCACAGGAATTATGGCGAAAATTAGCCGTAGGGCCACCAACATCATGGATATATCCTTTAAAATCTTTCTCCTGCGTGATTACCTGTGCTTCTTCTATGATAGAATCATGACTTCTTGTCTGAATCATTCTTCCTTGATGAAAGGTTAATGCACAGAAACTACAGCCACCAAAACAACCACGATTACTTACCAAACTAAATCGTAGCTCACTAATGGCTGGAATACCACCGTCTTTTTCATAACTAGGATGATAGGTTCTCATATAAGAAAGTCCATAAACCGAGTCCATTTCCTCTTGGGAAAGTGGGTCGGCAGGTGGATTCTGTACTACATATTCCGTTTCTTTATATTTCTCAATTAATCGCTTTCCTGTTATTGCATTGGTATTACAATATTGCATATAAAAACTTCTGGCAAATTTCTCTTTACTAGAACATATCTGTTCAAAATCAGGAAGCATCACACCATCATAAACCGAAGAAATATCTCTTGTTTTATATACTGTTCCATTAATAAATGTAATATCTGAAATATGGATTCCACTTTGAAGAGCATCTGCTATCTCTATAATGGAGTGTTCCCCCATACCGTACGAGATTAAATCTGCACTTGAATCTAATAAAATAGATCTACGAACAGAATCGCTCCAATAATCATAATGAGCCAATCTTCTAAGACTTGCTTCGATACCGCCTATAATGATGGGGCTATTTTTGTAAGATTTGCGAATTAAATTACAATATACCGTGGTGGCACGATCTGGGCGTTTCCCCATAACACCACCAGGAGTATATGCATCTTGATGTCTTCTTTTCTTCGCAGCAGTAAAATGATTGACCATAGAATCCATATTTCCGCCACTCACTAAAAATCCTAATCTAGGTTCTCCAAGGATTGTAATACTCTTATCATCTTTCCAGTTGGGCTGTGCAATGATTCCGACAGAATAACCATGACTTTCAAGTATTCTACTAATAATTGCAGGGCCAAAGGAAGGGTGATCTACATACGCGTCACCAATTACATATACAAAATCTAACTGAGAAATACCTCGTTTTTGCATATCTTTTCTACTAATTGGTAAAAAATCATTTAACATTATAACTCCAATCTATGTGCTAATGCACGTTTCCTATCAGGTAGTAAACATTATCTTACAATTTCTGAAAACTCCTGAATATAATAATCAGCTAACTTAATCTTCTCATCATCCGTATCTTTTGAATAATCATCATATACTGCACATACTCTCATACCAGCATTTTTCCCAGCCATAATCCCCTGTATGATATCTTCAAACACCAAACATTCCTCAGGTAAAACTTCTAAATCCTTCGCCACTAAAAGATATATATCTGGAGCTGGTTTGCCTTTCTCCACTTCACAAGAAGTGTGTATGGAGTCAAAATACTGTTCAATATTATGAGCTTTTAATATTAACCTTACTAGTTCAATAGAATTGCTAGTTGCTATCCCAGTTTTGATATCCAATTCTATTAAATACTTTAAGAAATCCACTGCTCCCTGTTTCATAGGCACTTCATTGGCATATTTATCTCTTGCCATGCTATTCCAATCATCTTTAATCTTACTGATTGGATCTGGTAACATAAATTTTTCTTTGAAATATGCAGCCGTTTCCGAAAAGCTCATTCCTTCAATTTTTATCTGTAAATTTTGTGGCAGTTCAATTCCAAACTGTCCAAGATATTCTATATCGATATCTTTCCACATCCACATAGAATCTACTAAGGTTCCATCTAAATCAAAAATTACTGCTTTTGTATTTTCTAACATGTTAACTCCTATCATTTTTTAATACAATCTTGTAACCATGCAAGCTACTTCTTACCTATCCTTCAACATTTTTAGTTCCTCATCTGTTAAATTACGGTACTGGCCTGGTTTTAAACTCTCATCTAACACCAATTCTCCCATGGATAGTCTTTTTAAGTATATCACAGTCTTGCCAACTGCTTCAAACATTCGTTTTACTTGGTGAAATTTCCCTTCATAAATGGTAAGCTCGATCTTCGACACATCACCTGACTCAAGAATCACAAGATCTGCAGGCATCGCAATTAAATCTTCTCCAATTTCCAATCCTTCTTTAAATAAACGAATATCTTCCTCTGTTACTCGTCCTTCTACTTCCGCATAATACACTTTGCTCACATGTTTTTTCGGACTTAGTAATTGATGAGCCAATGCACCATCATTGGTAATGAGTAAAAGTCCCTCTGTGTCCTTATCCAATCTTCCAACTGGAAATAAATCCTTACGTACGGATGATTCAATCAGATCCAAGACTGTTTTACAAAAGTTATCACTAGTTGCAGAAACTACGCCGGTTGGTTTATTAAGCATATAATACTCTTCTGTAACATATCCAACCACTTCTCCATCAAAGGTAATCTGATCTGTCTCAACCGCTATCTTGGTATCTCCATTTTTCTCAACCAATTCATTTACACAGACTCTACCTTTTCGTATATAACTCTTAACTTCTGTTCTTGTACCAAGCCCCATATCAGCAAGGTATTTGTCCAACCTTATGTTTTTTGCCATTACATCCATCTCCAGCCTGCATAATATTTATTCTTTAATGTACCGCGATCTGCTTTCGCCCATCCAAGTGGAAATCTGCCCACACAGATCAGCTGCCAACCTGATTTACTTTCATCTTCAATCTCTATGGTTTCCCCTTTTAAATACTTAATAACCCGCTCATCTTCAACAGATAATTCAATCGTTTTCTCATATTCATCAATCCTTAATGCATTCGCAAGAGCTTGACTTGGTTCAAATCGGTTCTTCTTAATATCGCCAAGGTACAATCCACTGCGTAACACATGAATTCCTTTTAGATCTGCTGTATCCGTAGGTAGTAAATATAACCTGTCCTCATGTAATTCCAATTGATTTCTAGGTATATCTAGCTTTAATTCCTCAAGAAATTTCTCTGTTTCTTTGGAAAGTTTAACCGGAGAACATTTATGAAGTTTGGGCGATTTGCCACTTCCATCCTCTCGCTTTAACAATGCTGCAAAATGTCCTTCTCCCTCAGACTTATGTGGCCAGATTCTCACTGCATTCTTTAGACTTTCTGAACCGTCAATCCAATCTGGACGACCATAAGAAAAACCATCCTTTGGTTTCACAGAAACTATTGTAAAATCAGGAAATTGATCCATCAAATATTGTATGGTTTCTTCATTCTCCTCTGGAGAAAAAGTACAAGTTGAGTACAAAAGCATACCGCCTGGTTTTAACATCTGGGCGGCTTGTTGTACAATATTTTTTTGTATTCTACTATAGTAGTCCACTCCATTTTCTTCATAACTCTTTATCATAGAAGGGTCTTTTCGAAACATACCCTCGCCTGAACATGGAGCATCAATTAATATCTTGTCAAAATAACCTGTAAAATTTTTCGCTAATTTTTCTGGCGCTTCATTTACTACAACTGCATTGCGAATTCCAAAAAGTTCAACATTTTTAAGAAGGGCTTTGGCTCTTGAATTACTGATATCATTGGTGATTAGTACACCTTTCCCATTTAATCTAGCAGCTAATTCTGTTGTCTTACCGCCTGGTGCAGCGCATAGATCCAGTACTTTATCGCCTGGTTCAATTGGTAACAGGCTTGCTGGTATCATTGCGCTAGGCTCCTGTATATAATATAGTCCTGCATAATAGTAAGGATGTTTTGCAGGCTGTTTGTCCGCACTAAAATAATATCCATTCTCCACCCAGGGAATTGGTTTCAAGGGTATTGGACTCATCTTTTCAAACTCACAAGGAGTAAGTTTTAAGGTATTCACTCTTAATCCCGCATGCACTTGTTTGGAGTAGCTAGCTATAAATTCGCTAAACTCATCACCAAGCAAGTGTTCCATTTTATCTAAAAAATTCTTTGGTAGTTTTATCATTTTCTCATTCCAATCATGTAATCTTACTAATTAGTTTAAACTTTGTGCCCGGTAACCTTCCGAAATAATATCTAATTGCTTATTGAATCGTTCTAACTGTTCCAGATCATCACTTTGATAGATACGGAAGAATTCATCTTGAATCTTAATTACCTCGCGTTTATTGGCTACCTTATATAAATTCTGAATATTAGTTAAAATATCTGCAACTACATCTGCTTTTATACGGAATGAATTCTGTGCATCCATAATTTCACTTCTTACTACAGACATCTCCTGATCTAATAATACAATGGCTTCTGCTGCCTTAGAAAGTCTGGCACGAATATGCTCTGGCATATTTTCTTTGTACTTGTATTGTAATGAATGTTCGATGGTTGCCCAAAAGTTCATTGCTAACGTTCGTATCTGTATCTCTGCCTGTATCCGTTTTGGTCCATGTAATGTTTGAACATCATAAAAGATAATTAAATGAAAGCTACGATATCCACTAGGTTTACTTTGTGAGATATAGTCTTTCTCGCCCTTTATCTCCATATCTTTTCGATGACGTATTAAATCTACCACTTTATCGATATCTTCTACAAACTGGCAGATAATTCGAATACCGGCAATATCTTCTATCTTTTCTTCAATATCTTCTAATTCAATTCCTTTTTTCTGAGCTTTTTCCAGAATACTTGAAATCTTCTTTACTCTTCCATCCACTTGCTCAATAGGAGAATATACTCCTGCATTTCTATATTCAGAAATTATATGATTAAATTTCACAACTAATTCATCTACCGCTAAAACATAAGGATCTAAAATTTCCCTCCATAACTGTATTTCCATACCTAACATCTCTCCTCTCTATACCCAACTGGTATAGCACTTGTATATGTATCTTATCTAAATTTCCATGTTATTACACATACCTGAATAATTATACCATATTTCGAAACATATGTAATTAATTTTCTGTGAAGTTTTTAAATTCTTGTTACGGGTATTCCCATGACATACCAACATAATTGAACCTAAATCCAGCTTACTACTCCGCATTCCATTTCACCTTATTGTCCTTTAAATACATTAAAATCCAATATGGATTCACGCTAACTTCATCCTCCTGCTCCGATAAATAGATGCCCACATGTAAATGAACATCAAAATTCCCTGTGGTTCCTTCTACTTTACTATAACCCGTATCACCCATCATACCGAGCCATTGACCTGCAGAAACAGGATCTCCCACTTCCAATTCAGGAGCATAAGAATCTAAATGCGCATAATAAAAATACGCACCATTGGTACTTCTTACACCTATACGGTAGCCTCCCATTTCAAGCCACCCCTTTTGTTCTACCGTTCCATCGCTAATACTAAGTACCGGAAAATAACCCCTTTCGTTATTACCAGACATAATATCTGTTCCCTCATGACCTCTTTGCCCACCATAATTTCGCTCTTTTAACCAGGAATCATCAAAATTAACCTTAACACCATTGGTTACATCTTCTGCTACTGGAAAATATACAAGATCCATAAAAATTGTTTTATATTTATTATAATAATTATCATATAATTCGGCTGGAACTAATCGATCCCATAAATACCAGTAAGATGGAATCATTTGCTTTTTCTCTTTAACACTAAAATTATTAAGTAGCATATTCATAGTGATTTTCTTAATAAAAGATTCCTTATTCCCCATGGAACTTTTCCATAGATCATTAAGTACATCATTGGATATATCCAAATCTCGAAATGCATCTGCATGGGTTGAAATGGTTTCACAAGTTTCAAGTAAAGCTTGATAATGATTTAAAAATATAATCTCCTCGCAAATAATTAGGGCTAGTACAAAAATATGTATGACGCGAAATAGGTTGTATTGATGTAGCTGCTTATCCCTTCTCCTAAATCTTACTGATCCAACCTTACGGCGGATAAATTTTCTAATTCGTTTCTGCATGATCATGCTTATAATACCCCTATAATGAAATATTACCAAAACATAGTATATGTAGAAAAATTAAGAAATAGAACTTATTTAGAAAACTTATCTTTATTAATCCCTCTTTTTCCTGTTAAAAATAGTCTCGGCAACCACCATGCCGAGACCTTATATTTCTACTTTAATTCTGTTTCATTAACCACTCTGATTTTAAGATTGCATATTCATATGTATCAAGCCAGATTGGCTCACCATTTGCATTGGTTTTAAAATAAACATTCTGTAATAAAAGTCCTTCGCGCCTCATATTAAGACGTTCCATCAATGCCCATGATGGTTTATTTTTAGGACTACATTTTCCTACGATACGTCTTGCACCCATATGTACAAACGCGTACTCCACTAAAGCTTTTGCACTTTCCGTAGCATACCCATTCTTTTGATAGGAACGATTGAATACCCATCCAATTTCCCATGTATCAAAATTTCCTTTGTTAAAATATAGATTCCCGATGACTTTACCGCTGTCTTTTAAACATACCGCATAAAAACACTCATTCGATTCTCTATTCTTTGCTTCTTCTTTTGCCCCTTCTTCTGTATAAACATCATAAGGCTCAAATGCTACTACTTCTTCATCAGATAGATATTCATATAAGTCCTGCCAATCATCTGGCGTAAATCTCCTGATTACAAGACGTTCAGTCATTATATTTTCCATAGTACCTCCACCAGACATACTATTTAATAACAAGATACCATATCTAAGCTTTTTATGGTTTCAATGAATGTGTTAATACATTCTTCTGAATCTTGATAAATGATGCTATTATTTGCAAGTATATCTGTTCTAATTGTTTTAATTAGTTCTTCTATTTTAGGTTTTAACATAGCATCTGAAAAACCTTCTTTTTCCACTAAAGTAGCTTCTAATTTTGTTAAAAAATCTTCCATATCCCTATTAATTTGTTCATGAACTTTTTTTAATCCTAATTGTAACTGATTATACTCATCCGCTTGTAAATTAACATTACTAGACATTTTACTCCCTTCTTCTAGATAACCAACCTAGTATTATTATATTTGATTCGATACCGTATTTCCATCTTTTTCTTTTTATTTATAAAGAAGCATACAGGCTACTAATGCGAGAATTTAGTTCCTCTATGTAATTTTGTAAACTCCCAATCTGACTGTCTACTTTATTGGAAAGGTCTTCACTTTCCACTTGATTTTTATTCATTTCATCTAGGGCATTCCTAAAATCATTAGCTAGTTCATCAGCAATGACTCCTTCAAACACATCGGTTACTTTAACATATTTTATAATCTCTTTTTGATTTTCTGTATTGTATAGAGCGATCCATTGGCTAATCTGATCTTCTATACAATTTCTAGAAGTTCGTAAAGCATCACACAATTGTTCGCAATTTTGCACTTTACTTTCTAAACCTCTTATTTCAGCGAGTATTGCAGCTCTCCTTTCTGCTTCCCTTCGTTCCGCTTCCCTTGCTTCCTGTTCCACTGTTTCCTTACTCATATTGATCACCTCGCTTCTAAGACTATCGTTTGCTTATTTATTCTTTAACACCCATCTCTTCAAACATCTCAATCATTGGCTGATACTTGGATTCCTTAGCAAACTCATACGCTGTTTTTCCTGTGGCATTTCTTTTACTCGTATCGGCCCCAGCTTCAATCAGATACTTTGCATTATCAACCATGCCATTATTTACTGCAATAATTAAGGGTGGTGTATCTTTTGATGGTTCACACTGATTTACATCAGCTCCATGTTCTACTAAATACCTTAGTATATTATTACTATACGCTGCTGCATAAAATAATACCGGATTCCCTTCCTCAGTTGTGCCGTTCACATCAGTTCCATATTCTATAAGGAGTTTTATATCTTCTAAATTTGCTTTATAGATAGCTGAGATTAGGTGCCTAATAAGTGGCTTTGCACCATTTTTAAGCAGACATTCTACACTTTCTGTATCTCCATAATCAATTGCTTTACCTAAAGCATCGCCTATACCATCGCCACTATTTATATCTTTACCATTTACATCCGCACCATGTTCTATCAACAAATTTAGCATTTTATTATTTCTATAATATATCAACTCTTCAAGAACAGATTGATTATTACTATCTATTATTTCACCTGTGAATCCTTTGTCTAAAAAGAAATTAAATATCTTATCTTGGTCATAATTTGCTGCAGTTTGTAGCGCTAAAGAGACATCTGTATCTTCTAGGGTATTAATATATTTAAGTATTAATTTTAATAACTTTATGTTTCCATTCATTGATGCTGCACAGAGTTCGTTTGTTACGCCCTCTGGTGCAAAACTTGAACGATCTAACATTAATCGCGAACCACTTTGAAGCAAATATTCAGCAACGTCGTAGTGTTCATTCACAACTGACCATAAAAGTGGTGTTCTCTTACCCTTGCTGACATAATTAATATCTGCTCCTTGGCCAATTAAATATTTTACATTTTCAAGATTACCTGCCATACTAGCAACAATAAGTAGAGAATTATAATTAACATCTTTTTTTATTAACTGGTTACATTTATCTAATGCTTCCGAATTACAATATGCAGTAACTAAATTTATGATGTCTTCCTCATTATATTTTTTTAATAACTCTATACTAATTGCCTTATTTACTTTATTTGAATTTCCTAAAATAATATTTTCTTCAAAACTACTAAGACCAGTTTCCTTTCCTTCTTTGATTAGTTCTTTTGTCATTTCAGGAAGCATTTTACATCCATAAAAGTAATATGCAATTTTTATTGTATCCTTATCTACGTGGTATCCATTTTGTTCAAAAAGATTAATAAACTGTTTTATATATTTATCTGACATATCGGAATAAATTAACATTTTCTCTACTGGTGTATAACCATCACGATCTGTTAAAGTTGGATTCGCTCCATGTTTTAGTAATAAAGGAATAAATCTTTTACATTGAGAATATTGGCGAGTACTAAAAAAAGTCAAATAAGTTTCTCCATCTTTATTCTTATAGTTATTAAGATTTGCGCCATTCGTAATAAGATATTCTGCTGTATCAAACGCTCCCATATCTAATGCAACAAACAGTGGATTTGTCTCCTTATCTCCAGCCTTTTTATACGATGTAAATTTAAATTGATTAAGATCTGCGCCTTCTTTTATTGCTTCTTTTGCCAATTCCAATCTATCATTTCTTACTGCTTCTAATAATTTACGTTCATAGTATGGAACCGATTCTTTATTTGTATTATAATCTGATAACGCATTACATCCCATTAAAAAAACAACAACACTCATTATAACTATCATAAATCTATATTTTCTAGATATTTGCATTAACTAGTTTCCTCCCTATTACCTATTTGCTCTGTTTATAATAGCATTCATTTCTCCTTCTGTGATTTCTACGTTATTTGGGTTCCACACAAAAGATAGGACTCCATTATTGATTGTTGAACTGATACTTTCATCTAATAAGGCACTTTTTATTGCATCTAAATAATCCTCGTCCTCACTCTCAATCTTCGCCTTCATTACCAAGTCTTCCTTATCTGTATTATCAAAACTAGTTATCGCTAACGCCCAATAATCATTATTACCCTCTTTTGAACTAACTTCTACTACTTTTTCACCAGTTGAACCGTCATAAAGTTCGAAGTAAATTTTTAATTGTTCATCCTCTGTTGCACTCTGATAATAAATATCATCATTGACACCCGATTCATAGTTAGGATCATCTTCATCAATATATGGATTTTCAAGTGCTTCCACTTGGGATCTACTATATATTCCTATTTCTCCTCCTGTATTGAAGCCAAAACCGTATTTCCCCATCCAAGGTTCAAGCAAATACTCTTTCCCGTTATATGTGAACACAATGGGTTCTGCCTCAAGGTCCATTCCCAATAATGGTCCGATCTTATCAAATGCATCTCCAAACCCAAATTGCTGTTGAAGGGAACCTTCTGTTGTATAATAAACATCTTTTTCTGGATCATAATGAAAACCAAGCCCATATCCAGCAATAGGGTATAAAAGTCCATTTACTCCAAAATCCTCTACGTCATCGGTAATAATCTTATCCATTGCCCAACTTGAAAGATCCACACCTGCAGACCATCCTTTATCAATGACATAACGAAGTGGAGCTGGGATCAGACCTTCATAGGCAGCTTCTATCCGTTCCGGAATTTGCATGTTTGCAAGCCCAGTTGTTATTGCATATACCGTATTTTTAAACACTCCATGTGTCAGATCATTTAAATCGCCAAGCACTTCATTAAAGGTATGATCAGCAAAATAACATTTAACACCTTGTATCCGATCTAGCCATTCACTTGGGGAAATAAACACATTATCTTGCAAGAAAGAGACCGCCGGATCCCACACATTATTTTGAACAAATTCTAAGCCTGCTGAAGCTGCATCTATAGCATAATCTACTCCTGAAGACACGGTATCCACAACAAAGTCCGCTCCATCCATAATACCATCTGCAACATACTCTACACCTGTGGTTACACCATCATATATCACTTCTCCTGCGTCACATGCGGTTTCCCCCACCCATTCTGCAAAATCAGACAACGCATCACCAACATCACCAAAAGACGGAAAATTACCATCTAGGTCAACATATTTAAGCGGATTATTGTATACATAGACATACTCATTTAGTGTGAAAGGATGACTTGTAAATCCTTTTACTTTATCTCTACTTAGAAATCTACCAAGACTAGGATCATAATATCTTGCCTGTGCAAAGCAAATACCATTCTCATCTTCATATCCAGTATACGTAAACCTTCCTGCTCCATGTGTTCGCTTTCCAAATTCATCATAGGAATAACTATCTAATAATGCGCCGTCCTCACTCATTCTTCGCATTGGACTTCCTAATTCATCTTGAAGATAAAAGGAATCCTCCTGGCCAAGTATAGATTGATCCCACAGATAATTATGGTCATCCTTTTTCAATATATTGTGAAAACGCTTTGTAAGATCCAATACATAGTTACCATCAGAATCACTTACTTTACTTCCAATCCCATTGTATTGAAATTCTTTCTCATTGGCACGAATCAAATGGCCTGCTATATCATAATCATAAGTATCTGTAAGGGAACCATTGGTGTTTACTGATATAAGATTTCCATTTAAATCATAGGTGAATTCTTTCTGCTGTTGTGAGTCACTTTCCATTATTAATTGACTTAGTGCATTATAGGTATAATTCACTTTATTATCATCTATATGACTTTCCATTCGATTACCAAGACCGTCATAGGAATAATATCTTATCTCATCCACATTTTGACTCACACGAATTAAGCGATTTAGAGCATCATATTCATAGTCAAATATTCCACTATCCTCTATCATATCTCTACGAATTTTTTGTACTCTAATTTTATTTCCAACAGCATCATAATCGTAATTCAAATGGTCTAATACTCCATCCTGGTCATAATGCGTTAATTGGGTTAACTTACCTAGTGGATTAAAAGAAAATTCTGTTTTAACACCATTAGAAAATGTCTTTTCTTTTAAATTGCCAAAGGCATCATAACTATAAAATGTTTCAAAATCCTCACTTTTTAAACCTGTGAGTCTATTGAGGTTATCATAAGTATAATTGATATCATTTTCGCCTGAAATACCGATAGATGTTCGCTGTCCTAATTTATTATATTGATAATTTACAGTCTGTCCGTTAGGATCTGAGATGGACTTAACAAATCCATTATCGTCAAATGTAAAGAAGGTATCACCTAACCAATCTTTTATCATAGTTAATTGTTTTAACTCGTTATAACCAAATTCTACCGTTTTTCCATCAGAATATACAATCCCATTCATTTTATTTATTTCATTATACTGATAGGAAATTGTATGACCGTTTTTATCCTTATGGCTTATTACATTTCCCATGGAATCATATTCATAAAATTCTTGATTTCCTAATGCATCCGTAACCGTTGTAACTTTACCAAGAAGATTTCTCTCGTAAAGAAGGGATTGAGTGTTTAGTTCTCTTGCTTCTTCATATAAATTAGTTTCTTTTGCATTATCTAAAAGGTCGTGAGCAATTCCATTTAATCTTCCCATACAATCATGGCTATAAATTGTTTTATTTCCTAATGCATCTGTTACTTGAGTTAATCGTTTCATAGATTGATATGTATAGGAGGTTCTATTTCCATTTTCATCAATAACTGCTATTACGTTATCCACTGCATCATATTCAAACTTTTTACTACGATGATAAGAATCTACAATCTCAATTAAACGATTCAATTCGTCATAACGATAACTTACCTGTAAACCACTTTCTGACGTTTTAGATTGTACGTTACCATTCTCATCATAAAGGTATGTTGTGGTTTTACCATTTGGTTTCGTTAATTTCATTAACTTACCACCAGGATAATAATCATAAAATGTAATATTTCCATTGATATCCGTATAAGTTTCTAGTTTTCCTAATGCATTATACGTCATATAAACGCTGTTACCCAAACTGTCAATTTTTTCGATCAATTGACCTGCCAGGTCATAGATAAACTTTAATTCTTGACCATTTTCATTAAAAGTACGTATAACCCTACCCATACTGTCATATTCTTTGCAAGACTTTATACCAGTTACATCAATAAAAGTGGTATTACGATCCAATGCGTCATATTCAAAACCTAATTTTGTATCATTCGGTAAGGTAACTTCTACTAGATTTCCTTTCGAATCATATTCATAGCCAGTGTTAGATCCATCTGCCTTTATTATCTTGGCAAGCTTATTAGACTTATGATATTGATACTGAGTCTTTGCTCCGTTAGCAGTTGTTACAGCAGAAACATTCCACATCTTATCATATTCATAGGTGGTTTTCTCATTATATGGATCTATATAATCACTAAGTTTATTCAAGTTATTATAATTCATCTGATAAGTACTGCCATCAAAATCAATAAACTTTATTACCAATCCACTGGTATTATAAAGATACTGTCTCGTATTACCAAGTGAATTGGTTACTTTCGTAATTCTATCATTTCTATCATATTCAAAGAGTCTTTCATTACCCTTTGCATCAATGGTTTTACGAATACGGTTAAGGGAATCATACTCGTAACGAACCATATTACCCATAGGGTCTGTGATAGAGGTAATATTATCTCTTTCGTCAAA
>JAEZUR010000008.1 GCA_023420935.1 Bacillota bacterium | reverse complement strand
ACTCCATCACCAGTCATAGCAACAATTTCGCCTTGTCGCTGTAAGGCTTTCACGATTCTTACTTTATGCTCGGGTGATACTCTTGCGAAAACAGAATAATGTTTTACGGAGGAAGCTAGCATTTCATCATTCATTTCGTTCAGCTTTGCCCCTGTGATAGCTTGATCATTTGACGATAGAATACCAAGGTCTCTTGCAATCGCACATGCGGTAAGTATATGATCACCAGTAATCATGACGGGCTTTATTCCTGCAATCTTACAAGTTAATACAGCTGTTTTGGCTTCTGGTCTAGGTGGGTCAATTAATCCAATTAAGCCTACAAAGATCAGATTATGTTCAAGTTGTTTCTCGTATGAATTTAATTGTTTAGGAGAGAAATCTCTTGGGAGATCCTTATATGTAACAGCGATGACACGAAGTGCTTGCTCTGACATCTTTTGATTCTGTTTATTGATCTGATTTCGATAAGACTCAGTCATAGGTACAACTTTGCCTTGCTGATAGATATGTGTACATAAAGGTAATAAAACATCAAGGGCTCCTTTGGTGATACTACGATAGATAGAGTCTAATTGATGGAGTGTAGTCATTCTCTTTCTGGAGGAGTCAAATGGGATTTCAAAGATTCTCTTATAAATATAATCTAATTTTGCTTTATTAATACCAATTTCTTGTGCAGCCAAGGTTAAAGCTCGCTCTGTTGGTTCACCGGACGCTGTTATTTTTTTCTTTTCCATTCGAAGGATTGAATCATTACACTGTGACGCTAAAGTAAGGATAAAACTAGAGAATTCACTATTTATGGGTTCTTCATTCGAAAAGGAAGAAATAGAGGTTACGGTCATTCTATTCTGGGTTAGCGTACCAGTTTTATCGGAACATATGACTGTGGCACTTCCTAGGGTTTCCACTGCAGGTAGTCGTCTGATTATGGCATTGTTCTTTGCCATGCGTTGTACGCCTAAGGATAACATAATTGTTACAATGGCTGGTAGCCCTTCTGGAATGGCTGCAACAGCAAGGCTGACACTGGTCATAAACATTTCGAATACTGGACGCTTATTAACCACTCCAATGATAAATAGAAGTACACAGATAAGCATTGCTACAATCCCTAGCACTTTACCTGTCTGCTCTAAACGCTTTTGTAATGGTGTAGCTGGAGTCTGGTCTTCCATAATAAGTTTAGCGATATGCCCCACTTCTGTATACATACCAGTAGCAGTTACAACTGCAGTACCCCTGCCATAAGTGGTTAACCCAGTAGCAGGAACTAGGTTACGTCTATCTGCCAGTAGAGTATCTTCCTTTAAAGTAATATTAGCTTCTTTTTCGCAAGGTACTGATTCACCAGTTAACGCAGATTCATCAATCTTTAAATTCACACTGGTTAATAGTCGTGCATCCGCTGGAACATAATGACCAGTCTCTAGACGAATGATATCGCCAAGTACCAGCTCTTCTGCTGGAATAGACATATAGTTACCATCGCGTAGGACAGATGCGATTGGTGCAGACATTTTCTGCAATGCTTCTAAGGAACGCTCTGCCTTTGCTTCCTGTAGAACACCTAATGCTGCATTTACTAAAATAATTGCAAAAATAATGAAGGGATCTATGTAGTCTGCGTGACCTTCTAATACCGACACGAAGAAAGATACGGCAGCTGCAATCATTAGTATAATAATCATAAAATCAGTAAATTGAGCTAAAAATTTTAGAAATAGGCTTTTTTCCTTTTTCTTTTCTAGAATATTATAGCCATATTTTTTCTGTCGTTTGACTGCTTCTTTACTTGAAAGTCCTTCTGTTTGGGAAGTATGTAGGGATTTTAAGGTTTCTTCAATGGACATACTATGCCAGTTCATTGGAATACACTCCTGTCATGTCAGAATAAAGCTTTGATTTGCTTCTTATAATATATGACAAATCCAACTGTTTATAACAAATATATAAATAATACATTAATAAGGATGAAAAAAGACATTTACTATTATTTGTTAAGGCGTATAATTCATATAGAACTAAAATTTTCGTAATTAAGGAGTATGAATGTATGGCTATGACAAAAGATATGACTAGTGGAAATCCTACTGGTTTAATTTTAAGATTTTCTGTGCCAATGTTAATCGGTAACCTATTCCAACAGTTTTACAATATGGTGGATTCCATAGTGGTAGGGAAGTATGTAGGCAAAGACGCATTAGCTGCAGTTGGAACATGTGGACCTCCAAACTTTTTTATTTTCTCCCTGGCATTAGGCTTGGCTGCTGGAGTTTCTATTGTTATATCCCAATTTTATGGTGCAAAAGACTATGAAAAGGTGAGAAAGAGCTTTGCAACAGCTATCTATATCATAATAGTAGCTGCTATTATGATGGGTATTATAGGATTTATATCTGCTCGATCTATATTAACTCTTTTAAATACTCCTGCAGATATTATAGATCAGGCAACTGTTTATATGAAGATATCTTGTTTGGGATTTATAGGCGTGGCTTGTTATAATGGAATGGCCTCCGTTCTGCGTGCGTTAGGTGATTCTATTACACCTTTAATATTTTTAATGGTAGCAAGTGTTCTGAACGTAATTTTAGATTTAGTATTTGTAATTAACTTTCAAATGGGTGTACCTGGTGTTGCCATTGCAACTATTATATCTCAGATAGTATGTGCAATTGGCTGTATTACGTTTGCATTAATTAAGGTAAACATCTTACGTATGCCACTAAAGCAAGTAAGACCAAGTAAAGACATATTTAAGAAATGTATTAAATTAGGACTACCGGTTGCAATACAGAATTCTTTCATCTCGCTTTCTACCATGATGCTACAAGGTGTTATTAATAGTTATGGTGAAACAGTAATGGCAGCAGCTACAGCAGCTGCTAGAGTGGAGCAACTTATCTTACAGCCAGGTATGTCAATTGGAGTGGCAGTTTCCACCTTTACAGGACAAAATATTGGTGCAGGTAAGATTGATCGTGTGAAAAAGGGTTTCTGGTCTGCATCGAAAATAATTATTATCTTTAGTTTGTTTATGCTACCATGTATTTATTTTGGAGGATATTCCATTATGAATTTATTTACCAATGCAAAGGATGCTGAGGTTGCAAGGCTTGGAGTAGAAGCCATGCGCGTCACTTGTTTCTTTTACTCTTTTGTTGGTATGATTTTTGTGAGTAGAAATCTTCTTAGTGGAGCAGGGGATATGAAGATACCAATGATTATGGGATTTGTAGAAGTTGTTTGTAGAGTTGTGTTTGCGGCGATTCTATCGAATACTGCATTGGAATATCAAGGAATCTGGTGGGCAACAGGTCTTACCTGGTTCGTTACATCTATATTTGGAATTGTAAGATATGCTACCGGTAAATGGAGATTTAAATCAGTAGTAGGACAAAATTAGTTGTATAATTGTTACTACCGTTGTAAAATAATACTATAAATACAATAGGAAATATGAGGTAGTAACAATGCGAAATATTAAATTAGTGATAGAATATGATGGTTCAAGATATGATGGATGGCAAAAACAGCCAAAGAATTCCACTGGCATGACTGTACAAGATAAAATAGAAGGTGTATTAACGAAAATGGAAGGTGAAACCATTGAAGTTATTGGCGCGGCAAGAATAGAAGCTGGGGTTCATGCGTATGGACAGATTGCTAATTTCACCACCAACTCAAGTATGAAACTTTATGAGATTAAGCATTACTTAAATCGATTCCTTCCAAGAGACATTGCAGTATTGGAAGTTGCTGAGGTACCAGAACGATTCCATAGTAGTTTTAACGCGAAATCCTACCGCTATGAATACAAGATAACCATGGGTGAAGTTGCATCTGTATTTGAACGAAAATATAATTATTATAGTTTTCATCCTCTAAATGCAGGTAAAATGAGAGAAGCATCAAAATATTTTATTGGTTCCCATGATTTTAAAGCGTTTTCTGATAACAAGAGAATGAAAAAATCAACGGTTCGTGAGATATATGAACTAGACATAGATAGCGATATTAATCAACTTACAATCACGATTCATGCAGATGATTTCTGGCCTCATATGGCAAGAATTATAGTGGGAACATTAATGGAGGTTGGACTTGGTAATATGGAACCTTCCCAGATAGAAGAGATTATTGCCAGCAAAGATAGAGAAAAAGCAGGATCTACAGCCGAGGCAAGGGGACTCTTTTTACAGGAAGTATTATATCAATAGTTATTCTTTTCCCAATTTAGGCTTTTTAAATACAATTTTTTTCAAGTACCAGATAAGAAAAACAAATAGTAGGAAAAGAAGTATAACCTGTTTATAATCTTTATAGTAATAACTTATATTACTCCAATTTTCATGGAATAAGTATCCAATACCTAATAAAACAGTATTCCATATGGTTATGCCAATGGAAGAAGCGAAGAGAAATTTTAGATAATTAAGTCCAAGAGCACCTGCTACGAAGGCAATATAGGTTCGGCATAATGGAATTAATCGACCCAGGCATACGGCTAATAAACCAAATTTATTGAATTTTTCGTAGGAATCCTCTACCGCTTTTTGTGTTTTTGGAAATCGACGAATTATTTTTTCAATCAGTGCTTCACCACCAATCTTACCAATGAAATAGCATACACTCGTTCCAATTAATCCAGCTAAAATACTTACTGGAAGTAATAATATAAAGTTAATTTCTTGCACGGAAGCTACGGCTCCAGAAAAAGGAAGTACTATTTCACTTGAGACTGGAAAACAGGCATATTCAATCATGATTAAAAAGAATACTGCGAAGAGGCCATATCGATAAACTAGATTCGTTAACATATTCATAAGGTATACCATGCCCAAAAGAAGTTATGTTGTAAATAATATATGTGATGAACGACTAGGATATGAGAGTATACGAAACTATTATAATAGAAACTATTATAATACCGAAAAATAGAAAGTGATTAGTATGAAACCATTATTAAAATTTTTAAAACCATATAAAATACTGTTAGTAATTGGTCCAATTTTTAAATTGTTAGAAGCAATCTTAGAGCTTATGCTTCCCTTTTTAATGTCTAAAATTATAGATGTAGGGGTTGCGAAGCATGATACAGAGTATGTAATTAAGATGGGTATAATTATGCTAATAACGGCAATAGTGGGTATTTTATGTGCATTAGTTTGCCAATATAGCGCGTCTATCGTATCTCAAGGTACAGGCACAGATATCAGAAATGCTTTGTTTCAGCATATCGGTACATTTTCTAACCTCGAAGTGGATCAGTTTGGAACTGGTTCCTTAATCAATCGTATTACCAATGATGTAAACCAAGTGCAATTAGCAGTTGCCATGCTGATCAGACTAGTCATACGTGCGCCGTTTTTGTGTATCGGAGGTATGGTGGCAACATTTCTTATTGATGTTAACATGTCTTTCATTATCTTAATTGTTATACCTGTTTTTATTCTTATTCTGTATCTCACCATGAAAATGACAATTCCACTATATCGGACAGTACAACATAAACTAGATACCATTTCCCGGGCACTACGGGAAAATTTAAACGGGGTTCGCGTGATACGTGCCTTTACCAGAGAAGAATTAGAGAAAGAACGATTCGAAGTTCATAATCAGGAATATCAAGCTAATGCAATTAGAGTTGGCAGAATGTCTGCTCTCTTGAATCCGTTGACAAGTCTGGTAATGAATGTAGCAATCGGTGCAATTCTTTGGTTTGGGGGAATTCGAGTAAATGCTGGAAGTACAACTACTGGTGAAGTAATTGCATTTATAGGCTATGTAGGGCAGATATTAATATCCTTAATTATTATATCTAATCTTGTGATTATTTTTACAAAAGCATTTGCATCTGCAGGAAGAATTTCCGAGGTATTAACAACCCAATCTGAGATTACGAATCCAATCAAAGCTGCGAAACCAGTTGAAACGCCATATGCAGTAGAGTTTGATCGTGTTTATATGTCATATAACCAAGGTAGTGAATATGCAATTAAAGACATAACCTTTAGAGTAAAAAAGGGTCAAACAGTAGGCATAATTGGTGGAACAGGTTCCGGCAAGTCAACAATTATAAATTTAATTCCAAGATTTTACGAATGTCAAAAAGGTCAGATTCTAGTAAATGGACTTGAGGTACGTGATTATGATTTAGATGTGTTACGTAACAGCATTGGCATAGTTCCACAACAAACCGTACTATTTACGGGTACAATCAAGGAAAACATTCAATGGGGTAAACAAGATGCAACCATAGAAGAGATTGAACGTGCTGCAAAAAATGCTCAGGCAATGGAATTTATCAATAAACTTCCTGAGGGGATGGAGACAAAAATATATCGCGGTGGAGTAAATGTATCAGGAGGACAGAGACAGCGAATTACCATTGCCCGTGCACTGGTGCGAAAACCGAATATTCTTATTCTTGATGACAGCTTTAGTGCTCTGGATTATGCAACCGATGCGGCATTAAGAAAAGCATTGGAACAGAACAAGGGTGACAGAACAACATTTCTAATATCTCAAAGAGCAAGTACCATACGTAATGCAGATCAGATTATTGTTCTTAGCGATGGGGAGATAGTAGGTATGGGAACACATGAAGAATTAATAACTGAATGTGAGGTTTATCAAGAAATATGCCAGTCACAGATGCAGGAAGAGGTGACAGCATGAGCCAGGTTAAGAATAGGAAAACAACACTCAAAAGAATGTGGAAGTATGGTAAGAAGTATAAAGTCTATTTATTCTTCGTATTTTTCTGTTCTATTTTTGGAAATCTATTATTGATTTTTGCACCTTTATTAACTGGGAAAGCAATTGATTCAATGCGTTCAGCAGGTAAAGTAGACTTTCCTGTTTTAATTAATTTGATTATTACATTACTAATCCTTTATATGCTTAGTAGCCTATTTCAATGGCTTATGAGCATTTTTAGTAATATTGCGGCGAATCGTACCATTCATGACTTACGAAAAGATGCATTTCATAAATTAAATACCTTACCAATACGTTACTTTGACAATACACCTCACGGAGATGTAATTAGCCGTATGACCAATGATTTAGATGCGGTATCGGAAGGGCTTTTTCAAGGTGTAACCCAGATTATGTCAGCGATTGTTATCATAACAGGTTGCTTTGTGTTCATGCTTAGCATCAGCCCATTTATAACGTTAGCTGTCATTATCATTACACCATTTTGTTTTTTGCTGGCTTCCTTTATTGCCAAACATTCTAAAAAAATGTTCGCAGAGCAATCCAAAACGGTAGGAGAACTTAACGGTTATGTAGAAGAATTAATTGGTAACCAAAAGATTGTAAAAGCATTTGGATATGAGAAACATTCCTTCCAACAATTTCAAGAAATAAATCAACGGTTATATGACTGTGGACAAAAGGCTCAATGGTATTCTTCTTTACCCAACCCTACCACCCGATTAGTTAATAATATAGCTTATGTGGCAGTTACTGTGTTAGGTGCTTGGTTGACTATAAGAGGTAACTTCACAGTTGGTAAAATAGCAAGTTTTATTACGTATTCCAATCAATTTGCCAAACCAATCAATGAGGTTACTTCTTTAACCACACAGATTCAAGCAGCTATGGCATCGGCGGATAGAATATTTGTTTTCTTGGATGAGCAATCGGAACCTGAAGAAACGAAAGATTGTAAGGAGTTAATAGGCTTAAGAGGGGAAGTTCGATTTGAAGAAGTAGATTTTTCTTATAAATCAGAGATTCCACTTATAAAAAACTTCCATCTTACCGTTAGCCCTGGTGACACCATTGCCATTGTAGGGCCTACGGGTTCAGGAAAAACTACTTTAGTTAATTTACTTATGAGGTTCTACGATGTGAATGTTGGACATATAATGGTTGATGGAGACAATATTTATCAAGTGTCAAAAAAGAGTTTACGAAGAAATATTGGTATGGTGTTACAGGAGAGTTGGCTGTTTGCAGGAACCATTGCAGAAAATATAGCTTATGGTAAACCAAATGCTACAAGAGAGGCAATTACACGTGCCTCAAGAGAGGCAAATGCGGATGGATTTATCCGACGTATGAAGCATGGTTATGATACAATACTTGAGGAAGATGGCGGGAATCTGTCCCAAGGTCAGAGGCAGTTACTTACGATTGCAAGAGTAATTCTGATGAATCCCCCTATGTTGATTCTAGATGAGGCAACCAGTAGCATTGATACAAGAACAGAGCTTAAAATACAACAGGCGTTGAAGACCATGATGCAGGGAAGGACAAGTTTTGTTATTGCCCATAGACTTTCGACCATAAAAGAGGCAGACACCATTTTGGTACTTAAAGATGGGAATATCATAGAACAGGGAAGCCATAATCAGCTGTTGAATGAAAAAGGATTCTATTATAACTTATTTCAGAGTCAATTTGCCGACACAAGTGAGAAAACATGAAATGACACATAAATAACATATTGTTATTATAAAATAATGCCATATGGAAAAATGTTCCGTATTGCTACTAAGATAGGCAAGGAGATTGAAGATGAGCAAATTATTAAAACGACCAAAATCACTAAGCAAAACAATGATTATGGTCGCGGTGTTTGTAATTGGATTTATTATAGTTAATGGTATGCAATCAAAAGCTGCCACTTCTTACCCTTATTTAATTAAAGTGAATAAACAGCAAAATTGTGTCACCATCTATAAAAAAGATGATAATGGTAAGTATACTGTTCCAGTGAAAGCGATGACATGTTCTACCGGGTATGATACACCTTCCGGAACATTTCGTACACCACAGAAAATTCGTTGGCATGTTTTAATGGGCGATGTTTGGGGGCAGTATTGTACAAGAATTAATAAAGGAGTTTTATTCCACTCTGTTTGGTACTATGAAAAAGATCCCTCTACTTTATCAGGGGTACAGTATAATAAACTTGGAACAACTGCATCCCATGGTTGTGTCAGATTATCCGTGGCAGATGCTAAATGGATTTACGACAATTGTGCTGTTGGTACAACAGTAAAGATCTACAGTTCAGCTGATCCAGGCCCTTTAGGAAAGCCGGAAGCAATTAAGGTTCCAAACACAAAAGGTTGGGATCCTACGGATATTAGTTATCGTGAGAATCCATATAATAAAAAGAAACCATCTATTAAAGGGGCAACCAACCAGACAATTGAATATGGTGTAGCAGTGAATTTAAAGAAGAATGTGACTGCGAAAAATACAACAGGTTACAGTATAACAAAAAATATTAAAACTGTTGTGGAATACAATGGAAAGAAAGTGAAGAGTGTTAACTCCCAAGTACCAGGAAAATACACAGTTACATATAAAGTAACAGATGAGATGAAACGTACCGCTTCCAAAACCGTTACAATTATTGTGAAAGAAGATACCTCAGCACCAACCTTAGTTGGAGTAAAAGACTTACTAGTCAAAGGTGGCGTAACAATTGATCATGATTTTGTTATGAAAAATGTAAGTGCTAAACAAGGTGGAGTTGCAATTGCTAAGAAGAATATTACAGCGAAGATAACGAAGAAGAGCGAATCACTCTATCTGGTTGAATATAGTGTAACAGGTCCAAATGGTAAATCTGTTACAGCAAAAGCGAAGGTAACCGTTGATTCGGAGGCTCCAGTATTAAGTGGTATTACAGATAAAGAAATTGCTTGGGATACTACATTAGATAATGCATTTGCATTGAATGGAGTTACTGTAACAGATAATTATTCACAGTTAACACAGAAGAATATAAAAGTTAGTATTACAGATAATAAAGACAATACTTTTACCATCACATATACAGCTTCAGATGAGGTTGGCAATGTGATTGTGGAAGAGGCAATCTATACAATTACGGATTTCTTGAAGATTGAAGGTGCCAAAGATTTAACAATTCCAGTAGATATAATAGTGGATGCATACTTTGTGTCTCAACAAGGTATAAAAGCTTATAATGGAACCACAGATATTACGTCCCAAATGACAGTGACTATATCTGAAAAGGTAAATGATCAATACAAAGTAACATTCACTGTAATGGATCAAGCAGGACATAAAGAAGAGATAACTGTTACCTATACGTTAGAGAAGGCAACAGTTGCACCGAGTCCTTCGCCAACGACGACTCCTATCGCTTAAGTTGGTTGTTAGATAGGGTCGAAATTCTGCTTGACAAAAATTCTGAACATGTATAGAATTAGATTCAGTAAATTGATAAGATATCAGCAATGATAAGGAGTATTAAGAGACCATGCGTTTACAGAAAGCTGCCGGTTGATGAAAGGCAGTAGCGATAATCTCCCAACTCGCCTTAGAGCTCCCTAGTTGAACCGTTATGACGAATAGATTGGGGCGGGATATCCCGTTATAGATAATATAAGTGCGTATGAATATTCATTCATGCGAATTAGAGTGGTACCGCGGAATTTAAGCCTTTCGTCTCTTAATCATCGTAGAGACGAAAGGCTATTTTATTTTATAGGAGGAATGAAACATGGCAGCACCTTATAATCATAAGGAGATTGAGAAAAAATGGCGTGGTAACTGGGAGAAGAATCCGGTTAACATAAATGATGGAAAGAAACCAAAATATTATTGTTTAGATATGTTTCAATATCCATAAGGTAGTGGACTTCATGTAGGTCACTGGAGAGGTTATGTAATCAGTGATGTTTGGAGCCGTTATAAAATGCTGAAAGGATACTATATTATTCATCCAATGGGATGGGATGCATTTGGTCTTCCAGCAGAAAATTATGCGATTAAAATGGGTGTGCACCCTAAGAAGTCTACTGCAGAGAATGTTGCTAATATTAAGAAACAGATTAATGAGATTGCAGCAATTTATGATTGGGATATGGAAGTGAATACAACGGATCCTGAATTCTATAAATGGACACAGTGGATTTTCGTTAAAATGTTTAAAGCAGGTCTTGCATATGAGAAACAGATGCCAATTAACTGGTGTCCATCCTGTAAAACAGGTTTAGCAAATGAAGAAGTTGTAAATGGTTGCTGTGAACGTTGTGGTGAGTCAGTTACAAAGAAAAACTTAAGACAATGGATGCTTAAGATTACAGAATATGCTGATCGTTTACTTGAAGATCTAGATAAACTTGAGTGGCCAGATAAAGTAAAGAAAATGCAATCTGATTGGATCGGCAAGAGCTATGGTGCAGAGATTGATTTTGAAGTAAAAGATTCAAATCAGACGATTAAAGTATATACAACAAGACCTGATACGTTATATGGTGCTACTTTTATGGTACTTGCTCCAGAACACGCAATGGCTTTAGAACTTGCAACGGAAGACAAGAAGGCAGAAGTGGAAGATTATATCTTCAAAGCATCTATGAGATCTTCTGTAGACCGTTTACAAGATAAAGAAAAAACAGGTGTATTTACAGGAAGTTATGCAGTGAATCCTATTAATAACGAATTGGTTCCAATCTGGTTATCAGATTATGTATTAGCAGATTATGGTACAGGTGCAATTATGTGTGTACCAGCTCATGATGATAGGGACTTTGATTTTGCAACCAAGTTTAATATACCAATTATTCAGGTTATATCCAAGGATGGAAAAGAAAATGCTAGTTTAACAGAAGCATATACAGAACCTGGCATTATGATTAATTCTGGAGAATTTAGTGGAATGAATTCATCTGATGCGAAACGCGATGTACCAGGAATTTTAGAGTCAAGAGGAATCGGTAAAAAGACTACAAACTATAAATTGCGTGATTGGGTATTCTCAAGACAAAGATATTGGGGTGAACCAATTCCAATTATACACTGTGATGATTGTGGCGCTGTTCCAGTTCCTGAAGATCAACTTCCATTATTGTTACCAGAAGTAGAGAGCTATCAGCCAACTGGTACAGGAGAATCGCCACTTGCGGATATACATGAATGGGTGAATACTACTTGTCCAGTATGTGGGAAACCAGCAAAACGCGAGACCAATACCATGCCTCAGTGGGCAGGATCCTCTTGGTATTTCCTAAGATATGTGGATAGTCATAATACGGAAGAGTTAGTATCCAAAGAAAAAGCAGAAAAATTGCTTCCAGTAGATATGTATATTGGTGGTGTAGAACATGCAGTTCTTCACTTATTATATTCTCGTTTCTATACTAAGTTCTTACATGATATTGGAGTGGTAGACTTTGATGAGCCATTTACTCGTTTATTTAATCAAGGTATGATTAATGGTAAAAATGGTATTAAAATGAGTAAATCCAAAGGTAATGTAGTTTCACCAGATGACTTAGTAAGAGATTATGGTTGTGATGCATTACGTTTATATGAATTATTTGTTGGACCACCAGAATTAGATTCTGAATGGGATGAACGAGGTATTGATGGTGTTTATCGTTTCTTAAACCGTTTCTGGAATCTTGTTATGGATAGCAAGGAGAAGAATGTAGAAGAAACTAAAGAGATGATTAAAACTCGCCATAAGATGATCTACGATATTACTGGTCGTTTAGAAAACTTCAGCTTAAATACAGTAGTTAGTGGATTTATGGAATACAACAATAAATTTATTGATATTGCCAAGAAAGAAGGAGGAGTTGATCTAGAAACCCTTCGAACTGCAGTTACATTATTAGCTCCATTTGTACCACATTTAGGAGAAGAATTATGGCAACAACTTGGTGGTAGTGGATCTGTGTTTGAAACTACATGGCCAGAACATGATGAAGACATGATGAAAGACGACGAGATCGAACTTGCCGTACAGATTAATGGTAAAACGAAAGGTACTGTTTCAGTTGCAGCAGATGCAGACAAGGATACTGTAATATCACTTGCGAAAGCAGCTATTGCAGATAAAATGACGGGTACAATCGTGAAAGAAATCTATGTACCAGGTAAAATTGTAAATATTGTAGTGAAATAAGAAATATTGAAAAGGTGCTGTAATGTCCTGCTTAGACTGGGGATTACAGCACCTTTAATCATGACATAGTAAGTTCACGGAGCGTGCTTTCTATTGTCATGAATTAGTGGCTTGGTTTCATTTTCATTATCATTTGTTTCATTGATTCTACTCTTGCTTTTTCATCAGGGGACATATCCTTCGTTAGCAATTCCATAATTAAAGCAGATTCATCTTGACTGAAAACCATATTTTTTTCCTTAAGCTTATTATTTGCCTTCATTAGTAGAGGAAGTGACTGCTGAAGGGATTTTCCCTTGGCATCTGCCACTAACTCCAATATAATTTGCATTTTTATTGGATCCATACCAAGTATTCTTGGATCATTTAACCATGACATATCTTTCATTTTTATACCGCCTTTACTCCTTTATTTATTGTTGCATTGCACTCATCATCATACTTAACGTATCAAACGTTGATTTTTGGTCAGGGGTCATTTGAGACATTAAAAATTCAAGCATGGTATTATTACTTCCTAAACCAAATCCACTTACTTTACTGTTATGAGGATGACTTGCCATAAACATACGGTAGGATTGATATAATTTTTGTGTTTTGATAAAATTAAGTATCATATCAATACGTTCTTGATCGGTTGTTGCACATAAGTCCTTGATATGCAACAGCATGGACTCAATATCTACAGAGTCTTCCTTAAGGTCAAAGGCAGATACAGATGATTCATTATCAATATTGCGTAATGAGGATGTTAATTCCTCTGCCTGTATTATGAATTGCATTGGTTTTCTGGCTCTATGATTTACGTATGGAAGTGCTGCCTTAAGAATTTCTATATTAGTAGAACCGTTAGAAAAATTAAATTCTGGCATATAATCGCTCCGATTGTTTTGTTATATTCATATTCTATATAAGAGTAAATAATGACAAAAATAACTATAAAGGATTGAAAAAAAGAAATATTAGAGGTAATATTATAGATGTGGGTTTGTGCAAATTCATTGACAAATGGGACAAATGAGAAAATGAAATGGAGGAGTACTTATATGGATTTAGGACATCTGAAAACGAAGGATAGAAAATATAAGGACAAAGCAGTAAGATTTAGAGCTGCTAACCGTCCCTTAATGATTGGAACTACTACGTTTTATTGTTTGTTTATTAGTTTCACATTAGGAGGTTATATAAATCAAACGTTGAGCGGATTAATTGCTTTACCACTAATGATAGGTTGTGCTGTCGCTATCATTCTGAATTGGTTTACATTCCTTAGGAATAAAGCAAGTGAAAAGCTTGGAGATATGTGTATTATTGGATTTATGATAATATATACTGGAATGCTTTTGTTGGCACAGAAAGACTATATTCAATTTACAGCGGTTGCTGTATTAACAGGTGCTGTTTTATATTTTAGACACAAACAAGCTGCCATCTACGCAGCATGGGGTGCTATAGTAAATGTAGCTTATGTGATTATTCTTGTTAACAATAACAGTGGTAACCTAAATGAGAAATATGCAGAATTACTTATTATCATGTTAATGTTCTTTACTACTTATAAATGTACAGAGATAGGATATCGATTTAACCACGATGCACTTCATTCTGTTATGGATGAACAGAAGATTCAGGTATCCATTATGGACGATGTTTTGGCAATTGCAGAATCTGTACAAGAGGGTGCTGCGAAAAGTAATCAGATTGTACATGAATTAGGAGAATCAACTGGAATCGTGAACGCTGCAGTCAGCGAAATATCATCAAGTACTCAGGTTACAGCGGAAAATATTCAAGAACAGACGATTATGACACAGTCAATACAGCAAGCAATCAATAATACCGTAGAACGTTCTGATAAGATAGTTCAGATTGCCAATGAATCAACCGTATCAATCAAAGAAAGTCTAAATATTATGAATGATCTGAAATCTCAATCAGAAAATATAGCAACAACGAATTCTAATGTTGTGGAATCTATGGATAAGCTTCAAGAGAAGACAAAAGAAGTACATGATATTGCAAGCATTATCTTTAGCATTTCTAGTAAAACGAATCTATTAGCTTTGAATGCATCCATTGAAAGTGCTAGGGCAGGAGAAGCAGGGAAAGGATTTGCAGTTGTTGCAGATCAGATTAGAGAGTTGGCAGAACAAACTAGAAAATCAACAGAGAATATTGCTAAGATTATTGAAGAATTAAATGTACAGGCGGAAGAAGCTTCTCAGACGATAGTAGATTCTATATCTGCAGCAGATTATCAAGGAAAGTTAATTACGACTGCATCACAAAGTTTTGAAAAGATACATAATGATGTAAATATATTAACAGATGATATTGGAGAGATTGATAAGATGTTAGCAGAATTAGCAGATGCCAACAATCGTATCGTTGATAATATTAGTCAATTATCTGCAACCACAGAAGAAGTTACCGCAAGCTCACAGGAAGCTACAGCAATTAGTGAGAAGAACCGTCAAGATGCAGAAAATGCAAAAGAACTTCTTGAGGATATGATAGAAACATCAAAGAGATTAGATAAATATCTGAAAAGGAATCAATAATATAGTATTAGATAACATAGAATATAGAATTTGCTTTTGCATAATAGAAGAATCTATTTGCAAAAGCCCATTCTTATGTGATTAATTAGGATATACTAAATTAGCGTCAGTTAGTTTATATAATACCTGATTAAGGAATTGATCAGCTAGATATTTTGCCATACCAAGGTTCATATCTAAGTAGTTTCCACAGTGTATTGCAGCAGAACCTGGAACTTCACCTTCAAAGTTCTTAATAAATTCATATAATTCGATAATCAGTGGTACAATATCCTTGGATTCATAATCTCCTGCAAGAAGAAGATAAAATCCAGTACGGCATCCCATTGGACCAAAATAAATAATCTTGTTACCATAATCACTATGATTTCTTAAAAAAGTAGCTGCTAAATGTTCAATGGAATGCATTTCAGCAGTGTTCATAACCGGTTCAAAATTCGGTCTAGTCATACGTATATCAAAGGTAGTTATAATCTCATGACCAACAGAATCTTTTCTGGATACATAGATACCAGGGAGTAATCTTAAGTGGTCTATGGTAAAGCTAGCAATTGGTTTCATAAGTATCTCCTTTCATTCCTCCATAAATTGCGTTCACGATCACAAATGCTACCGCATTTGAGCCCGTACGAGCATTATAACATGTGTGGGGGTGGTTTTCTATAGGGATGTACTTTTTTCCTTAAATTTATTTACTATCCTAGCATTATATGTTACACTACCTAATGATAATGAATTGTAATGGGAGGCAAACAGCAAATGTTAGACGGAAAGAAAACGTTATTTAGTGGAATGCAGGCAACTGGTAATCTTACTTTAGGTAATTACTTAGGTGCTTTAAAAAATTGGATCACATTAAATGAAGAATATGAATGCTTTTATGGAGTTATGGATTTGCACTCCATAACAGTTAGACAGGATCCGACGGAATTTAGACAAAGAGCTAGAGCTCTTTTTACTTTATATGTAGCAGCAGGCCTTGATCCAGAAAAGAACTGTATTTATTACCAATCCCATGTTTCAGCGCATGCAGAACTAAGCTGGATTCTGAATTGCTTCACTTATTTAGGTGAATTAAATCGAATGACACAATTTAAAGATAAATCTGCCAAACATGCGGATAATATTAATGCAGGGTTATATACTTATCCAGTACTGATGGCATCAGATATTTTACTTTATCAGGCAGATGTAGTACCTGTCGGAGTAGATCAAAAACAACATCTTGAGATTACTAGAGACTTAGCAGAACGCTTTAATGGTATTTATGGGGATGTCTTCACAGTGCCGGAACCATACATTGGTAAAGCAGGTGCTAAGATTATGAGTCTACAAGATCCTATGAGGAAAATGTCCAAATCAGATGATAATGCCAATGCTAGTATCTTCTTAATGGATGAGCCGGATGCAATTATCCGTAAATTTAAGAGAGCAGTTACAGATTCAGGTAGTGAAGTACTTTACTCGGCGGACAAGCCTGGTGTTAGCAACTTAATTGATATTTATAGTGCAGCTACTGGAAAAACCATTGATGAGACAGTAAAAGAATTCGATGGAAAAGGTTATGGCGACTTTAAATTGGCAGTAGGTGAAGCAGTTGTTGATGTATTGAAACCATTACAAACAAGATTCCATGAATTAACGAAAGATAAGGCTTATATTGATAGTATGATTAAGAACAACGATGAAAAGGCAGCTTACTTTGCGAATAAGACATTACGTAAAGTGAAGAAAAAAGTTGGCTTTACAGATATGATTCGTTAATAAGATACATTATAATAATATTCAAAAAGGACTGTAGAAACAGCTATTCTAGATGCTTCTACAGTCCTTTTGACTTGGTGTTACTTGATTATGACACTCAGTTTTCAATCTATCTATTGGCCAGATTTTACTTCTTTCCATTTTTCTGTATAAAGCTCATCAACATCACTACCTAGATATTGATAGGTTTCACAGTTTTCAAGTACAGAAGTACTAGGGAATAATACTTCACTGTTTTTCAGGGAATTATCTGTTATCAATTCTCTAGCTGCAGTATTTGGAGTGGAATAGGTAATATACTCAAAGTTCTTTAATGCGATATCAGGACGGCATAGAAAGTTAATAAATTTTTCTGCATTTTCTTTATGTTTGGAGTCCTTTGGAATAACCCAGGAATCAATCCATACATTTGAACCCTCTTTTGGTACTACATATTCAAGATCTGGGTTCTGGTTTTTAGTGTATAAGGCTTCACCAGAATATATCACGCCTAAGGCAGCTTCATTTCCAATCATTTTATCGCGAACCTGATCAATTACGTAAGCTTGCACTAAACCCTTCTTATTTTGTTCAATTAATTTTTGTTTTGCTTCTTCTAATTCCGTTTCATTGGTAGAATTAAGAGAGTAACCTAACATTTTTAGTGTAATGCCAAATGCATCTCGAACACTGTCTTGCATTAGTACATTATCTTTATATTTTTCATCCCAGAGGATATTCCAGCTATCAACTGGTTCTGTAACCATAGTTTTATTATATAAAATACCTACTGTTCCCCAACAATATGGAACGGAAAATTTGTTCTCAGGATCAAATTCTTTGGAACTTTCCAAATATTCTGCACCGATATTTTTAATATTAGGTATGTTATCATAATTTAATTCGGCTAGCAGATTTTCTTCTACCATTTTTTGTATCATATAGTCAGATGGACAGACCACGTCATATTTTACTGCACCACTTTCAATCTTAGGATACATCTCTTCATTGGATGCGAAGGTTTCGTATACAACTTTCAGGCCTGTTTCTTCTTCAAACATATCGATTACATCTTCATCCATGTACTCGCCCCAGTTATATACGTATAAGTCAGCTTTCTTTCCACAACCTGCAAAGACAAAAATGGTTGTAAGTGAAAGTAGCATAAGAATAATAACTTTTTTCATGGTAACTCCTTTCGTTGTGTTTGTATTCGTTTAACTATTCAAAATTGATTCGTTGTTTTTGGAAGAACGACGGTTGATAACCACTAAAAGTATCAAAACAGATAAAAATAATATAGTAGAAAGTGCATACATTTCTGGTTTAATACCTTTTCGTACTTCAGTGTATATTTTGGTGGATAAAGTATCTACTCCAGGACCCTTTGTGAAATGTGTAATAACGAAATCATCTAAGGACATAGTAAAGGATAGTAAAAATCCAGAAAGAATACCTGGAAAAATGTCAGGGAGTATTACTTTGCGAAACGCATAAAATCCGGAAGCTCCAAGATCTAGTGCGGCTTCATAAGTGCTTTTATCTATTTGTCGTAATTTTGGCATTACACTTAATATTACATAAGGAATATTAAAGGTAATGTGAGCCATTAATACGCTTGAGAAACCAAGTGTAAAATGAAGTGCTATAAATAACAGCATCAGTGATATACCTGTTACAATATCAGCATTTAGCATAGGGATGTTAGTGATTCCCATCATGATGGTACGTTGTAATCTCTTCATGTTATTCATAGCAACGGAAGCAGCCGTTCCAATTACAGTTGCAATCAAAGAGGAAAGAAATGCAATAATCAAAGTGGTTGATAAAGCACTCATGATACTTTCATTTTCAAATAAGGAAAGATACCAATTTAGAGTAAATCCACCCCATTTAGCACGGGATTTTGACTCGTTAAAAGATAATATAATCAAAGTCAATATTGGTGCATATAGAAAGATAAAGATAATTGATATATATAACCTACCGGCGAATTTCTTTACCATACATTTGTACCCTCCTTATCATATTTTGACATAACAGCCATACTGATTAGGATAAATATCATTAACACAAGTGAAAGGCCTGAGCCAGCATTCCAGTTATTCGCAGTAATAAATTCTTGTTCAATTACATTTCCAATTAATAAGATTTTACTACCACCCAAAATATCAGAAATAACAAATGTCGTTAGTGCAGGCACAAATACCATAGTAACGCCACTTATTACCCCAGGAAGCGTAAGTGGAAAGATAATCTTAAAAAATGTCTGAATACCATTTGCTCCTAAATCTCTCGCCGCATTAATTACATTACCATCAATTTTAATCAGTACATTATAGATTGGAAGTACCATAAAAGGTAAAAAATTATATACCATACCAAGGATGATAGCATTTGGAGTATTAATGATATTAATGGCTGGAAGATGAAGTGTAGATAAAACACTATTAATAACACCATTTTTCTCAAGTAATGTCTGCCAAGCAAGGGTACGAAGTAAAAAGTTCATCCACATTGGGAAAATAAAAATAAGTACAATAAAACTATTACTTTTCATTTTCATATTATTCAGTATTAATGCCAAAGGATAAGCAAGTATTAAACATAAAACAGTACTAATGATTGAAAGACGAATGGATAAAAAAAGCGCTCTTACATGTATCGGGTTTGCTATTTGTTCTATATTATCTAAGGTAAAATTACCGTCTCGGTTGGTAAAACCATAAAATAGAACTATAAATAATGGGATGATGATAAAAGCAGCCATCCATAGTATATATGGATAGGCTAATAGATGACGGGATTTACGGTTCATTACTAATCACCGCCTGTTCATCTTCCGATTCTGGTTTTTTCATAATCTGTATATCAAATGGATCTACTTTAATTCCCACTTCACTTCCAACAGGAGATAAATCAGTGCTATGTACTAACCATTCGTGTCCATTGGCCATTACTTCCATCTCATAATGAACACCTTTAAAGATAAGAGAAGTAACTCTACCACGAATGATTCCATCTTCCGGTGCAACTAAATCAATGTCTTCTGGTCTAATTACGACATCCACAGGTTCATTCTGTCCAAAGCCCACATCAACACAAGGGAAATTACTACCAAGAATATTAACTAATTTATCTTCTACCATAGTACTTGCAATAATATTGCTTTCACCGATAAAGTCTGCTACAAAGGCATTTTTAGGTTCATTATAGATATCCTCTGGAGTACCAATCTGTTGAATATAACCCTGGTTCATGACCACGATGGTATCTGACATGGTAAGGGCTTCTTCTTGATCATGAGTAACATAGATAAATGTAATTCCTAGTTCATTTTTAAGTCGAATTAATTCATACTGCATGTCTTGGCGCATCTTTAGATCTAGAGCACCTAGCGGTTCATCTAATAATAGAATTTTAGGTTCATTTACAATTGCTCTAGCAATTGCAATACGTTGTTGTTGACCGCCACTTAGTGAATCTGGTGTACGGTTTTCATATCCGTCCAGGTTTACTAATTTTAGAGCATATTTAATTTTATCTTGAATATAACTTTTACTTTTCTTTTTAATCTTTAAGCCAAATGCAATATTTTCCGCAATGGACATATGAGTAAAGAGTGCATATTTTTGAAACACCGTATTGAGCTGTCTTTCGTTGGGAGGAAGATTGGTAATATCCTGGCCTGAGAAAATAACCTGTCCTTTATCCGGAGATTCAAATCCGCCAAGAATGCGAAGGGTTGTTGTTTTTCCGCATCCACTTGGACCTAGCAAGGTAAGAAATTCATTTTCGTTAAAGTAAAGATTCATTTCATCCAATACAACATTCGTTCCATATGTCTTCGTAATGTTGATTAAATCGATTAACTTATTTGCCATAATAGTATCTGTCCTCCATTTTAAAAACTCGGTGGTGTTGAAACCCAGAGAATGGTTGCCCCATTTTTACCCGAAGCTGTAATATAGTGTTTTTTATTAGGTGTAAAATAGAAAGATTCACCTTTCTTAGCTTTGTGAGTCTTTGTACCTATGGTAATTGTGATGGTACCGTTTAACACGTATCCAAATTCCTCCCCTTCATGGGGATTGTCTGGATAGGTTGAACCGCCTGGTTCCAGTGTTAACAAGATTGGTTCCATCATATTCTTTTGTGCATTAGGAATAATCCATTCGATGGTATTATGCAATTCGTTATCAATCTTCTCGAAGTAGTTGGATTTCTTAAAAACAACCTGTTCTGGCGCAGTATGCGTAAAAAATTCTTCCAAATTGGTTCCAAGACATTGTAATATATCAACTAAAGTGGCAATCGATGGAGAAGTTAAATCTCTTTCTAATTGTGAAATAAAACCCTTTGATAATTCAGAACGATCTGCCAATTCTTCTTGTGTTAATCCCTTTTGAACGCGGAGTTCTTTGATTTTGTGACCGATATCCATTGTACATGCTCTCCTTCAAAATAGAATGTTTCTAAACTTAAAGTTTAGTTTTACTAAACACGACAATGCTAATTATACACGTTCTGATTACTATGTCAATATGATTGCTAATTTTTATAAAATTTTATAAGATTATCCATTTTTGAGGCCATATTTGCAAATAATAAATCGACTAAAGTTAAGGCAACCATGGATTCTACAACAACTACTGCACGAGGAACAATAATCGGATCATGGCGGCCTTTCACCTGTATTTTAATGTTATCCCCAGATTTGGAAATGGTGTTCTGAGTTTTTAAAATAGAAGGAGTTGGCTTAAAGAATGCGCGGAGTATAATATTAGAACCATCGCTGATTCCGCCTAGAATACCACCTGCGTGATTGGTAGATTTATTCACTTCATTCTCTTTAGTATAATAGAAATTATCATTATGTTCTGATCCTGTAGATTGTGCTGCTTGCATACCAGAACCTATCTCAAAACCTTTCACGGCACCAATGGACATAACTGCTTTGGCTAGATTAGCATCGAGCTTATCAAAAACAGGTTCACCAATACCAGCAGGCATACCAGTTACCATACATTCGATTACCCCGCCTGCAGAGTCAAGTGCTTTCATCTGGTTTTCAAGGTATTCTTCTGCTTTTAATGATGCATCAAGATCTGGCATTCCAAGAGGACTAATCAGGATATTTTCTTTCTTATACTTATTAGCATCAATCGTAATTGGGCCAATGGATTTGGTAAATGCAGTTACTTCGATATTTAAAGAGTTTAAAATAGCGCAAGCAATAGCACCAGCAGCAACTCTACCGATGGTTTCTCTACCAGAGGAACGTCCGCCACCTCTATAATCGCGAAATCCATACTTTTCATCAAAAGTATAATCAGCATGTCCAGGACGATAATATCCTGCTATCTCAGAGTAATCAGAGGAACGTTGAGTCTGATTTCTAACCACCATAGAAATAGGAGTACCTGTCGTTCTACCTTCAAAAATACCAGATAAAATCTCTACACTATCCGATTCCTGTCTTGGTGTAGAATACCTTGTTGTACCTGGTTTTCTTCTATCTAAATAAGTTTGTATCAATTCTTCTGTAATTGGTAGCCCTGCTGGGCAGCCATCCACAACAACACCAATCCCTTTTCCATGAGACTCTCCCCAAGTAGAGATGCGAAAATAATTACCTAACGTTGATCCTGACATAATAACAACCTCTTTTCTTTCAATATTATCTTAATGATAAGTCTTAGCAAAATAGTAACAAACAAGTTATACTTGTTATTATATAAATAATAACAAATTTCTAACCAGTTATCCAAGTTACCTATATTCAATAGCAATATCTAATCAGTTATCCAAGTTATCATATGAACATAAGATATATCGAATAACAATTCCGTAGCGGAAGCTAAGCAAAGCGTTGGAGCGTAGGAATTGTTATTCGATATATCGTATCTTTTTGACAATTTACTCTATTATATAAGAAAAGAACTTGTGATTCAATGATAAATACGGACATTTTGTAGAATTATTACATATATTATTGTAGGTAAGTTTACGTAGAAAGGATGTCGCGCATGAGTGATAAAGACCAAGAAGATAGAAAAGAAAGAAGAAGCTTTGAAAACGATGATTTAGTAATAGAAGACAATACAATATACGAGGTTGATTTAGACTGTTATGAATGTTTAAGAAGAGAACGCAAAAAAATAGAAAATAAAAATAATAGTTAGTTTATTATAAATTATGACTGAAAAGAAAAAAGCTGCTTCGCAAGAGCAGCTTTTTTCCGGCTATCGCAAAGGCGAGTAGAAGGAACGCAACACGCCTGCGTAACCTAGAGGAACCGGCTACGCGTGTAACAGTGGGGTTTGGATTAGAAACCATTACCACAGCAGCAAAGAATAAGTATAATCCAGATAATTGAATTACAATCATTGCCGCCACCGCAAGATCCGCCACCAAAAAGACCGTTGTTACCATTACCACAGCAGCATAAAAGAAGGATAATAAGAATTAAAGAACTTCCTCCTTCATTTCCACATCCACAGCCGCCACCGCAATTTGTTGCTGCTAAATCACTCATGTTATTTCCTCCTAAAATCATTTACACTGTATCATATGAAGATGGGCTTGACTAATTTCCTACTTTTTAAAAAAAATTCGCTATATATATTTTTAAGTTGACTTTTTAAAATAATTATGTGAAACTTTTGATAAAACGAGGTAAAAAACCAGTACGAACAAGCTGAAATGTCATTAACCAACATGTATCATAAGAGAGGTGAATTTAAATATGCCAAATATAAAAGAAATTGCCAAAGAATGTAATGTATCCATAGCGACAGTATCTAATATCTTAAATGGTAAGGCAGGTGCTAGCGAAGTTACTAGAAGACAAGTTCTTGATAAAGCAAAAGAACTTAATTACATTCCAAACATCATGGCAAAAAATTTAAAGCAAAAATCTACAAAAACCATAGGTATTATTACAGAAGATTTGACTGTGTTTAACACCCCTGAAATTGTGGATGGTATTCATGATTATCTTGATCAGTGTGGATATACATTTCTTCTTGGCAATATGAGATTATATAAAAAGTATGGTAATGATTTTTATTTATCGGAAGATTATCATGATGAAGTTGAAGCTGAGATTCGGATGATGGAGGCAAAGCAAGTAGAAGGTATTATTTATATTTGTGCTCATAGTAGGGTGACTCATTGCATTCCTAAAACCTGCCCCTTACCAATTGTGGTAGTATATGGATTTTCTGATCATAATGATATACCTTGCATTGTATATAATGATGAGAAGGCGGCTTATGATGCGACTAATCTCTTGATACAACGTGGACATACAAGAATCGGTCTAGTAGCAGGGATGAGACAAAGTATTCATTGTAGTGAACGTTTATTAGGATATCAACGAGCTTTATATGAGAATCAACTTTTATTCAATCCCAAATTACTTATTTACGAAGACTGGACAAGAGAGAAGGGTTATGAGGCAGCCGAATTACTATTCAAAGAAAACGTGACTGGGATATTTGCAATGAATGACGAAATGGCAGGAGGTGTCTATGACTACGCCAACGAAGCATCTTTAACGATCGGTGCTGACATTGCATTAGTTGGATTCGATAATCGTCCAATTTGTACTGCATTTCGACCAGCATTAACTACTATGGCATTACCGTTACATGAAATGGGGTATTCATCAGCGGATCGTATTGTTCGTAGGATAGAAAGACGAGAAGAATATGATGAAGATATGGTATATCGTATTGATTGTGAGTTAAAGATAAGACCATCTATTGGTTAGAATTGATAACAGATTCATCTCAAAGGGGGCTAATTTAATTGAAATTTGCCCCTTTTTTCCATATGCCGGTATAATAAAAGGAACAAGATAAGATGGCAGCGGTTGTCCAACCAATGGGCCAAGATATCCAAATACCCATAGATCCAAAATAATTGGATAAAACAAAAGATAATATAACTCTTAGAATTAAATCAGAAAACGTAGATATCATAAATGGCACCATAGCACCTGCACCACGTAGAACGCCATCTGCTAATAATTTAATTGAAATAATCAGATAAAAAGGTGAAACAATCTGTAAAAATAAAGTACCAGATTGAACAACTGGCGTGTTGGAGGAATCCACAAAAATATGAATCAAGGTTGGGCTACATAAAAAGAAGGAAATGGATAAAGGTAGAACGATACATAATAACATTAAGATGCCTGCATGGAATCCTTTTTTTATGCGTTCTAATTTGCCTGCGCCGATATTCTGTGCTGTAAAGCTAGATAGTGCACTGGATAAAGTTGAAAATGAGGTGATTGCAAACGTATTTAGTTTAATGGCCGCAGAATAACCTGCAATTATAGTCGAGCCATAACTGTTAATTAAGCCTTGAATGAATAAATTGCCTACAGATATGAAACTTTGTTGCAAAATACTTGGAATTGCAATTCTGCTTATTTTAAAAAGCATGTTATATGAGAACAACGGAAATGCTTCAGTGGTAGGAATATTTTTAAGCCTACGTATTAATGCCAAAGAAGCAAGTACGGAGGATAGTCCTTGTGCTATAAAGGTTGCCCACGCAACTCCGGCAACGCCTAGATGAAAGAGAATAACTAGTATTAATGCCAGAATCATGTTAAAAACAGATGAAATAATTAAAAAGTACAATGGGGTTTTTGAGTCACCTAATGCAGTAAAGATACCATTACATATATTATATAAGAATATAAATATAAGGCTTAATATGTAGATTCTTAGGTATAGGGCTGAATCTGAAAATATATCGGAAGGAGTATGGAGAAGCTTCATTAAGTCATTGCAGAAAAATAGTCCTAAGATAGTAAGCAAACTGCTAAGAAATAGAATTGAAATTACAGATGTACCGATAGCTGTTTTTACTTTTGCATAGTTTTTACCGCCAAACAGTTGGGATATTACCACAGAGCAGCCAATATTGGAACCTGTAGCAATGGCTAAAAAGATCATTGTAATTGGATAGGAAGCACCAACTGCAGCTAGGGCATCTACACTAATAAACTGACCGGCGATAATACTGTCTACGATATTATATAATTGTTGAAATATTACACTTATCAGCATCGGGATTGAGAATTTCCATAAAATTTTACTTGGAGAACCTTCTGTCATATTTGTTATCATATGTACACCTCTTTTAACTTTAAATAGAAAGATTGATTTCTTTACTCTTATGTTTAGATATGGTAAGATTAAGTTACTCTATAAGCTAGAAAACTTTACAAGACTCCTAGAAGTATATCACAAGTTTTCTTATATTTATAGAGTAATTTTGTACATAATATTACTTGTTTAACTAACTCAAACTGTGAAACTCGTAGTGTGATAAATACAGAAAATGGAGGTAACTTGTATGAATGAAATCTATAAGAAATTCTCTGAATACTTAGAAGCAGAAGAGAAAGAGAATTCGGTAATGTATATTTTAGACAAGCTTCAAAACAATGAAATTGATGTCATTGACCTGTATTGTAACATATTAACTCCAGTACTGAATCAAATGGAATGTAACCTAGAAGAGGCACATTTGTGCATATGGAAAGAGCATGTTAGAACTGCCATCGTAAGAACCATAGTAGAATGCTGTTACCCTTATGTCATAAAGAAAAAAAGAGAATTAGATTATCCCCAAAAGGGTATTGCTGTTATTTTATGCCCACCAGAAGAATATCATGATTTAGGTGCTAGAATGGTAGCGGATTTCTTTACAATTTGTGGATTTCAATCTATTTTTGTTGGCAGTAACACCCCATATCAAGATTTTTATAATGCCATCAGCATCATACATCCAAAGCTGGTAGCAATTAGTGTAAGCAATTATTATAATTTAGTCGCAACGAAGAAAATTATTAAGGAAATGAAAGCTGCGAAGGATTATCCTCTTGGCGTTATCGTTGGAGGAAATGCGTTTAATAAAGAAAAGGATAAATACAAGCTTGTTGGTGCAGATTATTATGCATCCACGTTCGAGGACATCAAGCGAATTACAGAAAGCGAGGTGGATCTATGAAACTAGGTTTTAAAATTGCCAAAAGATTCTTACGATCCAATCTGGGACAAACGGTACTTATCATTTTGGGAATAGCCATTGGCGTATCTGTTCAGATTTTTATTGGTTCCTTAATTCAGGGGCTCCAAAAAGGATTGATAGAAAAGACCATAGGTGATTCGTCACAGATTACCGTTAGTGCAGATAGCCAAGAGAAGGAAATTGAGAATTATAATGATATATTAGACAAAGTTAACGCTGCTGATGAGCGTATTCAAGCAATTTCTGTGGCAGCAGACCACTCTGCATTCTTGGAATACCAAGATAACTCCCAGTCATTACTAGTACGAGGTTTTCTGATAGACAAGGCTGATGCAATATATAAGATAAAAGATCGTATCGTAGAGGGTACATTTCCAGTAAATGAAAATGAAATGATTCTGGGCATTGACTTGAAGAGAGAGTACAATATGTCTCTTAATGATGAAATTACAA
Organism: Bacillota bacterium; assembly: GCA_023420935.1. Taxonomy (GTDB): domain Bacteria; phylum Bacillota; class Clostridia; order Lachnospirales; family Lachnospiraceae; genus Mobilisporobacter. The sequence goes on along the minus strand of JAEZUR010000008.1, from coordinate 2,877 downwards.
TACAAACCAACCAACAAAAGAACATCACCTGTAAGGTGGTTGGGTTCTTTGATTTGAAAGTGGCATCCATTAATAATAATTGGGGTATTACTACCCTGGGTACTGCAGAAAGTATGTTTGATACTAACAATAGTATCACATCCATCGAATTACAATTAAAGCAAGAAGATGTTTTTGCAGCAGACGAAGTGGCAACTATCCTTTCGGAAAAGTTAGATAATGAAGATCTTCGTGTTGATAATTGGAAAGATCAGAATCAACAGCTACTTAGTGGGTTAAATGGACAGAGTATTTCAAGTTATATGATACAGGTTTTTGTTCTTATTTCAGTTGTACTTGGTATTGCCAGTGTACTTGCTATTACAGTTATGCAAAAATCAAAACAAATTGGAATACTAAAAGCAATGGGAATCAAAAATTCTGCAACCAGTTATATCTTTTTATTTGAAGGGCTCATATTAGGCTTCTTTGGTGCATTGGCTGGAATCTTATTAGGGCTAGGTCTATCCTTTGCCTTCACAAAGTTTGCATTAAACCCGGATGGAACACCAGTGATTGAACTTTATATTAGTTATCCTTTTATACTTGGGTCAGGATTGATTGCTATTTTATCCTCTGTTATTGCAGCACTGATTCCTGCAAGAAGATCCTCAAAATTAAATCCTATTGATATTATCCGCAATAATTAGAGGAGGCGCCTATGAATAAAATAATGGAACTACAAAATATTGATAAAGTGTACGGAAAAGATATTAAAACACAAGTGTTATACAATATAGATTTATCCTTTGAACAAGGCTCGTTTAATTCAATTATTGGACAGTCTGGTAGTGGTAAAAGTACTCTTTTGAATATTATGGGAACATTGGACAAGCCTACCAACGGACAGGTGATTATAAACGGAATCAATACAAAAACAATGAATCAGAACCAACTGGCAGTTCTTCGCAATAATACGCTGGGCTTTGTATTTCAATTCCATTATTTACTACCAGAATTTACGGCCATAGAAAATGTCTTAATGCCCTATGAGATTAAGAACACAAAAATTCCGAACCAAATCAAGAAAAAGGCAGAAGAATATCTTTCTTTAGTGGGATTAGAAAATGTGAAACACAATTTGGCAACGAATATGTCTGGAGGTCAGCAACAGCGTACTGCCATTGCTAGAGCACTGATTAATGAACCAAAGATAATTTTAGCTGATGAACCTACGGGTAATCTGGATTCCGATTCTACCGAGAAAATATATGAATTACTGCGTGATATTAATAAAAATCTTGGAACAACATTTATTATCATTACTCATGATCGAAGAATCGCTGAAAAAGCAGATCGAATTATTGAAATAAAGGACGGAAGAATTAATATAGATATTCAGAGATAAGAAATGGAGTTGTTATGAAAATATTAGTAGATGCAGATGCATGCCCTGTCATAAAAATTATTGAAGCAATTGCGAAGGAACGTCAGATTGAGCTTGTTTTAGTAATTGACACAAGTCATATATTAGATTCTAATTATGCAAAGGTAATTACAGTAAGTAAGGGAGCAGACGCAGTTGATTTTGCGTTGATAAATCATACCAACCAGGGGGATATTGTGGTTACCCAAGATTATGGGGTAGCTGCAATGGCATTAGGCAAAAAGGCTTATGCAATTCATCAAAGTGGAAAATGGTTTACGAATGAGAATATCAATCAAATGCTGATGGAACGTCATATTGCCAAAGAGGCTAGGAGAAAATCAAGTAAACATCATGTAAAAGGTCCTAGAAAAAGAACTTCAGAAGATGATACTAGATTTAAAGAATCTTTTAGTAAACTAATAGATACGGCACAGAAACTAAATTAAGAAAGTAGGGATTTGTATGAATAAAATCTGTTTTTTTGATACTAAGCCATATGATCGTGTTTATTTTGATCAATTCAGTGAGAAATATAATATAGAAATCGAATATCATGAAGAAAAATTAAATAAGAAAACAGCTATTTTAGCGAAAGGATATGAAGCAGTTGTAGCGTTTGTAAATGACTCCATTGATGGAGAAACCATCGATAGACTTTATGAAAACGGAGTACGCATGATTGCTATGAGATGTGCAGGTTATAACAACATTGACTTTAAACATGCATTTGGTAAAATTCATGTAGTTCGTGTACCAGCATATTCTCCTTATGCTGTAGCAGAACATGCAATGGCATTATTATTAACACTGAATCGTAAAATACACCGTGCTTATACAAGAACGAGAGAGTTTAATTTTAGCTTAAATGGGTTAATGGGTTTTGATCTACATGGGAAAACCGTTGGTGTGGTTGGAACTGGTAAAATAGGACGCACCTTTATTGATATATGTAAAGGGTTTGGCATGAAAGTGATTGCATATGATCCATTTCCATTAATAGAATCAGATATCAATTATGTAACCTTCGAAGACCTTTGCAAGGAATCAGATATTATTTCTCTCCATTGCCCACTTACGAAAGATACTCTACATCTAGTAAATAAACAATCGATACAAAATATGAAAAAAGGAGTATTTATTGTGAATACATCTAGGGGAGCATTAATAGATAGTGAAGCTCTTCTAGACGGAATAAAGTCAGAAATCATTGGTGGAGCATGTTTGGATGTTTATGAGGAAGAAACAGAATTATTTTATGAGGATATGTCCTATCAGATTATTAAGGATGATGTATTATCAAGAATTATCTCTATGCCCAACGTAATTGTTACTTCTCATCAAGCATTTTTAACTCAAGAAGCGTTGTCCAATATAGCAGAAACAACATTATCTAATTTAAATACTTACTTTAAACAGCAATTAATTGACAATGAAATCTGCTATCAGTGCTCAAGAGGAGAGGCTTGCCC
>JAEZUR010000155.1 GCA_023420935.1 Bacillota bacterium | reverse complement strand
TGGCATTTCGTTTACAAAACCTGCATTTCGATTACAAAAGTTGCGTTTCGTTTACAAATATTCAGTTGTCGTTTACAAAGATTGCATTTCGAATTACAAAGTGGCATCTCGTCTTACATGTGAGTTTATGGTTTTTATGATGACATTATATTATAATAAAATAAAATATTCTCATACTATACCGTAATAAAATAACACTATTCTGTAAAAAAGGAGATGATTTACATTGAAGAAACGTGCTGCTTATCAAGATGTTTTTTCCAACGAATTGTATCCAGTATTAGTCACTAGAGCGATTAGTGGAACCTTTCCGGATCTTATTTATTGCCATTGGCATGAAGCAATAGAATATATTTATGTAGCAAGAGGTTGTCTTGCTTTGCAGATTGATATGAAAGAATATATCATTCAGGCAGGTGAACTTGCTATGGTCAATAGTGGGCAGGTTCATTTTGGAAATAGTGCAGATAATCAATTTTGCGAAGTATATGCACTTATTTTCAAACCAGAATTACTCTCCTTTGCAGAAGATAATAGTGTTCAGGGAAAATATATAGATCCGTTGATACAGGGGAAATTAAAATTCCCACCGAAGATTACCAGTAACACAAGATGGGGTAAAAGAATAATCAAAGAAGTGCAAGCGTTAATTGATCTAAATGATCAAGAATTTGAAGGAAATGAGCTATTGATAAAAGCTCATATTTATACAGTCCTAGCGGAATTATTTTCTGCGAATGTCTTAATAGAGAATAGTCAAACATATATGACGAGTGCCAAACTACAACGCTTAAAAATGACTATGGAGTACATCCATAATCATTTTCAAGAGAAATTGTATATAAAAGATTTAGCTATTGAATTAAATATGAGTGAAGATAATTTCTATAAATACTTCAAGGGTATCACTGGTAGAACTCCTACCGAATATATCAACCTATATCGAATTCACATGGCTGAACAGTTCTTGGTGAAAGAAAATCTGTCCGTTACCGAGCTATGTTACCGAGTAGGTTTTGATAACATAAGCTACTTTATCAAAACCTTTAAAAAGTATCATGGTTGTACACCGAAACAATATCTTTCTTCTAATCTAGACTAGGCTCTGGCAAATGCCTTATATCTCGTTCCTTGAAATGTAAGGCTCCCCTCGTCTCCCTCGACTAGCATCCCATACTCCCCATCTGGTACAACTAATTCCATGCGGTCTCCACTATCCACCTGAAACGTAACAAAATAAATTGTACTGGATGTGGTGTGACTCATCCCATTGTTATTTGCATTGGCATGGTGATGATGTGTTACATCTGCTCTTTTCGTAACAACTTTTGCATGAACAGTCAGCAATGGTGAGTGATTGTTCCTATTCCACTGCGCTCCCCCTCGCGCCGCCTGAATAATGATAATTGCGAAAATAATAATAATTACAGCAACTACCAAAGCTAAGACGATAAAGAATCCAACGTTAAACATTGGATAATATGGTACCATATAACCCCTCCTCAATTTACCTAAGTTTCTTACAAGTTCACTATATTCCATAATAGAGAAACAAATCATGGAATGGATGAAAACGTGATTTAAATCCCGTCGCATACATTATAGCATAATATTTAATCTATAATATTACAATTAAATTAATTTATATTCCTAATCTTTACAATTATATTAACATAGGATCATAAATTCAGACATAATACATGCTCCACTGGCACCAACTTTTTCGATCATAGCAATATTTCCTTTCTTAATTCCACCAATCCCATAAACCGGCAGTTCTATCTTACTAGATATCTCTTTTAGAAAGTCAAGTCCTCTAGGTGGTACTCCTTTTTTACAATCAGTAGGGAAAATATGACCGGCAGTAAGATAAGTTGCACCTAGCGTTACCGCTTCTTTTGCTTCATCCAGAGAATGTATGGATACGCCAATCTCATGAAACTGCTGTAATTGCTTCCACTCCTTTTGTAACACTGCGAGAGGTAAATGTATTCTTTTGCAGCCTAATTCCAGAGCAACTTGATAGTAGGTATGTAGTATGCAATCCATGTGATTGACCTGACACAAATGTAATACTTCCTTCGCTAATTCTTTATATTCTTCTTCTGACAGATCCTTTTCCCGTAACAGGATTTTATCTGGTTTATCCATTGCTGCAATGCGCTTTATCTGTTCTGCTAAGGATCCATTGCATAAATGGCGATTGGTAACTGCAATGATCTTAAACGTAGACATAATCATTCATAACAGGCTGTAATCCACGTTCTTTCATCGCCATATACACTTCATCCACATTTCTGGTATCCGCAATCTCAAACTGGTCATCACCCTGTTCCTCCTTTTCCTCACCATGACTACCAATTCCTGTACTAACCCCTGCTGATATTTTCGTTGCTGTAAGACCAACCACATGATCACGAAACTCAGCCCTCTCCCTTGTAGAAATGGTCATTCCTGCAAAAGGCATAAACAATCGATACGCACACATAATCTGCAGTAGCTCTCTTTCATGAACATCTTTGGCATCAATTTTATCATTGTTGACTATTGGTCTCAGTCTTGGGCACGAAAATGATATCTCGGCATGTGGATATTTTTTCTGAATAAGTGATGCATGTAAGCCTGTTGCAAATGCATCTTTTCTAAAATCAGACAACCCTAATAATGCAGCAAATGCCACTCCTCGCATTCCACCCACCAAAGCCCGTTCTTGGGCATTGATTCGATAAGGATAGATTCGTTTATGTCCAGCCAGATGAAAGGTTTCATAGTGATCAGGATTATATGTTTCTTGAAATACCGTTATATAATCCGCTCCACAGCTATGTAAATACGCATATTCTTCTACATTCATCGGATATACTTCTAAACCAACCATTTTAAAATGATTCTTCGCAATCTTACAGGCCTCTCCGATATAGGTAACATCGGACATCTTTTTACTTTCTCCTGTTAGTATGAGAATTTCTTCTAGACCACTTTTTGCAATTTCTCGCATTTCTTGTTCAATGGATTTCATCTCTAGTTTCGCACGACGAATGGAATTCTTACAATTGAATCCGCAGTATATACAGTGATTTTCACAATAATTAGAGATGTAAATAGGTGTAAATAGATAAACAGAATTACCAAAATGCTTTCTAGTTTCTTCCTTTGCCCGATTGGCCATTTCCTCAAGAAAAGGTTCTGCTGCCGGTGATAATAACGCCGCAAAATCATCCAAACTACATGTTTCATGACTAAGAGCTGCTAGTACATGGGCTTGCGTGTATTGCTGGTAATCATATTGATTCATCCCTTCTATTACCTGATCCATTATGGTAGAATCAACTTGATCCATGCCCTCCAAATACTCCATATGATTTAATTTCTCCATGTCATCCTCCTAATCCATTAAAAAGCCAGTTAATGGAGAAGAGGCAATTCCACCCTTGTCTAACACACGGCCTAATTTTGCTAAGTACGCTTCCCTACCAGCTTCGATTGCTTTTCTAAATGCGCCAGCCATAGCCGGAATATCTCCCGCTGTTGCAATTGCCGTATTGGCCATAATGGCTGCAGCACCCATTTCCATGGCTTCACATGCCTGGGAAGGGCGCCCAATACCAGCGTCCACGATAATAGGAAGCTCAATCTCATCAATTAATATTTGAATAAATTCCTTGGTCGCCAAACCCTTGTTGGAACCGATGGGAGCACCTAATGGCATAATAGAAGCAGCCCCAGCATTTACTAGATCTCTAGCTACATTTAAATCCGGATACATATATGGCATAACCACAAATCCTTCGTTGGCTAATATCTCTGTTGCCTTAATGGTTTCATAGTTATCGGGTAATAAATATTTGGAATCTCTCATAATCTCTATTTTAACAAAATTACCACATCCTATTTCTCTCGCTAGTCGAGCAATTCGAACCGCTTCTTCTGCGTTTCTAGCCCCAGAGGTATTAGGCAGTAACGTTACTCCCTCTGGTATGTAATCAACAATATTACCTTCCCCATTGGAATTGGCTCTTCGAAGTGCTAAGGTGATTATCTGTGCACCTGCATATTCTACCGCTGCCTTTACTAATTCCACATTGTACTTACCCGAACCTAAGATAAACCTAGATTCAAATTGATGACCACCAATCATTAATTTATCATCCTTTGACATAATCGCATCTCCTTCTATGATAACTCTATTAACATCTTCTATTTATATAGATCTCTTCTATTTCTAGACCTCTTCTATTCCTAAATCTCTTCTATTCCTAAATCTCTTCTATTCCTAAACCACTTCTATTCCTAAACCTCTTCTATTCCTAGAATAAGACGAATAATCATATTTGCCTGATGTCCTGCACAGATGCTGACTCTGGCTGAGGTTAGACCAATGACCTCATTCACATCTGTGGTTCCATCACCACATAGATATAGATTCTTCATAACCCTCTGGGTACCAATCTCATTGCTACTTCCAAAACCCGCCATACCCGAACCTGCAACAATGGTGGTTTTAGTACAATGCTCTAATAACTGGTTTACTAACATTGCTTTATTCTCTGCCCGGTCAAACGCCTCACATACAATAGGATATCCACCAAATAGTTGAATTACATTGGTGTTATCCACATAAACAGTATCTGTTGTTATATTTATGTATGGATTAATTCTCTGCAAGATTTCTCTTAAGGCATCGGTTTTATTCTGGCCAAGATGAGAGATAGAGTAAGCTTGTCGATTTAAATTCGTAATATCAACTTGATCAAAATCCACTAGATGAAGATGACCAATGCCTGTCCTGGCAAGCATTACGGCAATATTAGAACCCAATCCTCCAAGACCTGCAATCGCCACTTTCGCCTGTTTAAACTTCTCATATACCTCACTTGTAAATCGTGCTTCTAGGGCATTATCTAACTCTTGTTTGGTTGGTTGGTTATTGGTTTGTTGTTGGTTTGTATTCATTGTAATCAGCCTCCTCCTACAAAGTGAACAATCTCAAGTGTATCTGATTCTGTAAGAACTGTTTGATTGTAATTTAGTTTTGGTACGATGTCTCCATTTCGTTCCACTGCAACTTTGGTTACAGAATAACCTTCCTGAATTAGAAATTGTTCTAGTGTGATAGATTCTTCTAATTGTTTGTTTATACCATTTACTTTCATGCTTTCACCTCCTTGTACACGCAAAAAAAGCCACACGAAAGAATACACCCAAGGTGGTGTACCCCTTCATGTGACTTTTCACACTCTGAGTATCATTATACAAATTTCAAGTGGTTTGTCAATAGTACAATTACTTTATTACAACCGTAATTAGATCCGAGAATGTAGTTAGTTGATAATTGGCCAGATTGGATTTTACCGCATCGCCAATGGCTGCACAGTGCATTCCTCCAGCAATTGCTGCTTCTACTCCAGCAACTGCATCCTCTACTACAAGGCAATCCTTACAAGGCAATCCCAAGTAATCCCCAGCTTTCAGAAACACTTCTGGATCAGGTTTTGATCTGGTAATATTGTTACCATCTGATATCTCATCAAAATACCCCGAAAGACCAAGTTGTTTTAATATAAATCTCGCATTCTTACTAGATGATCCAATTGCTAACTTGGCGCCAGCTTCTCTTAGCTGGTCAAGAGTTCCCTTTACTTCAGAACTTAAATCAGCCTGAGACATTTCTTCCAATAGCTTTATGTATAACTTATTCTTCTCTTCTGCTAACTGCTCTTTCTCTTGTTCTGTTAACATAGTTCCTTTATAATTTTCCAAAACAATCTCTAGACTCTCCATGCGGCTTACACCTCTAAGTCTATTGTTAATCTCTTCATCAAAGTAAATCTGCAACTTATCTGCTAAGGCTTTCCATGCTTTATAATGATACTGATCCGTATGGCAGATAACTCCATCCAGGTCAAAGACAATTGCTTTATAATTCAACTTCATAATTTCACCTATTCTATTCCCTTATTCATTCTTCCTTGTCATGGAATCCCGTAACAAATACTCTTTTCCATAGATCCATATTTTCTTAGGCTCCCCTTCTAGCAAGGTATAGGTACTTTCTTCATGATTCACTTCGATCACAATTTTACTACCTTGATAGTTTATCTTAAACTGATACCCATTCCATTGTTCTGGAAGGGTTGGAGCAAGAAATAATCCCGTTTCCTTTAACCTGAGTCTAGCAAACCCATAGACAATTGCCATATAGTTTCCGCCCATATTTGCTGTATGGATTCCGTCCTTTGTATTCTTATGGGTATTAAATAAGTCTAGTTTAGCGGAATCCCCAAAATAATGATAAGCTTTCTCCTTCATATCCAGTTTTGACGCAACAATACTGTAGATACAAGTAGACAGTGAAGAGTCATGGGTTGTAATCTCTTCGTAATACAAGAATGAATTTCTTATGGTTTCCATGGACTGGGCATCTTCAAAGATAAAATGAGCCATTACCGTATCTGCTTGCTTACACACCTGATGACGATATAAGTACAGAGGATGATAGTGTAACAGTAACGGGAAGTTTTCTTTTGGTGTATTAATAATATCCCATCTTGCCTTCGATAAGAAGGAATCATCCTGTGGATTGATTTTATGTTCTTCATCATATGGCAGATACATATGCTTTGCTGCATGATCAAGCTCTTCTATTTCCTGTTCGGACAGTTGTAATTTCTCTGTGATTGCATCCAACTTTCCATTTTCTTTTAAAATGTGAAATAGCTTAGATGCCCATTTCATATTATATTGTGCTGATACATTGGTATAGTAATTATTATTTACCATACAGGTATATTCGTCTGGCCCTGTCACATCATTAATATAAAAGTTTCCATTGTGATAGTTCCCTACATCCAGCCATAACCTTGCAGTTTCCATAATAATTTCAGCACCTTTTTCCACCATAAAGTCCAAATCATTGGTAGCAAGATAATATGCAACGATAGAATAAGCAATATCACCATTGATATGATACTGAGCGGATCCGGATGGAAAATAACCAGAGCATTCTTTTCCCATAATGGTTCTCCATGGGTAAAGAACTCCTCGATTATGCCCTAATATTTTAGCGTTTTCCCTTGCCGCTTCCAATGTGGCATAGCGGTATTCAATTAAATTCTTAGAAATGTTTGAATTGGTTAAGATAAAGAATGGTTGGATATACATTTCCGTATCCCAGAAATAATGTCCTTCATAGCCCTCACCACTTAGCCCTTTGGCCGCAATATTGCAATACGGGTCTTTCCCCACTGACTGAATTAATTGATATAGATTGAAGTGTACCGCTAGACATAATTCGTCATCCCCATCGATCTCAAGGTCACAATTATCCCAGTACTCCTTAAGATAACTGGTTTGATATTCATATAAAGTTGTTAAGGGAATGGATGTTGCTTTCTCCATTTCCTCTCTAGCATTTTTATCTACATCCTTTTGCCTTATAGAATCAGAGAATACCGTATATTTGGTTAACGTAACCTCTTCTCCTTCTTGCACTTTAGTTCTTACGCTATGTATTACTTGATATCCATTCACATCCAACTCAGAAATTGCCTCTTTGGTCAGGATGTTTTTCACACCGGTACATACCGTTAATTCTGACTTTGACGTCTTTGCTTTGATGAAAGAAGCATCCTCAACAATCTGGATATCGTATGGGTATAGGTTCTTCACACTTTCACTGGCCACCCTAGGATCTTTGGGGTCGCTGTAGTTCATTACCTCTCCATTGTGAATGGATATAAACTCGATCTCTCCTTGGAAATTCAATGGCTTCACCATATATTCAATGGTAAACAGCGATAGTTGGTGAAAGGACACCATTCTCTTTATCACAAGTTCAATCTCTTTGCCCTTTGGCGAACGCCAGATCACCTTTCTACCAGTATAGCCTCTTTGCATATCAACCCAACGCTTGGATTCTTTCACTGTTCCAGAGAACATGTTAAATTCTTCATCCTGAACCATAAGTTTAATGCTTTGAGTATCAACGATATTAAGCATTGTTTGTTTTTCTTCTACAAACCCACACAGATTTTCTGCTTGCTTCATCTCTGCAAGGTCATAAAACCCGTTTATATAAGTACCTCGTATGGAATCATACCCTTTTGGATAACCTTCTTCATAATTTGCACGAATTCCGATATATCCATTGGCGGTATGAAATATTGTCTCATTTAATAACAATTCATCATTGTTTTGGCTTAAATCTGTAATTTCATATATCATTTTTCTTTCATTCATTTCATCTCTCCTAATGGACTATTTCACAGCTCCCGCTGCTACACCTTTAATAATATATTTTTGAGCACACAGATAGAAAATGATTACAGGTGTAATAGTCAACATCAAACCTGCCATAGCCATATTCCACTGAATCGTAAACTGTCCAAAGAAAGATGCGGTTGACAACGGAATTGTACGCAGGGCTTTACTTGAGATAACAAGAGATGGTAATAAATAATCGTTCCAGATCCAAATTACATCTAATATCATAACAGTTACTGTAGTTGGTTTTAGCATTGGGAATACAATTCTCCAGAAAACACCGAACTTCGTACATCCATCAATGGTTGCAGCTTCTTCCAAGGAGATTGGTATGGATTTGACAAAACCATGGTATAGAAATACTGCCATACTTGCCCCAAATCCCACGTTCATATAGATTAAACCTCCCAATGTATTTAACATTGGTATATGTAAATGATCTCTGATCAGACCCATGGTTTGCATCAAAGGCATCATTAAGGTCTGAAAAGGAATTAACATGGTTGACACAAATACCATGAAAATAATCTTACTTAACTTATTATCTGTTCGAACTAACATCCAAGCTGTCATAGAGGATAGCACTACAATGATAGCAATAGAAACTACTGTAATTATCAAGGAATTAGAAAATGCACTAAGAAAATTCATCTCCTCCATTGCTTTTCCATAATATTCGAAATTTAGCGCCTTTGGTAATGCTAGAATATTTTCATATAATTCTGCTCGGTTCTTAAAGGAGTTCACTAATACAATAAAGACTGGAAACAAGTACAGTACGCACACGACTAAAAAGATAACTTCTGCGAGTATCTTGCCGCATTTTCTAAAGATATCAGTCTTCTCCATTGTTTGACCAATTGATTGCTCCACTGTTTGATCTGCTGATTGACTCATTGCATTGTCACCTCTTTCTTCTTCGTAAAGGACACCTGTATCAAGGTTACAGCACCTACAACAATAAAGAATAGAATCGCTTTTGCTTGACCATATCCATAATTATTTAATGAGAAGATTTCATTATAGATATTCATGGCAAACATCTCAGTGGCTTGACTTGGTCCACCACCGGTTAATGAGAAGTTTACATCGAAGATCTTAAAGCAATTGGATAAGGTCATAAACAAACAAATGGTAAAGGATGGCATGATAAGTGGGAATTTAATGCGAAATAAGGTAGCAAAAAATCCAGCACCATCCATCTGGGCTGCTTCAATGACGTCATCTGGAATACCTTGAATTCCTGTTATGTAAATAATCATAATGTATCCAGCCATTTGCCAGGTAGCTACAATAATCATTGCCGCCAATGCAAAATTAGGATTTAAGAGCCAGTTGAAGAAAATAGTGTCCAACCCAGTTAATTCTCCTATGGTTGAAAATGCATCTGTGAAAATGAATTTCCAGATATAACCCAAAATTAACCCACCAATTAGATAAGGCATAAATAATAATGTTCTTGCAACATTCCTAGTCTTTAATCTGCTGGTAACAATCAATGCAAAGGTTAATCCCAATACATTAATAAATATTATCGCAACTATTGTGAAAATAGTGGTGTGGGCAGCTGATTCAAGAAATCTAGTATCAGTAAATAATTGTATGTAATTATCCAACCCAACAAATACTTTTGGGTTTAGTGCCATTCCATCCCAAGAGAAAAAAGAATACCCTATACCAATCAGAAAGGGAATAATCACAACTGTTGTAAATATAAAAACGAGAGGTAATACAAACAGTGCATACCACGCCTTATCGACTCTCTTCTTCATCGCCATACCTCCATATTAGAATCCAGTTCCATTTTTAAGAGAATGCAGAAATCTAATCTTGTAACTAATTATTAGATTTCTGCATTGTTTGTTTTATTTACCTGCTGTTACAAACGCTTCTGATAATTCAGCCAGGAATTCATCTCCTGTCATATCAGTAGTGAAGAATTTCTCAGCTACTGGTACTAAGTTTACATCTACAATACCTGCTGGCCAGTATGCATTCATTGGCCATCCAATTGTTTTACCTGATGCAGTATATTCTGCTACTGATTTTGACAATGGATCTAAGCTATCGCTAGTCATACTTGATAATACTGGAATAAATCCAAATTCTTCTGTTAAATATTTTTTACCTGTTTCACTAGTATAAACACACTCAATAAATTGTATTCCGGCAAGTTGTT
>JAEZUR010000095.1 GCA_023420935.1 Bacillota bacterium | reverse complement strand
CTATAGTAGGAAACGTATAATAAAGTAAATATTTGGAGTGGAATATTTAATAATTTATAATCGGATTGTAACATAACTAAGGGGGAAATCATGAAAATAAAAGATTGGATAAGATATTTGATATATTCGGTATTAATATGTTTCAGTATTGTTATTAGAGGGTATGTGGGGAATGTGTACACAGCTTATTTTAAACAAGAACTTCGAGTAAATTATAAATATTTAATAATTAGTGTGTTAATTGGTATATGTATTGGGATGATTTTGGGATTAGAGCATTTACTTAAAGAAATAAAAAAAGAGGGAACATGGAAAATTAATTTTCCTAAATTGATTTTCTTAGGAATACCATCATTATATTGCACACTCGGCTTTATATTAATTTATAGTGGAATCGAATTTTTACAAAATATTATTACATATCCGTTATTTTATCTATATAGATATATTTCAAATTCGGTTCCAATATTTGAACTGATATTTGGATATGTAATTGTTACAAGTTTATATAAAGTTAGCGAAAAAAAACATGATACAATGCCAAAGTGATTGAGCTTGATTTGGTATCTTAATAATTGTCACTATCATAATAAAATATATTATAGAGTAGAATGGAGAAATTAATTGAGACGGTTAAGGAGAAAGATATTTATTGGGTTAGTAATTTTAGTATTCTGTTCATTATTACTTTTTACTATTCTCGTGTATAAGAAAATAGTCATTATCAATAACCCATCAGACAATAAATATCCAATTACGGGTGTAGATATATCTCATTATCAAGGAAGTATTAACTGGAATGATATTTATAACCAAAATATTGACTTCGCTTTTATGAAAGCTACTGAAGGTAGCAGTACGATAGACGAATATTTTGAGAGAAACTGGAGTAATGCGCAAGAAACACCAATTGTTGTTGGGGCATATCATTTTTATAGTTTTGATAGTAGTGTTGAAACACAGGCTGAAAATTTTATATCAACGGTTGGTTCGCTGAAGGGGAAAATGCCTCCAGTGATAGACTTTGAGTTTTATAGTAATTATGAGAAAAATCCACCAGATATAAATACTACTAGGGCAAATTTACAGTTGCTTTTAGATATCCTAGAAGATTATTATGGTGTAAAGCCAATCATATATGCTACCGTCAAATCGTATAATCTGTATATTAAAAGTGAATTTACCGAATATCCTCTTTGGATTCGAAATGTTTATTATTCTCCAGATCTGGGAATGAAGAATAGATGGACGTTTTGGCAATATACTGATACGGCTGTTCTAAAAGGATATCATGGTGATGAAAAGTATATAGATATGAATGTTTTTCATGGTACAGAAAAAGAATTCAATGACCTATTAATTAAATAATATGGATATAGATAGTGTAAAAGAGGTATCTACATGTATAGAAATTTTTATATCATTAAATCATCAATAGAACTTTTTCTATTTGGTATACTTTGCTTAGCCATATTTCTAAATAAAGACGAGTATTTATTAATAATTAGTGCTTTCATAATTCTGACAAAACTTATATTATCTATACTTAGAAAATATAAGTTTAATTTACAACCCTTATCTTCAAATAAAATAGTACAAATGATGGCAGTTACTTTGTTTGTAATTAGTGCAATTAATAGTAGTGGACTTATTTTCTTTTCATATGCTTTAATTTTAATTAATGAAGTTGTTTCATTAAGGCGAGTTATGAAAGCAAAATCTCTCTAAAGTAAATATTAAGGAGGATATAGTATGGAATTAGCAATTGGTATATTTTTATTTTTGATGGGTGGATTAATGCTAATAATCCCTAAGAAAGTGTGGACAATAGCTGAATCATGGAAATTGAAAACTAAGGCAGAACCAACTGAATTGTATGTACTATTTATTCGAATTGGTGGTTGCATATTAGTTATCGGTGGTATATGCGCTATCTTACAATTGTAATGGAGATTATCTATTATGTTTTCTTATGCTAAGGTAAACTAAATTGATCGATCCCAAAAGTTTATGACAGTAGTAAGGAAGGAATATTATGATACGAGAAATAACTGAAAATGATTTTGATGGATTATTGAAACTATATACGGAATTACATGATAATACAATGCCAGAGAGAACGAAAGATATTATAAATATCTGGAACAGAATCTTAAATGATAAAGATCATCATATTATTGTGGCTGAAGAAGATGGGAAAATAGTATCATCATGTGTTTGTGTAATTATTCCTAATTTAACCCATAATCAACAACCATATGCATTAGTTGAGAATGTGATAACCGACGTTAAGTACAGAAAGAAAGGACTTGCAACACAATGTTTGGATTATGCGAAAGAAATAGCTTTAAAGGAAAATTGTTATAAATTAATGTTGCTTACAGGTTCTAAACAGGAGAGTACCTTAAAGTTTTATGAAAAGGCAGGATATAATCGAAATGATAAAACAGCATTTATCCAATGGATTTAGTTTTCTTATATTATTTATTTCAACATAGTGGGGATGAGTATTTTGAATTACGAATTTAGTTTTTTAAAGAGGAAGATTTTAGTGACATTGAAAAACTAGCCTTAGCATAATATGAATGGGAAAAAGAGTCCTATGATAAAGACTATTCAAAAAAGGTGTAGAGAACAGAGTATATTGTAATGGGAAGGTAGGATAAAATATATGCCAAGTATTTTGGGAAACGAATCGAGATTTAATGAAATACCTATAGATTATGATAAATGGAGACCAACGTATGTACCGGAATTATATAAGGACATTTTAGACTTTAAGAAAATTAATCAATCCAGCAGTGTTCTAGAGATTGGTATTGGTACAGGTCAAGCAACGTTACCTATTCTTAAGACCAAATGCCACCTGACCGCCATTGAATTAGGTGACAAGTTAGCAGAGTATTCTAAGCAAAAATTTATAGAATATAAAAATTTCCAAGTACATAATATAACATTCCAAGATTTTGAAGTACTTCCACAAGCCTTTGATATGATTTATTCGGCCACTGCATTTCATTGGATACCCGATGAGATCGGCTATCCCAAGGTATATCAGTTATTAAAAAGCGGTGGTGTGTTTGCTCGTTTTGCCAATCATCCGTATAAAGATAAAGGGAATGAAGCACTTGATCAAGCGATACAGAAAGTATATTCAAAATATATGTCATATTCTCCAGCACCATTAGAATATGGTGAGGAGCAGTGTAGAGAGATAGCTAGTAGAATGCAAGAATATGGATTTGTTGATGTAAAATATAAATTATATCATCGAACAAGAACATTTAATGCAGATGAATATATCTTTCTAATCAATACCTATTCAGATCATAGGGCACTGGAAGAAGAGAAGCGTAATAAAGTTTATAATGAAATAAGAGATGAAATTATTAAGTATGGTGGTAAAATAACGGTATACGATACGATTGATCTGCAACTTGCTAGAAAACCTTGATATATATAATTCATATGTGTTAATTTACATAGAAATATTTTATTTCTTTACACAGACAAATTTATGCAAGATTTATCAGGAATTTTATTATGCGTTCCGTTAATATGGTTACAGGGAGGTGAGAATATGGATTGGATTAAGATAACACAGACAGCAATTGATGAGATAGAAAACAGAATTAGCGAAAAAATAGATGCTGACATACTTGCAGAAGAACAATTTGTTTCTTCCTTCTACTTTCAAAAGATGTTTTCGACATTATGTAACTGTACTGTAAGTGAATATATCAGAAATAGACGTTTGACTTTAGCAGGCTATGAGATTTCAGACACTGAAAAATCTGTACTAGATATTGCGTTAAAATTTGGTTACGACTCAAATGAAAGTTTCACAAAGGCATTTACTAGATTCCACAGTATTACGCCATCTGTTGCAAGAAAAAACAAAGCCAATCTAAAAGTTTTCTCAAAAATATCCCCTATATCAAATTTAACAGGAGGTAAAATAATTATGGGTAGTTTAGGAGAAAGAGGTTACATAGTTAAGGAAACGGGTGCAGTTTATTATACTGATGATATGGACCAAACGCTAAACTGGTTTAAAGATGTGCTTGGCTGGTATGGTCAGATTGAAAGCCGCGATGAAAATAACAGTGGTCTTTATGGATGTGTAAATAATATTCCCATGGAAATTGAAGCATTGCATATTGCTCCATTTACTGGTATTCATATGTTTAAGGGCGAACCAATCAAAAGAATAATCGGTTTTATGTTAGTCCAAGGTGTTGTGCAATTGCATAGTTTTGCTAAAAGTCGAGGATGGAATGATATTTCAGAAGTTGTGACGGAGCCATGGGGAGGAAAGTCTTGCGAAGTTGTTACCATTGATGGAAGTATATTAAAGTTTTTTGAGTTAACAACATAATACTCAAGAAGCAAATGTATTTCGTTTCATATACTTTTATTATCACAAAATGAAAATAATATACTCTCTTGGAAGTAGATAAATAATATTCTGCTTTTTAAGAGAGTATATTTTATTATTTTCTAAACCAAAGCTTAGTGGCTGGTATCATAATATTCCATAGCTTTTCCCACGAAAACAGTTGAGCCTTCACCATAAATATTATCCATTGCTTTGATGACTTCAGGACTCTCCATATAGCCGTGATAGATTGTATGGAAGATTTCGGTGATATCATCCATCTGGCTTATCGTTTGGAAGGTGGTTTTCCATTCTGCAACCATCGTTTGTATTTCAGGAAGACTTACATCATCGCTCTCTTTATAGCTTACAATCTGCTTCAGTGTATGATCCAATTTAGTCTGAAATATTGCCATGTCTTTTTTGGGTATTGGTGCCTGCTTTAAAGTTTCAAGGTATTTTTTGACACTTCCAAAATGTTCAATGGCAGATTCCTTAATTGTAGACTCATTCTTCATCATGTGCTTAATGCATTCATCTAGGCTACCATATTCTTTGATCAAGGCCTGTTGGTACTCATGATCTAATTGCATCATCCTGTTTCTTAATACTTCTTCTATTTCATTATGTTCAAATATGCTGAAATCCAAGGTATCATCTCCTTTTAGTATTAGTTCC
This sequence comes from Bacillota bacterium, assembly GCA_023420935.1. Lineage (GTDB taxonomy): Bacteria > Bacillota > Clostridia > Lachnospirales > Lachnospiraceae > Mobilisporobacter. The sequence continues at coordinate 6,263 of JAEZUR010000095.1, read as the reverse complement.
ATCTGGTTAATCACCCTGTTTAGACGATTTCTTTTGGCTAAAAGCAATTCTTTCTGTTCTGTAATAGCTTCTTTACGATCGTAATCAGGTTGATTCATAATATTTTTTATCTCTTTTAGTGGTAAATCCATTTCTTTATAAAACATGATCTGTTGCAGCTGTAGAAGCGAATCTTCGTTGTACACCCGATATCCATTCTTCTCAGTGTGGTGTGGTTTCAATAACCCAATCTTATCATAATAATGTAAAGCTCTTATACTGCATCCAGTGAAATTGGCCAATTCATGAATAGTCATATTTACTATCCTCCTTCTCCCTTAGATTACACTATGACCTAATGTCATAGTCAATATTTTTTTTGTGTTTTTTATGCGTTTTTTAATTTTTTTACGTTTTTGTTATATAAATAAAATTTACTTAAAATTTATTTTCTGAGTTTACTTTTGACCAGTATTAAAGTTGGTTAGGGGTTATTAGGAAATATAAGTATGTTTTTTATGACACATAAAGTATAATGTTGGTAGATTAAAAAACAAAAAAAGAAATGAGGAATGCTATGAATTTACAAAAGGAAAATGGAAGAAATGAAAGAATGAAATACGGAATCGCGTTTGTAGGGTTATTACTAATAGAAGTGTTGATAGCAGTTTTTATACATGATACATTTATCAGGCCATATGTAGGAGATGTATTGGTTGTTGTTTTGATATATTGTGCAATCAGAAGCATCGATCTAAATAAATCCAGATTTATGCCATTTTACATTTTCATTTTTGCAGCAGGAATTGAGTGTTTGCAGTATTTTAACCTTCTAGAGAAGATGGGGTTAAAGGGGAATACATTCTGGAGAATAGTGATGGGGTCTACCTTTGATATAAAAGATATTTTATGTTATGGAGTGGGTTGCATAATTCTAGCTCTATACGAACTTAAATTTGTTAATAACCCCAATTGACTTATTAATAAGGAGAAGGATAAATAATGTTAAATCTGATTTTAATTACTCTCTACTTTACTTTGCGCGTGTTTATTACACTTATAATCGTACCAATTATCATTCCAACAACTGAGCATATAATTCCTGGAAGTGATTCCATTACATCTGGGACATTTAGCTTACCAAAAGCAATGGTGTTTGCTAAACTAAAAGTGGCAAAAGAAGCGAGCATATACAGAAAGCCAAAAAACAGTGGCATAATCCACTTGTAATTAGACCATCCGCTATCTTTCCCAATAAAGACGGATATCACGAATATACTTACAGGTAAAACAAGATAGAATACAACCAGTGAATATCCCATTGCGTCAGTTGTTCCACTAACCCAGAACATAATAATTGAGATTGACCAGATTATTAGATAACTCATCACCTGTATTAATTTTGTATACTTCTGAAAGTTCTTGGCCTTTTTCTTACTTTTCTCGATATAATCAATCATTTCCTGTCCTCATCTCCGTGAAAAATACAACTTTTACACATTGTTGCTTCTCCAATACCTTATGTTATTATCCATCTTAAAAAAGAGTAAAGTTATCCTAATGTTTTATACTCTTTGTATAGTATATATATTCCAAAAATAAACATAATGACTGCAATAACGCCTGGAATATATAATATCTTATTATCCATTAGTGCTGTACCAATTTTTCCTCTTGATCCATTCCATTCTGTTAATTGTGCGCCACATATGGCTGCAGAAATTGATATTCCTATATATATCAGAATGGATGAAATCAATAACACTATTCCTATTATGATCTTTTTCATATTAGCACTTTTAATTGTTTCTCTTTTAATAGGATCTGGAATCTCAATCAGATCACATTTACAATCACTACAAATGTGATAACCCTCTTGATATTCACTCTTGCATTTTGGACATATTAACATAACAAGCCTCCCCAAATAATAAATAATTTCTATCTTAACATACAATGTAATTATATAATATTGTACTACAAAAGCAAAGAAGTATATACTATATTTTTCCAATGTTCTACTAATTTTAGAAAACATTAAAAATGAACCATTATTATGTAGCATTAAAATGTTGCGTAAAGATTTATTTGCTTTATTTGACTTGATGAAGGAGAAAATATATAATTACATAAAATGGAATTAATTGAATGTGAGATGAGATTTAATATGAATAAGAAACAATACTTAATCCTTGGTATTATCTTAGTTACAATATGTGTATTTTTTATATTCAAAGAATTGACGGAAAGTAAGCCTTTTGGCAATTTGTCATCCAGTGATATAACTAACGTAACCGTTAAGCTTTCACCACCTGACGTAGAATACGATTTAAATATGGAAGAAGTAAAAGACTTAGTACCAATTTTACGTTCAGTAGTCACATATAAAAAAGATAATTCTTATAGTGAATATGCAGGACAGATGGTTACCTTCAATATTACAAAAGAAAATGGTGAAACACTAAAAATTCAGGTATATAGTCCATTTATTATAATCAATGATGTTGGGTACAAAGCAGATTATAAAACATGCGAGGCATTAAATAGCTTTGCTAATCAGTTAGGGAGGTAACAATGGCATTCGAGAAAACGTATTTTCCTTATTTTCGTAATTACTGTGTAGAAAAATTTGGAGCTGACATGGGGGATATAATATTAACAGAGGCAGAGAGCAATTTATCTAATATGATAATGGAAGCTGACTATAAGTATAACAAATATATTAAATGGCATATGGAAATAAATATGTTACCATCCATCGCAATTTATCTGGCATTTAGAAAAATTGAACATACCGCTCAAAAAGCGTATGAGTTAACAGATGAAGTTTTACAAATCGCTCGAGAAAAAAATAAAATGAAAAATCAGCTTATTGGGAAATTACCCTTTGGCTATACGGGATTTAAATTGTTGTGTAAATCCATTGTGGCCAAAGAATATCCTACCGAAGGTTGGGATTTAGAATGGATTCGATATGATAAAGATGAAATTCAGTTTAATATGAAAAGCTGTATTTATTTTGAGACAACCAAGGTATATAACTGTGCTGAAATGTGCCCACTATTTTGTGCCAATGATGATGTAATTCTTGGGGCTTTTAAGCCAGCTATTGTGTTTGAGAGAAACGGTACAATTGCGCTTGGTCAAGAGGTATGTGATTTTCATTTTAAAAATGGTAAACGTAGAAGGAATTTGTGATATGAATGTTAATAATATAGTAAAGAAAATACCATGGGTTATAACATTTCTTGGTATATTTCTCCTTGTATTCGGCTTTTATTATGAAGTGTTTAAAGTAGGAGTACCTTATCAAGATCCGACACCAGAGCTTATACAAAGATACCAGTATTATAGTGATATAGCACAATTTCTTTATCGCATTGGGATTGGAATAATTGTTCTTGGTTTATTAAGTTTCCTAACATTAGCTATACGAAAAATAGTTTGTGGTAAGGGGGAGTAATATGGAATTTGAAAACAAGAAGAGACTTATTATCACCTGCATAATAGGAATTCTTTTTTTAATATATTTATACATTTCATCAACTTATATATGGAATCATGGATTACTATCAGTTACTGAAGTAAACCAGTTTAATGTATGGAAAAAATTTATACAGGATTTTTTATCTGTTTTAATTTTCTCTCTAATATTATGCGTACGATTTCATAGTGATTTATCTGAATTGGGCTTTTCCAGAAAAAGCAGTATATTATGTTTGATACTTTTCATTATATATTTGATATTCTTCGTATTACATTCAGATTTTTCGGTGGGTGGAATGTACCGCGCAGTATTTTATTTGCTGATAGTTGGTTTCCCAGAGGAACTGGTTATGCGTGGATATATTTATCTAAGGTTAAAACCTATCAATAGAGTACTTGCGATTATCATTAGTGGAGTCTTGTTTGGAGTGGGTCACTCAATTTTACCAGGTATCGTTGCTGGGCAAAGTTTATTATCCATTGGCGTAAGTATGCTGAGTGAAATAGGTTATGGTATTTCTATGGGCTTCGTATTTATTTCCTATATGGAACTTAGTAATAATATTTTGGTGGCAATTCTAATTCATGCAATCTTAGATTATTCTTATGGATATTATGGAGTTTTGGTATCTGTTATTACCATGGGTTATTTACTTTATAAACATAGATTTCATAAAGTGGAAAACTTAGATAAGTTGATAATCTGAATAATAAACATGTAGAGAAAGGAGAGTTACAGTGATAGAGGTTATGTTTGGGGAGAGTGAAGGTGGAGCCATGAAAATGGCAAAGAATTATCAAAAGCCTGATTATGACAAAGTGGCAATAGGATGGATTGGAAGAAAACCTTCAAAAGAGGAATTTGATAAGTGGAATGATGGAATGGCTGTAGGTGGTAATTCTTCGGAAGTTGTCTGTATTCCATTTATGCTAGATACAGGGGACTTAAACGCTCCAATTGATAGCGACTATCGCAAAAATCTTATCCAAGACATGTATACCATTAATGGAATAAGAGATATGGAAGATCAAAACTGGTTTAATAGCGTGTGGGTGAAATATCTGAAAGAGTTAGAACGACTAAAATCTTATATAACCAAGGGAGAAGAACTTCGCTTATGGATTAGTGATGCTCCTTACTCGTTGTGTGGATTTTATTACGTATGTACGCTTTTAAGTCAATATAAATGTAAAGCTTCAGTAATAGAATTACAACGAATTTTAAGTTCTAAAGATTTAGTGGAGAATTATGGTTCCTGGAATGAAATTCCACCAGGAAAGTTTTATCAGTTTCTATCATTCGAGAAAGAATTAACCTTATATGAAATTAATAAATATGCTTCTTATTGGATAAAACTAGAAGAAGATAAGAATGAATTACGTGCTGTTGTGAATGGGCATTTGATTGGTGTCCCTGATGATTTCTATGATTTTATCATTAGAAATGAAATTACTGAAGAAGAGTTTACCATAGGACGACTGGTTGGAACAGTACTAGGCAAGTATCAACTAGGTGTAGGTGATTGGTGGTATGTTAGGCGTATCCTTTACATGATTGATCAGAAGGAACTTATCGTGCTGCAGAAACAAGAGGAAGTCTTCGGATATTTACTTAAAAAGGCTAGGTAACGTATATAGAAATTGACATAGAATCTTTAGTGAGTGCGTTCATTGGTTTCATTATACAAACAGAGCAGAATGTGAGGTTGTTATGAAAAGAATTATATTTTTAAGCTTTTATTTGATAATAGTAAGTACATTTTTATTCGGATGTTCCACTAGCAAAAACACAAGTTCTTCCAATACTAGTTCGGATTCTGATTTATTTGTAAAGGAGAAGAATTCAAATAGCAAGTCAGATTCTGATGTAAACGAGGAAGATGGAAGATTAGTTAGTGAAGAGAAGGGTGACTTGTTGGAGAACCAAGATACAACGGACGAAGCTAATATGGAAGAAGTATATCCATTTATAGTCCCACAAGGTAATACGCTTGCAACAAGAATCAATCCACCAAAAGATTTTGAACGTACACAAGAAAGTGACCAAAGCTTTGCTTCTTTTATGAGAAACCTCACTTTGAAGAAGGATGGTAGTCCGGTACTCTTATATAATGGGGAGGAGAAATCGAATCAATCCGATCATATTGCCGTGTTTGATATAACAGTGGGCGATAAGGATTTACAACAATGTGCGGATTCCATTATGCGTGTGTATGCGGAATATTATTGGTCAATCGGAGAGTATGACAGAATTGCTTTTCATTTAACCAATAACTTTTTGATGGAATACAATAAATGGCGTGAAGGTTATCGCTTAAAAGTAGATGGAAATGATACTTCCATGGTAAAATCTGCAGAATTTGATGATTCCTATGAGACCTTTCTATCCTATCTTGAACGAGTGTTTATGTTTGCTGGAACATTATCTTTAAATGCTGAAAGTAAGGAAATCAACCTTGATGAGATCAAGCCAGGAGATATGTTTATCAAAGGCGGAAGTCCTGGTCATTGTGTTCTGGTTGTTGATATGGTAGAAAATACGGAGGGGGAAAAAGCATTTCTATTAGCACAAGGTTATATGCCAGCACAGGAATTTCATGTATTAAAGAACCCACTACACGAAGAAGATCCATGGTACTATTCCTCAGAGATAACTTATCCATTGAAAACACCACAATGGACTTTTGAAGAAGGTAGTTTAAAACGATGGTTCCAATGATACAATGAAATTAATTCGAAAAATTTCGAAAATATTGCTTCTAAAACTTGTCTTACTGCATACAATGTAATAATGGATA
>JAEZUR010000078.1 GCA_023420935.1 Bacillota bacterium | reverse complement strand
GGAATGAAGGGTACATATATTAAAGTAATAAATGATGTTGTGTTTGATGAATTGAAAAAAATGAATAAGTGATTTTGACAAGGATGTCAAAAAATTGAAAAGGATTTGTGAGAAATAGTGTCTCATGAATCCTTTTTATATAAAATTGCATGTCGATTTTTATCAATTTACACAAGTTGTTGTATTTTCTTATAAAATTATGAAATATATCTTGTGTTTTTGACGAAAATAATTATAATTATATTTAGAAAGGATGTGTTAAAAATGATTGGTTCAGGTGCTTTCAATTATATTAATGTTTTGGACAAAGCTGCAGACGCAAGTTGGAGCAGAAATACTATTATCACAAACAATCTTGCCAATGTAGACACACCTAATTACAAAAGAAAAGATGTACAGTTTGAGAGTTATTTGATGGAAGCTCTTGCAGGGGGAGATTCCCTAGATGAATCGATCAATGATTTAGATTTGTCTACGATTAATTCAACAACCTATGTGGAACATTCCAACTTAAGTTATCGATTAGATGGTAACAATGTAAATGTTTCAACCGAAAATGCTGAATTAGCAAAAAATCAAATTAAATATTACACATTATTGGATTCTATGTCTCAAGAATTTACTCGTATGAGATCGGTATTATCGAGAAGTTAATGAGAATTTAAAATAAGGGGGTTAAACATGTCAGCGTTTGGAGCAATGGACGTTAGTGCAAGTGGTATGACTGCACAAAGTCTTAGAATGGATATTATTTCGCAGAATATTGCCAATGTTAATTCGACAAGAGATGCGGATGGGAATGTTTACAAAAGAAAAACGGTTGTTTTCGCAGAGAAAGATATCACATCGTTTAGTGATGCTCTTAGTATTGCAACAGGAACCGTGGGGAATGGTGTTAAAGTTACAAAGATAGTGGAAGATAAAAGCGAAGGAAGAATGGTTTACGATCCATCTCATCCTGATGCCAATGAGGAAGGATATGTAACTTATCCTAATGTAAATACAGTTACTGAGATGACGAATATGATTGATGCAAGTCGCTCTTATGAAGCAAATGTAACGGCGTTTAATGCAACTAAGAATATGGCGTTAAAGGGATTAGAAATTGGGAAGTAATAAAATTGATTAAGGATTAATTTTGGAGGTTATTATGAGTGTATCAGCAATAAGTGGGCTATTAAATACAGGTAATTATGCAGAGATAGGGACTGCAGCTGTAAAAAAGAATAATAATGAAACTTTTGAGGCAATGTTTCAATCAGCGCTAAAGATGGTAAATGAGACAAATGAATTGTCAAATGCTGCGGAAGAAGAAGAAATTAAGTATGCACTAGGAATGTCTACAAGCACACATGATTTACAAGTTGCACAGCAAAAAGCAAATATCTCATTACAATACACCGTAGCGGTTAGAAATTCTATATTAGACTCTTATAAAGAAATTATGAATATGCAATTCTAATATGAATACAGGAGAATAAAACATGCCGGAGAGACTAAAACAGATACCTGTTAAAGCATTGGAGTTTTGGAACAAATATACTAGTAAGCAAAAGACGATAATTATATGTGTGGTAGCATCGATATTTTTTGCTATTGTTTTGTTGTCCTATTTTTTGACTAGGCCACAATTTGAGAAATTAGCTACCTTTGAAGATACGAAAGATACAAACACCATAGTTGAGCTACTCGATTCAAATGCAATTAACCATAGGGAATCAACAGATGGAAAAATTGTATATGTAGAAAAGAAAAGTTTTACAAAAGCAATTTTATTAATGAGTGAGAATAATATTCCTTCTAGTGGTATGACGTGGGAAGATGCACTGAATAACGACATGAGCACCACGGAAAGCGAGAAGGAACAAAAATATACTTTAGCTTCACAAAATACACTGCGCCAGAACCTACTTGAGTTTAAAGGGGTGAAAGATGCGGTAGTCTATATTAATAGACCAACAGATGATTATACTATTTTAGATGAAAAGCAAGAACCATCCGTTAGTGTTATGCTTAGCTTAACAGAAGATATGCCTTCTACACAGGCTGAGTCCATTGCAACATGGCTTGCTAATAGTGTAGGAAGTAATACAACAGATAACATACGTATTATCGATAGTGAAAAAAATCTTTTGTTTGGTGGAAATAGTGATTCCGTTCTTGGTGGTAATATTAATAATAAAGAAGAATACAAACAAAAACTTACTAACACAATTAAGAAAAATGTAGAAGAAGTATTAATTAAATATGGTTATAGTGATGTTGAGATTGGAGCATCTAATATTCAGTATAATATGGATAAAATCACGGAAATGTCTACTGAATACACACCTGCTGAAGGCGGTGAACAAGGCTTATATAAGACTAGCTATAATTATAAAACAGAAGGTGGGACTTCTTCTGGTGGAATACCGGGAACAGATTCGAATGCTGATATGACAGATTATGATATTCCGGATAATAATTCTAGCAATAGTAGTACTACTTTGGATAAATATGAGTATTTACCAAACGAACGTGTGAAAAATATTGAATATGAAATTGGAGCAGTGGAACCAGAGAATTCTTCTATGGCAATTGTTGCAACCAATTATAAAATTTACAATGAAGAAGAGATGGAAAAACAAGGATTACTTGATGGAACTACATTTGATGAATTTGTAGCGGCGAATAATACAAGAGCAAAAGTTGAAGTGGATCCTGAAGTTGTAACCTTAGTGGCATTAACAACAGGTATTGCAGAAAATTCATTACAAATTGTGGCTTGGGATCAACCAGTTTTCCAACCAAAAGAAGAAGTGAAAACAAATCTTTCAAACTACTTAATGATTGTACTGGTAGTATTGATTATTGCGCTTCTAATCTTCGTTGTATTTAAGGGAACAGCCCCAGTAGAAGTAACGGAATTAGAGCCAGAATTATCTGTAGAACAGTTATTAGCAACAACGAAGGAAAATCAGTTGTTAGAAGATATAGAATTTAGTGAAAAATCAGAGACACGAAAGATGATTGAGAAATTCGTTGACGAAAATCCTGAGGCAGTGGCACAGCTGCTTCGTAACTGGCTGAATGACGATTGGGGGTGATCTTTGGTGGCAGGAAAAGTAAATAATGAAATAACGGGAGTTCAGAAAGCAGCGATACTAATGATCGCATTAGGACCAGAGAAGTCCGCTTCCATATTTAAGCACTTAAAAGAAGAAGAAATAGAACAATTAACACTTGAAATAGCGAATACTAGGAGCGTATCTCCAGCTACGAAAGATACAATAATGGATGAGTTTTATGAAATCTGCTTAGCGCAACAATATATTGCAGAAGGTGGTATTTCATATGCGAAAGAGTTATTGGAAAAAGCACTTGGTGTTGAAAAAGCCAGAGATGTTATTGGTAAGTTAACGGTATCATTGCAGGTTAGACCTTTTGAATTTGTGCGAAAAACAGATGCAAGTCAGTTGCTAAACTTTATACAGGACGAACATCCACAGACAATTGCACTTATTTTATCTTATTTACCGTCAGCACAATCCTCAGCAATTATTTCATCACTTGCACCGGATAAACAAACAGATGTTGCAAAACGTATTGCACAGATGGATCGTACTTCTCCAGATGTAATTAAGGAAGTAGAAAAAGTTTTAGAACAAAAGTTATCATCTTTAGTAAATCAAGATTACACTATTGTTGGTGGTGTAGATTCTATTGTAGAAATCTTGAATACAGTTGATAGAGGAACAGAAAAACACATTATGGAAACTCTTGAAATTGAAGAGCCAGAACTTGCAGACGAAATCAGAAGAAAGATGTTCGTATTCGAAGATATTCTTTCACTGGATGACAAATCTATTCAAAGAGTTCTTCGTGAAGTTGATAATAATGAACTTGCAGTTGCTTTGAAAGGATCAAACGAAGAAGTACAGACAATTATTTTCAACAACTTGTCCAAACGTCTTGCTACTATGATCAAGGAAGATATGGACTTTATGGGTCCTGTACGTCTTAAGGATGTGGAAGAAGCACAACAGAAGATCGTTAATATTATTAGAAAATTAGAAGACTCCGCTGAGATTATTATTTCAAGGGGTGGAGGTGACGAGATCGTTGTCTAATTTAATTAAGTCTAGTTATATTTATTTTGATCAAGGCGATAAAAGAGTGATAAATTCAGATATTCGCTATAATAATTTCATTCCTTTTGTTCCAGTATCAGATGAGCCGAAAGAAATGGGAATGGAATCTAGTACGCCAAATGAGTTTGTGGAAGGTATCAATATCGTTAATATGGACAAACTCATTCAAAAAGAAAAAGAAACAATTAATTTACAAGCTAATTCGTTGATAGAAGAGGCCAAATTACAGGCTGAACAGATATTAAATGAAGCCAGAAACCAGGCAGAATTGATAAAAGAAAATGCTTATAATGAAGCAAAAGACAGGGGTTATGCAGATGGTGTCCAGGATGGCGAAAATCGTTGTAATCAGATACAAATGGAATTACAAGACAAGATGATTCAATTTGAAAGAGAATACGAAGAGCATATAGCCAACCTAGAGCCGGACTTTGTAAAGGTCATGATTGCTTTAATTGAAAAGATAACAGGAGTCATTATTGAAGATAGAAACGAGGTTATTTGCCACTTAGTTGATAGAGCAATTAAGCAGGAAGAAAAAAGTAATCAGTTTGTTATTCGAGTTTCAAAAGATGATTATGCATTTCTGGACTCAGAGAAAGAAAAATTATCAGCAATTACGGGTTCAGGTGCTAGCATTGATATTAAAGAAGAGAAGTCACTTGGTAAAAACCAATGTATCATTGAGACAGATACTAAAATTATTGATTGCAGTCTTGATGTTCAACTTAACAGATTAATAGATGATTTAAAATTATTATCTCGTATTTAAGACAGCAGAAAGCAGGTATTGAATTGACAACAGTTGATTTTAGTAAGTATTGGGATTTGCTTGATAAAACATATGAGAAACGTTTGGGTAAGGTAGTTAAAGTAGTCGGTCTTACGATTGAGTCTTTAGGTCCTAGCGCCAGATTAAATGATTTATGTCGTATTTTTTCAGAAGATAGTATGCAAACAGTTCTAGCAGAAGTAGTTGGATTCCGTGATGATCGAGTTTTACTGATGCCTTATGATAATGTCCAAGGAGTAGGACTTGGCAGCATGGTTGAAAATACAGGAGAACCTTTAAAAGTTGTTGTTAGTGATGAATTGTTAGGGAAAAGTCTAGATGGTCTAGGTCAGCCGCTAGATGATAGTGTTCTAGCATGCAAAGATTTTTATTCGGTTGAAGCACAACCGCCGGACCCAATGAAGCGAAAGCTAATTGATCAAGTATTACCGTTAGGGGTTAAGGCTGTTGATGGGTTAATCACAGTGGGTAAAGGACAAAGAATTGGTATATTCGCTGGTAGTGGTGTTGGTAAAAGTACATTACTTGGAATGTTTGCACGAAATACCAAAGCTGATATAAATGTAATTGCTCTGATTGGAGAGCGAGGAAGAGAAGTTAGAGAATTTATTGAACGCGATTTAGGGGAAGAAGGAATGAAACGCTCGGTGGTTGTAGTTGCAACATCGGACAAACCGGCCTTAATTCGTAATAAAGCTGCTAAAACAGCAACTGCCATTGCAGAGTTTTTTAGGGATCAGGGCAAAGATGTACTTCTAATGATGGATTCACTAACTCGTTTTTCCATGGCGCAAAGAGAGATTGGTCTGGCATCTGGAGAACCACCGGTATCGAGAGGATATCCACCTAGTGTATATTCGGAAATGCCAAAACTGCTAGAACGTGCGGGTAATTCAGAGCATGGATCTATTACAGGCTTATACACTGTATTGGTGGATGGTGATGATTTTAATGAACCAATCACAGATACAGCAAGAGGTATTTTAGATGGTCATATAATGTTATCTAGAAAGTTAGGACATAAGAATCATTACCCTGCAATTGATATATTACAGAGCATTTCCCGTGTTATGAGTTCTATCGCATCGAAGGATCACAAGAAGGTTGCTGGTCAATTAAAAAATGTACTTGCTACTTATAATGAAGCAGAAGACCTGATCAATATAGGTGCTTATAAAAAAGGTTCCAATAAGAATATTGATTATGCAATAGACAAAATTGATGAAGTTAACGCATTCTTAATGCAGGATGTTTACGACAAATATAACTTTGACGAAGTGGTATCTTTGTTGGGGGAAATATTTGAAGAAACGGAATAATGAGCTGGAGAAAAAATGGCAAAGTTTATTTATAAGATGGAAAACATCTTGAATATAAAGTATAAACTGGAAGAAGAAGCAAAAAACGTTTATGGTGCAGCTAGGGCTATGTTAAATCTGGAGGAAGAGAAACTTCAGAATTTATATGAGAAGCAGTCTTTCTATGAAGACCAGTTAAAACAGCTTTGTACTTCCACGCTAGATATCTTAGCAATCAGGAAATGTGAAGATGCCATTGAAATTATGAAATACAATATTAAGCTTCAAATTATTGCGGTGAATAATGCTAAAATGCAATTAGAAAAAGCTAGAATTAAGTTGAATGAAGCAATGGTAGATCGCAAAACACATGAAAAGTTAAAAGAAAATGCATTTGAATCTTTTAAAGAAGAAATAAAGGGGCAAGAAAAGAAGGAAGTAGATGAACTAGTTAGTTTCAAATTTAAAAAGAAAAGCAGCAGTGAGGATGAGTAATAATGGCAAAAAAAGATAACAACGATTTTTCAGAGATGGAAACAAAAGAAAAAGCAGGTAGTAAAATAATAACATTTTTAATTGCAATGATTATTGTGTTTATTTGGCTTGCTATTTTTGCATTATTGATAAAATTAGATGTAGGTGGTTTTGGTAGTAATGTACTAAGACCAATTCTTAAAGATGTGCCTGTTATAAATAAAGTTCTTCCAGCTGCTACAGACGAAGAATTAGTCAAAGAAAATAACTATCCATACAAAAATCTTGCTGAAGCTGTTGCACGGATTAAAGAGTTAGAACTTCAATTAGATTCTGCTAGTGGTACTAGTACTGCTAATTCAGATTATATTGCAGAGTTAGAAGCAGAAGTTGCTAGACTTAAGGTGTTTGAACAAAATCAGGAAGAATTTGAAAAACGGCAATTAGAATTTGAAACTGATGTGGTATTTAATGATAAAGCTCCAGAACTTTCGGAATATCAAAAGTATTATGAAGGCATTAATCCTGACAATGCAGCTACTATTTATAAGCAAGTTGTAGAACAGTTACAATATGATAAAAGAACAGTGGAACTGGGTGAGAGATACTCTAAGATGGATCCTGCTTCTGCTGCTAGTATACTTGAAGTAATGACAGGAGACGTAGACCTTGTTGCAGATATACTTAATAGTATGAAGACAGCGAAAAGCGCTTTGATACTACAGGAAATGTCTCCAGAATTTAGTGCCAAGATCACAAAGAAGATGTCTATTATGAATTAGATATTAAGAGCAGTTACTGCCTTAATATAAATATTATTAGGAAAGGAGGAGACCAAATGATAGCACAAAGTGTAAAAAAAGACGCGTTATTGTTTCTTGGAAGTAACATGAATCAGGGTTCTTCGAAAACGGCAAAAGCTGATTTTGGAAAAGTAATGGATCAAAGACTAAGCAATGCTCAAAAAGCTGCAGTGAAGTCAAACAAACCTATTGCGAAAGAAGATAATCTAGAGCGATCCGATGTAAAGAATAATTCTGTATCGGTTGATAAAAGTTCTAGTATGAAATTGGATGATTCTATGAATTCACAAGAGCTTGATTGGAGTACAGAGAGTCTAAATGTAGTCAGTGAAGTAGAACAAAATGTCATAAGTGAAGAAGACTTACTTAAAATGCAGCAACTTATGGCGGAAATGGGATTAAATATTGCAACTGCAGTACAACAGGTTTTAAATCTGTCAGAGGAAGAGCTTAAAAGTGTCATGGATCAGTTAGGAATGAAAATGACTGATTTACTTCAGCCAGACAACTTAAAACAATTGATTCTAACAGTGAATGGTGCAGAAGACGTTTCGGAGTTACTTACCAATGAAAAGATGGCAATGGAATTTAGTAAGCTAACATCTGAATTAGAAAACCTTGATTTAGAAAAGGAATTGGGGATTACAAAGGAAGAATTAGTTTCCATGGTAGAGACACTATCCCAAGCAGCAGTAACACAAAACGTAATTCCAGTGGATGAGTCTGAACCAGAGCAGCTTATTGATCAAATGAAAACCATGGATGCGAGCAAAGAACCGACAGTAGAAATCACCGTAGAGGCTAAGAACCCAGGGGATACCTTAAGTCAAGAAAGTTCCAATTCGCTAGGAAGTAAAGAACAATCAAATGATAACAAACCTGCAAATGGAAACATGCTAGAATCTTTTGTTCAAAATTTAGTGGGTGTGACTACGGAAAATATTGATGAAATGTCAGTACAAGCATCTAGATTGAATCAGATGAAAGAAATCGTTAATCAAGTAGTGAATAAAATCAAGATTCTGGTAAAACCGGATGCATCAAGTATGGAGATTCAGCTCAATCCAGAAAATCTCGGTAAAGTGAATCTGACAGTTGTTGCAAAGAACGGTCAGCTTACTGCAAGCTTCGTAACTGAGAATCAACTAGCGAAGGAAGCATTGGAGAATCAGCTACAAACTCTGAAAGAAAACTTGAATAATCAAGGAGTGAAAGTGGAAGCCATTGAAGTTACAGTATCTAATTTTTCATTCGGGCAGAGTACACAAGCAGAAAGCGGAAGTAAACAACAAAAGGGAACAACCAAAAAGTCAATTAATTTAAATGATTTTGATTACATGGATGAAGAGCTTACAGATGAACAGATTTTAGCAGCAAAAGTTCTTCTGCAAAGTGGTGGTAGTGTTGACTACACTGCATAAATCATAAGGGAAAGGAGAAATATATGGGCGAATTAATAGCACCAATTAAGAATGGTGAAGTAGTAGAGACAGGTACAACATCCAATGCATCAAAAAAGGGATCCAGTAGTTTAGGCAAAGATGATTTTCTACAGTTATTAGTGACGCAGATGAAATATCAGGATCCATTGAATCCATCCTCTGATACTCAATACGTAGCACAATTAGCACAGTTCTCTCAATTAGAGCAAATGCAGAATTTGAATGCGACAACAGTGAATTCTCAAGCGTTTGGATTAGTAGGTAGTGAAGTTATAGTAAGCACAACGAATACAGCTGGTGACACTACAACGAAGCAAGGAGTTGTTGATTATGTAACGATCACTGGAGGCAAAACATATGTATCCATTGAAGATACATTATATTTGGCAGATGATATTCAAACAGTAATTGGACAGGCGTATATTGCGTCACAGAAAGCACCAACTGTTGAAACAACGAAGGCAACTTTTGATCTTGCTAATCAAAAAGATATAGAAGTCAAGATTTCATTAGGTGAGGATGAATATGCAGCCAATAGTGTAGCGGTAGTGTTAAATGGAAAAGCCATAGATTCCGAGAACCTTTCTTATAATAATGGTAAGTTAATTATTAAGAAAGAAGCATTAAAATCTCTTGGTGTTGGAAAATATGCATTGACTTTTGTGTTTAATGATCCATATACAACAACCATTTCAGACAAGGCATCGTTGTCAGTAAGCAATTCAGCTGCAACAACTGAAACAACAGATCCACCAAGTGGATCGGGTAGTGAATCAGATACTTAAGGAACAAGTAAACATTTATTAGAAGGTGGAGGTTAATATGAATATTTCCAATAATAATTTCTCTTCCATCGAGCAGATGACAGGTCAACTGTTAAGTAATAAGCCAAAGATTATACAAAAACCTGTAGGCAATGGTTCTGCAACGTTTGATGATATTCTAAAAAGTAAGGAACAATTGAATTCCGTAAATGAATTAAGATTCTCTAAGCACGCCAATGAAAGACTTGCTAGCAGAAATATTGATTTATCAAAGGAACAACTTGAGCGTCTAGAAAATGGTACAAGTATGGCTAGACAAAAAGGAATACAGGAATCACTGGTTATGGTAGATGATCTGGCATTCATTGTTAATATTAAAAACAATGTGGTCGTTACTGCGGTAAAGGACACAGAAGACAGTGTATTTACTAACATTGATGGAGCAGTAATTAGTTAGCTCAAAGGATTGAACAAGCTGGACCTTTCAGGAAGCTTAGCGCTCTTAAATGACAGATGGAGTGCACAATCAATTACATAAAATATAGGAGGTCAATCATTATGATGAGATCATTATTCTCTGGTGTTTCTGGATTAAAAGTACATCAGACTAAGATGGATGTAATAGGTAATAATATTGCAAATGTTAATACAGTAGGTTTTAAAGGAAGTAGCGTTAATTTTTCTGACGTATTTTATCAGACAACTCAGAGCGCAACTGGTCCAAATGCCAATACAGGAGCAGCGGGACAAAATGCAAAGCAGATTGGTTTAGGTGCTAATGTTGCATCTATCACAGCCAATATAACAGGAACTGGTGGATCCCAAAGAACAGATAATCCTTTGGATATTATGATTAATGGAGATGCATTCTTTATCGTTAACAGCGGTGGTACCAATTACTTTACAAAAGCTGGAGCTTTTAATGTAGATGCTGCAGGTACATTATGTACACCTACAGGTGCAAATGTAATGGGTTGGGATGTTGATGACACAACAGGAAAAATTGTGCAGGATGTTGTTAAACCGTTGCAAATTATGTCAGCTGAAAATCTATATTCAAAGCCAATCGCTACTACGGAAACATATATTAAAGGAAATATTGATATGAATTCTGAACAAGTAGCACCTACTAGCACAACAGGTTATCCAATTTCACTATCTGTATTTGATAATATGGGTAATGAGTATAACGTTAAGTTGTCTCTTAGACAAAAAACCACACCTACGAATCAATATGATGTTTTTTTAGATGATGTTGAGGATAAGAACGGAAATTCCTTGTTTGCGGCAAAAACTGGCGCGACACCACCATATGGTCCGGGAATTTTAACTAGCATTGTTTCAGAAATTGGTACATTATCACCAGTTGCCAATACGACAACAGGAGAAATACCAAAATTAGCATCTCTATTAACCACTGTTCAGTTTAATGCCTCTACAGGTGAATTCGAACAAGTAGGTGCGACTGCAAATGATAAAGATATAAATATTAAATTTACAATGACAGCGCCGGCAGTAAATCCTTTTAGTACAAATGGAATCGATATTGACTTCTCAAAAATTACAAGATATGCAAGCAGTGGTACAACAAGCTTACAGTCCTACAAAGGAGATACTAATGGTCTAGGTAAAGGTCGTCAACTTGGTAATATGGACGGCGTTAAAGTAGATGCCGCAGGAAAGATTTATGGTACATATGACAATGGAGATAGTAAATTATTAGGTCAAATCGCAGTTACTACATTTGCTAATCCATCCGGTCTGGAAGCAGTAGGTAATAATATGTTTGCTCAAACACAGAATTCAGGTGAATTTGATGGTATTGGACAAGATCCTACTACTGGTGGTGGAAACCTTTCAACAGGAGTACTTGAAATGTCAAATGTTGATTTGTCCTCTGAGTTTACACAGATGATTACAACACAAAGAGGATTCCAAGCCAATTCAAGAATTATAACAACTTCAGACACAATGCTAGAGGAACTCATTAACTTGAAACGATAATTAATATAGTTTTCATGGGTGGCAGATTCCCTGTCACCCATTATAGTAAAAAGAAATATGTTTATATAATCAATTGAAGAAGTATGTGTTATATAGTTTAACGCAGATGTCCTCGAACAGACTGGAGGTCAAATTGTGATAGAAATTACAAGAATGAATGATTCGAAAATTACAGTAAATGCTGATTTGATAGAAATGATCGAAGAAACTCCGGATACGGTCATTACTCTTAGCAATGGTAAGAAACTGATTGCAAAAGAAAGTAGACAAGAGATTAGAAATTTAGTAATATTGTACAAAAGGGAAATATATGTAGAAAAATGATAGGTGGTGTAGAAATTGGATTTAGCATCCATTATAGGGTTAATAATGTGTTTTTGTATCGTTATATTTGGTATACTCTTTGGTCAGGATCTTTCGGTAATTACCAATTTTATTGATATACCTTCCGTTTTAATTACACTAGGAGGGTCATTCATGTGTATGTTAGCATCTTCTCCAAGTATACCAGCTTTCATAGCTTCTCTTAGAACGTTTGGTTTAGTAATGAAGGTGTTACCTTCGGGTGAAGCAGAAACAATTAAGACAATTATCGATTTATCTAATGTAGCAAGAAAAGAAGGTTTGCTTGCATTAGAAGAAGCTGCGAATGGTATTGAAGACCAGTTTCTAAAAAAAGGAATTCTATTAATTGTTGATGGTACCGACCCTGAGTTAGTGCGAAGCATTATGGAAACCGAATTGATTAGTATTGAAGGTAGACATGGTAAAGTAATTAGTTTTTGGGAAAATCTTGGAGCCATGGGTCCTGCATGGGGTATGATAGGTACTTTAATTGGTTTAATTAATATGTTAAAGCAATTAGATGATATTAGTACGGTTGGTCCTAATATGGCCGTAGCGCTTGTAACAACATTTTACGGAGCAGTATTAGCGAACTGGATCTGCGCACCAATTGCAACCAAATTAAAAGCCAATAATGCATCGGAAATCATGTTAAAAGAAGTAATGGTAGAAGGTCTTTTATCTATACAAGCAGGTGAAAATCCTCGAGTTATAGAGGAAAAACTAAAATCATTCTTACCTCCAACAGGAAGGAACACGCTTAATGATAAAGATGAAAGCGAGGTACTAAATGGCTAGAAAGAGGGAGCAATCAGCACCACCTGGGACACCAGCTTGGATGAATACCTTTGCCGATTTGATGAATTTACTTTTATGCTTCTTTGTATTGCTTTTTGCCTTTTCCAGTGTGGATCAAGATAAGTATGAACAGCTTGTTGCTTCACTTTCCAATAGTTATACCATATTTAACGGGGGAGGCGCTGGAATAGAGCAAGGAACATTAATCTCTAGCGGTGCAAGCCAGTTGAATAATTTAGCAGAATATTTCAGTAATATGGGAAAGGCTAGCGAAAGCGAAGAATCTAGCGAATCTGACCCTATGAAAGAATATGAAAAGAAACTTGCGGAAGAACAGAAGGAAGCTACCGAAACTGTGTATGAGGAAGTTTCTGAGTTAGCTGAAAAAAATCAAATCACAGATCAGATAGCCATAGATATGGACAATAAGTATCAATACGTGAGAATATCAATAAGCGGTGGAATTCTTTTTGATTCTGGAAAGGCAGATATAAAAGAAGGAGCGAAACCTATTCTTAATAAATTAGGTGATATTCTAAAAATGTATGATAAGTATCTGATAAAAATTGAAGGTCATACAGATAATGTTCCAATATCGAGTAGTGCTTATAAAAGTAACATGTGGTTATCAACAGCAAGAGCAACTACAGTCTTTGAGTTTTTAACCAGTAAAAAAGGCTTGAATCCAGATACATTGGAAGCTTCAGGAAGAAGTGAATTTGATCCAGTTGCTAGTAATAAAACTTCAGAGGGCAGAGCTAAGAACCGACGTGTTGAGATTAAAATATATACAGACTTGGATCAAGTAAATAATAAATGACAGAATGGGGATAAAAGTGGATGAAAAAAAACATACTTACAATTATTATTTTAGCATTAGCCATTGTTAATGTCATATTAACAGCATTGATCGTATTTGTTGTAGTACCTACTTCAAGCAAAACGAACAAATTGATTACGCAAGTTGCATCTGTGATCGAACTTGAATTAGAAAGTACGGAGGGTGAAGCTGAGGGTAAACAACTTGATATTAATGAAATTGATACCTCATTTATTATTGAGAAAGAGTTAACCATGAACCTTAAGAAAGGTACGGATGGTGTAGAACATTTTGCTTTGCTTGATTCCATATCATTTTCCATGGATATGAGTAATAAAGATTATGAAGGATATAAAGAAACTTTAGCAGGTAAACAAGATATCTTTACTGAAATGGTTCGAAATGTAATATCCCAGTACACGATTGAGGAAGTTCATGATCATGAAGCAGATATAAAAACAGAAGTTCTGAAAAAGATTCAAGAATATTATAAGTCTGATTTTATAATTGATATTTCATTTGGTAATTTTAGATATCAGTAACAATAGATAATAAAGTTCTAAATATAGATATGGAATTTATTTATATGCAAGATATAGGGATTTATTACTTTATATTATAAGAAAAGTATGTTATGATAATAATATGTGAGGTGAGAAGTAATGGGCGATGTCTTATCGCAAAATGAGATAGATAATCTGCTTGCCGCCCTGAATAGTGGGGAGCTAGATGCGGACGATATAAAAGATACCGGCGAAAAGCAGGTTAAAAATTATGACTTTGCCAGACCTTCAAAATTCTCAAAAGAGCATTTAAGAACATTAGAAATTATATTTGAACATTATGGACGTCTGTTGTCAACGAATTTACCAGCTTACCTAAGAAAAAATATACAAGTTGAGGTCATGAATTCAGAAGCAATTACGTATTCAGAATTTTCCAATGCATTATCTAATCCAGTGCTTCTGGGAATTGTAAATTTTGCTCCGCTAGAAGGTAATATCATTATCGATCTATCAGATAATTTGGGTTATGCAATTATTGATAGAATGCTAGGGGGAGTAGGGCAACCTTTAGATAAATCAAGAGATTTTTCTGAAATAGAATTAATTATTTTAGAAAGAATTATGAATGTGTGTACGAATCTATTGATTGAGCCATGGCAAAGTGTAGTTAAGGTACAGCCAAGATTGGAGAGAATAGAAACCAATTCACAATTTGCTCAGATTATTTCACCAAGTGAAATGACTTCGATAATCACAATGAATATTAAGATAGGCTCGGTAGAGGGGCTCATGAATATTTGTATCCCTTATACATGTGTTGAATCAGTAATTGAGAAATTAAATACTAAGTACTGGTACTCAACCATGCAAGTTAAGGATGTTAAAGTTTATCAAGAAGCAATTGAGGCAACCATTTCAAAAGCTAAAATTCCTATTCGAGCTGTATTAGGAAAAAGCGTTATTTCTGTAAATGATTTTATTAATATACAAGTTGGTGACATTATCAGATTGAATACAAAAGTGGAAGATGAACTTGATGTATTTGTTGGTAATATTAATAAATTTACTGCATTGCCTGGAGCATCATCAGATTCTTATGCGGTAAGAATTACATCAATAATTAGGGAGGAGTAAGTTTTATGGATGGTATGTTATCTCAAGAAGAAATCAACGCGCTTCTAAGTGGAATAGATCCAACAGAAAGTACAACAGATGTGAGTTCTGGTGATCACTTGACAGACCAAGAGAAAGATGCAATTGGTGAGATATCAAATATTAGTATGGGAACTGCAGCAACGACTTTATCAACACTTGTTAATAATAAAGTTGTTATTACAACTCCCGTAGTATCATATTCTACATTACGCGAGCTTTCACCACAGTATGATAGACCTTGCGTTTTTATTCAAATCTCATATAAAGAGGGGCTTGATGGTAAAAATATACTGGTTTTGAAAGAAACAGATGTTAAGATTATAACTGATTTAATGATGGGTGGGGATGGAACTAATATAGCAGATGAATTGTCGGATCTTCATCTAAGTGCTATTAGCGAAGCGATGAACCAGATGATGGGTTCCGCAGCAACTTCCATTTCTTCTATGATAGAGAAAAAAGTTGATATCAGTCCACCAGCCGCAAGCTTAATAGATTTAAATGATTCCATTGAAGAAACTGACATCTCTTCATTTTTAGCTCATGAATTTGTGATGGTATCATTTAAAATGGAAATAGGTAATTTAGTAGATAGTCAAATTATGCAGTTATATCCATTTGATTTTGCTAGAGACTTGTACCAGCAGTTTACAAAATCGGTAGAACCTGTAAATGAGGACATGCCGATGGCACAAGCACAGGCACCAAGCTACGAGACTCAACAACAGCAGCCTGTTCAGAGCCAACCTATGCAAAATACACCACAGATGATGAATATGAATCAGCAGATGCAAGGAGGTCAGATTCCGTATATGGGACAACCGATGATGGGGCAGCCAATGCCAATGTCTGGAACGATGCCTTATGGAATGCCAATGCAGGATGTAAATGTTCAGCCAGCACAATTTCAGGCATTTAGTGCCAATGTAAATCCATTTACGCAAACAGAAAATATTGATTTAATAATGGATGTACCTTTGGAGGTAACAGTAGAACTTGGTAGAACAAATAAATCAATTAAAGAAATACTTGATTTTTCACCCGGAACAATTATAGAACTTAATAAATTAGCCGGAGAACCAATTGATGTTTTAGTGAATGGTAAATTTGTTGCTAAGGGCGAAGTAGTAGTTATTGAAGAAAGTTTTGGTATTCGAGTTACTGAAATTATAAGATAATATAACCAGTTGATAGGAGAGAAAAAATATGGCAAAAAATATTTTAATTTGTGACGACGCAGCTTTTATGAGAATGATGATTAAGGATATTTTAACAAAGAATGGTTACAATATCGCTGGAGAAGCTGAAAATGGATTAAAAGCAGTAGAAAAGTACAATGAAACAAAACCAGATCTAGTAATGATGGATATTACTATGCCTGAAATGGATGGAATTCAAGCATTGAAGAAAATCAAAGAAGGAGATCCAGGTGCTAATGTAATTATGTGTTCTGCAATGGGACAACAAGCTATGGTTATTGAATCAATTCAATCCGGAGCGAAAGACTTTATTGTTAAACCATTTCAGGCAGATAGAGTATTAGAAGCTGTGAAAAAAGCGGTGGGCTAATCATGCTAGAAGCAGGTATGTCAACCATTGAAAATGTAATGCAACTGATCGGATTAATCATCATTTTTGTGATAATCTTGGTCGCAACGTATTATACTACAAAATGGATTGGTAAGACAGGACTTGGTCAAGGAAAGAATAGAAATATTTCCGTTATTGAGACTTATAAATTAACTCAGAATAAATTTATACAAATTGTAAAAGTTGGTGAAAAGTATATCGCCATCGGAATTAGTAAGGATCATATTGAGTATTTAACTGATGTAGATAAAGATCAACTATTAATTCAAGAGATGAGTGGGTCTGTTAATAACGAGTTTAAAGATGTTTTTTCTAAATTAATTACAAAGCAGAATCGTAAAGATAAAGAATAAAATTTAAAATAATAGGGAGTATTCTTCCTGTGAAAATACTCCTGGAAACTTGTAGAGGTTGATATTCATGAATACATATGTTAGAAAGTGGAGACGAATAATAGGTAAATTAAGTTGCGTATTATTTGTTGTATGTATATTAGCCTTTCTTTGTGCTACGCCTGTTTATGCAACAGAAGTTGATGAAATTGGTGGTAGTAATACAATTACCAATGATCCAGATGCTTTTGAAGTGAATATTTCTTCTAATGCAGGAAGTGCAAGTATGTCATCTACATTACAAATGTTGTTGATACTTACGGTACTTTCTATAGCACCATCAATTCTTATAATGGTTACTTCCTTTACAAGAATCTTGATAGTGCTACATTTTGTACGTTCTGCATTGGGTACGATGACGACACCACCCAATCAGATTCTGATTGGGTTGGCGTTGTTTTTAACATTCTTTATTATGTCACCAGTTTTTACAGAAATAAATACTACGGCACTTACGCCATATACACAAGGTGAGTTGACACAAGAAGAGGCTATTGATAAAGGGTTAGAACCAATTCGATCCTTTATGTATAAACAAACTAAGCGAAAAGACTTAAAGTTATTTTTGAATATTGCAGATATTTCTGCAGATGAGCTACAAAAAGAAGAAGATATACCAATAACTGTGTTAATTCCATCATTTATTATCAGTGAATTAAGAACAGCGTTTATTATTGGATTTCTTATTTATTTACCATTTATCGTAATTGACATGGTAGTTGCTTCCACCCTAATGTCTATGGGTATGATGATGCTTCCACCTACGACCATATCTATGCCATTTAAGATTTTGCTGTTTGTATTAGCAGATGGATGGAGTCTTGTTATTGGGCAGTTGGTAAGGACGTTTTATTAGCTTAACAGGGAGGTGTCTTAAATGACGCAAGATACAATTATAGATATTGCAAGAGAAACATTATGGATTATTATTAAGACATCAGCACCTATGCTTATAGTGTCATTAGTTGTCGGTCTTATTATTAGTGTTTTTCAAACAGTAACATCCATACAGGAACAAACACTCACATTTGTTCCTAAGTTGCTAGCTATCTTTATCGTAATAATAATAAGCGGTTCTTGGATTATGAATACTATTGCTGATTATATGATTGCATTATACAGTAATTTTAGTGTTTATATAAAATAATATCATGAGTTTTACAGTAGAAAGAATTGAGTTATATATATTAATTTTTGTGAGAATGGCATCGTTTATAGCAGTTGCTCCCTTTTTTGGAGTATCGAACATTCCAATAAGAGTAAAAGCTGGATTGTCATTATTTCTAACTATTTTAGTGGTTCAAATAACAACATACGTGCCACTTGATTACCAAGGGTCAATTGGGTATGCTTCTCTTGTAGTTAGAGAAGCAATTACAGGGATATTGATAGGGTATATGGCTAATATCTGTTCTTATATTATCAACTTTGCGGGGCAGATTATTGATATGGAAGTTGGTTTTTCTATGGTTAATGTACTTGACCCAGTTTCTAAGATAGAAACCACCATAACAGGTAACTATTATTCTTATATGGTTATGCTTATGATGATTGTTACCAATATGTATCATTTTGTAATAAAAGCCATATTTGATTCTTTCAAACTGATTCCAATTGGGGAAGCAGTATTTTCACCAAATCTTTATGTTGTTATGAGCAGATTTATGGGAGATTATTTTATTATTGGATTTCGTATTGTACTTCCAATCTTTGCTTCCTTATTAATGGTTAACGTAGTACTTGGTATTTTAGCTAAAATAGCTCCACAGATGAATATGTTTGTTATTGGTATGCAGTTAAAAGTTTTTGTTGGTCTATTTATTCTCTTTTTAATTGTTAGTACGATACCAACCATTTCGGACTTTATTTTTGAAGAAATGCAAACAATGACAAATCTTATATTAAAAGCGTTGACGCCAGCACAATAGAATTACTTTTAGAGGGAAAGTGGTTATATGACAAAAATTGAAACAGGTTATCTTCTAAAGTATAACCTACAATTTTTCGCCAGTGAAGGATCTGGAGGAGAGAAGACAGAAGAAGCCACAAGCAAAAAACTGAATGATGCCAGAGGGGAAGGGCAGGTAGCTAAGAGTACAGACTTAATTACTGCATCTATGCTGATTACCTTATTTATCATGATAAAATTATTTGTGGGTTATATCGGAAATGGTTTTTTAGGATCTTTTCGAGAGATTTATGGTTCCATTGAAGGTGCAACCAACAATGAATTCTCAAGAAATACATTACTTGTATTAGTATCTTATTGTATTAAAGAAATAGCATTTCTGTGCTTTCCTATGCTGATATCAGCATTTGTGATCGCTTTTATCACTAATATTATTCAAGTAAAATGGCAAATTTCATTCAAACCTTTACAGCCTAAATTTAGTAAGTTTAATCCAATCAGCGGTATGAAAAGGTTATTTTCAAAGGATAAACTTTTTGAATTATTAAAAGATACTGCGAAAATTGGTGTGATTGCTTATATAGTATATGATGTTTTAAAAGATAAGTGGAATATGATTATTGATCTATATCGTATGCCTTTAGTACAAGCGATTATGTGGATAGGAAATTTAGTTATAGATCTTGGATTAAGAATAAGTATAATTTTTCTTGCATTAGCATTTGCTGACTTTATCTATCAGCGATTAAAGTTTAAGAAAGACATGCGTATGTCGAAACAAGAAGTGAAAGACGAATATAAGAATTCAGAAGGTGACCCTCATATTAAAGGTCAAATTAAGAGTAAGATGAGAGAAATATCTCAGCGTAGAATGATGCAGGCACTGCCACAAGCAGATGTAGTAATTACCAATCCTACTCATCTGGCTGTTGCAATCAAGTACGATCGAGAATCTTCCGAAGCGCCAGTTGTGATTGCAAAGGGGGCTGATTATTTAGCTGAAAAGATAAAAAGTATTGCAAGAGACAATCAGATTGAAGTCGTAGAGAATAAGCCTCTTGCAAGAATGTTATATTATAATGTAGACATTGATGCTCAAATTCCGCCAGAACTTTATCAGATGGTGGCAGAAATATTAGCTTATGTGTACGGATTAAAAGGGAAAATATAAACCAGAGAGGAGACACAGGTAATTGAAGAAAACAGATTTTGGAATCGGTATTTTTATAATGTCAGCAATCATTTTCCTTATTGTACCAATGCCTTCTTGGTTGTTGGATATATTGTTAGCTTTGAATATGTCAATTGCTATGATTGTTCTATTTAATGCATTGTTTTCTAGAGAAGCATTAAGTATGTCAAGTTTTCCAACTATTTTATTATTTACAACAGTTTTTCGAATCTCACTTAATGTATCTTCAACAAAGTTAATACTTATGACAGGGGAACCTGGAAACGTTGTTGAAACATTTGGAGGTTTCGTAGGTGGAAATAATATAATCAAGGTGCAATCATTTTTGTTATTTTAATTATCGTTCAGTTTATGGTAATTAATAAAGGTTCCGAGCGTGTATCAGAAGTAACAGCCAGATTTACATTAGATGCAATGCCAGGTAAACAGATGGCAATTGATGCTGATTTAAATACTGGTGCAATTACAGATACCGAAGCAAGAGAACGAAGACAAAAAATTCAAGATGAATCTAGCTTTTTTGGAGCAATGGATGGTGCTACCAAGTATGTTAAGGGAGATGCAGTAGCAGGCTTGGTTATTACAGTCATTAACTTTGCGGGTGGTATTGCACTTGGAGTTTTCAGCCAAGGGTTGGTAGTAGCAGAAGCAATGCAAAAGTATACTATTCTTGCCATTGGTGATGGGTTAGTGAGTCAGATTCCATCATTAATGATTTCTCTTGCAACAGGTATATTAGTAACTAAAGTATCAAGAGAAGCAGATATTGGAGATGTTTTATTAAGGCAATTAGTATCTATTCCAAAGGTATTATATATGGTTGGTGGAAGCATGATCTTCCTTGCTATTTTCACACCACTGGATAACTTAGTATTTAGTGCATACGGGTTAATTTTTATTGTTACTGGCCGTGTCATTGCAGGTAAAATTGAAGTGGAAGATATCGAATCTGAAGTTTCAGCAGATGAAACTTCTGCTCAGGAAATACGAAGACCAGAAAATGTGGTATCTTTGTTACAGGTTGATCCGATTGAATTGGAATTTGGTTATGGAATTATACCACTTGCTGATGTAAACCAAGGAGGAGACTTGTTAGACCGTGTTGTTATGATTCGTAGACAGATTGCACTTGAACTTGGTAGTGTAGTTCCAATGATTCGATTAAGAGATAACATACAGTTGAATCCTAATCAGTATGTTATAAAGATAAAGGGTGTGCCTGTCAGTGATGGAGAGATATTGTTTGATCACTATATGGCAATGAACCCAGGTTATGTTGAAGAAGAGATTGCAGGTATTCCAACTTTTGAGCCGTCCTTTCATTTGCCTGCTATATGGATAACAGACAGTCAGAGAGAAAGAGCAGAGTCTTTAGGTTATACTGTAGTGGATCCACCTTCTATTATAGCAACTCACTTAACAGAAGTAGTTCGTAACCACTTAGATGAATTATTAACAAGACAAGACGTTCAGAACCTTATTAGTAATGTACAGGAAGCCAATTCAACTTTAGTATCAGAACTTGTACCAAAATTATTAAGTGTTGGTGAAGTTCAAAAAGTATTGCAGAATTTATTAAGAGAAGGTATTTCAATCAGAGATTTAATTAGTATATTTGAAACATTAGCTGATTATGCCCCAACAACAAGAGACACAGATGTTTTAACAGAATATGCAAGGCAAAGCCTGAAACGAGCAATCTCCAATAAATATTTCCCTATGAATGAGACTACAAGTGTAGTAACATTGGATCCAAAGATTGAACAAGAAATTATGGGTTCTGTGAAACAAACAGAACAGGGTGCGTATTTAACGTTAGATCCAGAGCGAACAAAAGGAATTATTGATTCGGTACAGGAAGAGATTGCAAAACTTGAGAATTTGGGAAGAAATCCAATTATAATTACATCACCAATTGTAAGAATGTACTTTAAAAAACTTACATCAGATTATTATAAGGATTTAATCGTAATTTCCTATAATGAAATAGATTCAAACGTAGAATTACAGTCGATTGGGATGGTGACAGTATAATGATAATTAAGAAATTTCAAGCTAATACTGAAACAGAGGCAATTATGCTTGCAAAAGAAGAACTAGGCAAAGATGCTATTGTAATGAATATAAAATCGGTTAAACCAAAAGGGGTATATAAATTCTTTTCAAAACCGACGGTAGAAATTACAGCTGCTGTAGATGAGAATGTATCATATAACAATGATAAACTAATTTCGAAAATACAAGAGATACAGCAGGTGCAACAGGTGCAACAGGTGCAGCAGAATATAAAACCTGTTTCTAAAGATATTATTTTAGAGGAACCTGAAGAAGTTAAGACGATTAATAAAGAAGAGACTGCAATCGAAAAAAGATTGAATAACCTTCAGGTGTTATTAGAACAACAGATAAACACAGTTGTAGCAGAGAAACCTGCTGATGGAAAGGCTCCAGAAGAAATGAGTAAGAATGCAGCATGTGTCCAGCTCATTTATAATCAATTGATTAAAAATGAAGTAGATGAGAAATATGCAAATCAAATTATTGCAGAGATTGAAAAATCATTAAAAAAAGATGCAACAGTTGATAATGTTTTAGCAAGTATTTATCAGAAAATCATTCTTAAGCTAGGCCAACCTAGAACAATTACCATGGAAGAAAATAAAACTAAGTATATTTTCTTTATTGGACCAACAGGAGTAGGTAAAACAACAACCATCGCTAAGATTGCTTCTACACTTAAGCTAAATAATAAGGCTAAAGTTGCATTGGTAACATCGGATACATACCGTATTGCAGCAGTAGAACAATTAAGAACGTATGCTAACATTTTAGGGATTCCAATCAAGGTAGTGTATTCAGAAGATGAGATGCAAGAAGTAAAAGAGCAATATGAAGGCTATGATGTAGTTTTAGTTGATACGGCTGGAAGGGCTCATACCAATAAGGAACAACAGGAAGATATTGGACACCTGATTCATTCCATACCAGATGAGGATCGAGAAATCTATCTTGTATTAAGTGCAACAACAAAGTATCGTGATTTAGTTAATATAACAGAAGTTTACTCAGAAATAACTAATTATAATTTAATTTTTACTAAGTTAGATGAAACTAGTTGTATCGGAAATGTTTTAAACATAAAAATGCTAACAGGTGCAGCTTTATCCTATACTACATGGGGACAAAACGTACCAGATGATATTGGGAAAATTGATGCGCAAAGTATAGCGAAGCGATTGCTGGGGGGGAACAATTAATGGATCAAGCCGAACAGTTGAGAAATATCATTAAAAAACAAAACCAACCACGTTTAGTAGCTAGAGTTATTACTGTTACCAGCGGAAAAGGTGGAGTTGGAAAATCAAGTATTTCTGTAAACCTAGCAATCCAATTAAGAAGAAGAGGAAAAAGAGTAGTTATTTTAGATGCTGACTTTGGATTGGCAAATGTAGAAGTAATGCTTGGAATCAGACCGCAGTATAATTTAGCTGATCTTATGTTTCGCGGAAAATCAGTCAGAGAGATAATAACCCAAGGTCCTGAGGACATAGGATTTATTTCCGGAGGTTCAGGAATTCAAGAACTAAGCAATTTAACAAGAGAACAAATCGTGTTCTTAACACAAAAATTATACGAACTAGATGAGATTACAGACGTTATTATTATTGATACAGGAGCTGGAATCTCAGATGCAGTTTTAGAGTTTGTTGCAGCTAGTACAGAAGTACTTTTAGTGGCAACTCCAGAGCCTACATCCATTACGGATGCCTATGCACTATTAAAAACATTAAATAAAAAATCAGAATTTGTTCCAGAGAATACGGTGATTAAAATGATAGCCAACCGTGTTGGAACGTTTGAGGAAGGGAAAGAATTATTCTCCAAATTAAGTGTTGTTGTTAGCAAATTTCTAAATATCAAGGTTGAATATTTGGGCGCTATCCCTCAGGATGGAACGGTTTCGAGAGCCGTAATGCAACAAAAACCTGTATCAATAGCATTTCCAAATTCTCACGCAGCAAACGCAATGAGTGATTTAGCAACGATGCTTGATCAATATTGTATCAATGAACAACATACGAAGCAGGGCATAGCACATTTGTTTTCCAATTTAATTCATAATAAATTAAATAAGTAGAAAATGGGGAGATTGGTATGGTATCAAAAATTGTATCTATTGGGGATAAGATAGATTTAACAAAATTGAAAAGAGGTTTTGAGGATTCAGCTCAAGAGAGGCAGTATGTAAGTCAATTGCTTGATTATCTTGATGAAGATAAATTAAAAATAGCAATGCCTATAGAGTACAGTCGTGTGATACCATTAGATCTTGGAGATAAATATAAGTTATGTTTCTATACTGAGAGGGGGCTCTATCAGTGTAACTGTGAAATAGTTGACCGTTACAAGGAAGAGAACATTTATATTTTAATTGTTAAGCTCACCTCATTATTGGAAAAATATCAAAGAAGACAGTACTATCGATTAGAATGTATATTGGATATGGAGTACAGAATATTTCACGAAGAAGAACTAAATTTTATAAATCAATTACAACAGGATGATTTTATTAGTCCAGATGATAAAGACCGTTGCATAAATGCATTAAATCAACTTCAGACAGAATGGTTTCCAGCAACCATAACAGACATAAGTGGGGGAGGAGCAAGGTTTAATTCTACTAATTTCCATGATAAAGGAACCAAATTAAGAATTAATATAGCATTCCAAATAAATAATGGAACCAAGAATTGTGTATTGAAAGCTACCATTATATCCTCAATCCAACTTCCAAATAAGTATGGTTATTATGAAAATCGGGTTGAGTTTTCTGAAATTGAACTTGAGGAAAGAGAAACTATCATAAAATATGTATTTGAAGAGGAACGTAAAATTAGAAAACGAGAAAAAGGACTGATATGATTGAAGAAAAATATTTTAATAATTGATGACTCTGCACTTATAAGAAGGGTATTGTCTGATATAATTAAGTCAGATGATAGATTTCAGGTATCAGACATCGCCAAGAATGGATTAGAAGCTTTGGATTTATTGGTAAAAGGATCTAAATACGATGGTATATTATTAGATATTAATATGCCAAAGATGGATGGACTTGAATTTCTTGAACAATTAAATAAGCACAAAATAAAAGCTACAATTATTGTAGTCAGCACTTTAGCAAAAGAAGGTGCAAAAGAAACAATTCGTGCGTTAGAATTAGGAGCGTTTGATTTCGTGACAAAACCAGATAGTTTTATAGAAGCCAAAAGCAGACAATTTCACGAAAAAATCATTGACTGTTTAGCGTGCGCAACGGGTCTTGTTGATTGTTCCAGTGTACAAGATGTTCATGCCGAAACATCAGTACAAAAAATTTGGCCAGTAGGAACACAAATTCAAAAACAAGAACCACTAAGGGTTCCAAAACAAGAACAATCCATCCGTAAGGAAACGAGAAGAGGCACAAAATTAATAGCCTTAGCATGTTCTACAGGTGGACCAAAAGCGTTACAAGAGGTAATACCTAATTTACCCGCTAATTTAGATGCGCCTACGCTGATTGTTCAACATATGCCCGAGGGATTTACCAATTCCCTAGCGCAGCGATTAGATGAAATGAGTAGTATTCGTGTTAAAGAAGCGGAAGATGGTGAAATCATTAAAAAAGGGGTAGTTTATATTGCAAAAGGCGGAAGCCAAATGCGCCTGCACAAACAAAGTGAAGGAACTTATAAATTATCTATTACGGCAGAAGCCGCAAGAAATGGTTTGAAACCATGTGCTGATATTTTATATGAATCACTAGCATCTACTGATTTTGAGGAAATTACCTGTGTCGTTTTAACTGGCATGGGTGGCGATGGCACAAGAGGAATTAAAAAATTACAAGAACACAATAACATTTATGTGATAGCACAAAATGCGGAAACATGTACTGTATATGGAATGCCAAAAGTGATTGCAGATGCTGGCTTAGTAGATGAGGTCGTTCCATTAAAAACAGTTTCAGGTGCTATAGTAAAGAACGTGGGGGTGCGATAAAATGGATGTAAGCCAATATCTAGAGATTTTTATTGATGAAACAAAAGAGCATTTACAAAGTTTAAATGAACATTTATTAGTATTAGAAAGAGAACCAGATAATGAAAATACGATAAATGAAATATTTAGAGCTGCTCATTCATTAAAAGGAATGGCAGGTACAATGGGCTATAAGAGAATGCAAAGACTTACTCATGATATGGAGAATGTTTTTTCCGAAATCAGAAGTGGTAAAATGACTGTAAAAGCTAATTTAGTTGATGTCTTATTTAGAGGACTTGATGCGTTAGAAACGTATTTAAGTAATATTCAAAATTCAGCTGATGAAGGTTCAGACGATAATGAAGATATTATTAAAGAACTTAATAATATCTTAAATGCTGGTTTAGGAGGCGCTGAAGTAAAAGAAGAAACAAAAGAAGCAGCACCTGCAAAACAAGAAACTGAAACAGCGGTACAAACACAAGAACTTATGAAGTTTAAAGAGTTAAAACTCGCTGACTATGAAAAACATGCAATTAATAAAGCAAAATCATTAGGTCAGAATGCATATGGCATCACTGTTTATATTTCCGAAACTTGTATTCTTAAGGCAGCTAGAGCATTTCTTGTATTTAAATGCTTAGAAGAATTAGGTGAAGTAATTCGATCTGTACCAGAAGTACAGGATATTGAAGATGAAAGATTTGATTTTGATTTTAGCGTTATCTTACTTACAAAAGAAGCAATCGATAAAGTAAAGAAATCAATTGAGAATGTTTCTGAAGTCAAAGAAGTTTTCATTGACATAATAGAGGTGGAAGAAGAAGCGAATACAAGTGGACAAGTTAATGTAGAAAAAAGTAAAAGCGAAAGTGCCACAGCAGCGGCGACAGCAACAGCGACTACAACAGCATCTACAACAGCAGCAAAAGCAGCTGCAGCAGCGAAACAGCAAACAGCGAAACCTGTAGTTAACCGCTCTGTACGTGTAGATATTGAAAAATTAGATGTTCTTATGAATTTAGTTAGTGAGCTTATCATTGCGAAAAATGGTTTGGTTTCCATTAGTTCTTCCGAAAATGAAGTAAAAGGCGCTACTGGATTCAATGAACAGATAGAATACTTAGAAAGAGTTACTACCAATCTTCATGAATCAGTAATGAAGGTTCGAATGGTTCCTATTGAAAGTGTTGTGAACAGATTCCCTAGAATGATTCGAGATTTGACGAAAAAGTTAAACAAAGAAATGGAACTGTATATGACAGGTGAAGATACAGAACTTGATAGAACTGTAATTGATGAAATTGGTGATCCGTTAATGCATTTACTTCGTAATGCAGCAGATCATGGTCTTGAAAGCAATGAAGAAAGAGTTGCAGCCGGTAAGCCAAAAGTTGGTTCTATCTTCTTGGATGCTTATCAAGATGGCAATAATGTTGTGATTGAAGTACGTGATGATGGAGGCGGTATTAATGTAGAGAGAGTAAAAAATAAAGCTCTTGAAAAAGGTACCATTACACCAGAACAAGCTGAAACAATGACGGATAAAGACATAATTGATTTATTATTTAAGCCAAGCTTTTCAACAGCAGAAGTGATATCAGACGTTTCTGGTAGAGGTGTTGGTCTTGATGTTGTAAAGACTAAAATTGAAGCGTTAGGCGGAGATATCGAAGCGAAAACAAAATTAGGGGAAGGTAGCAACTTTATTATTAGACTTCCACTTACCCTTGCAATCATTCAGGCACTTATGGTTGAACTGGGAACAGAAAAATATGCGATTCCACTTGGTAGTATTCAAACAATTGAAGATATCCCATATTCAGAAATTAAATATGTACAAACAAGAGAAGTAATTCATTTAAGAGGAACAGTAATTCCACTTATTAGATTAGAACAAGTATTAGATGTTGAACCATTGGAAGAAAAGCCAGAAAGTTTAACAGTAGTAATCGTTGCAAAAGGCAATAAATTAGCTGGTTTAGTGGTAGACAATCTAATTGGACAACAGGAAATTGTTATTAAGTCCATTGGTAAATACATCAATAACAATAAGATTATTGGTGGAGCTACTATCCTTGGTGACGGCGAAGTTGCTTTAATTCTTGATGTAAATACTTTGGTTTAGGGGGTGTCGTAACATGGAAGAAAATAATATCGTAATAGAAGGAAAACAATATATTGTTGTTAAAATAGGAACAGAACAATATGGTATTGATATTCAGTATGTAGATAATATCGTAAGAATGCAAAGAATTACCAGAGTTCCAAAAGCACAATCGTATTTTAATGGAGTAATTAATCTTCGTGGAGAAATTATTCCTGTTATGAGTATTCGTAAAAAGTTTGGCTTAGAAACAGATGAATTTACGAATACTACAAGAATCATTATAATAAAATTAGAACCTCAATCAGCAATCGGTGTAATTGTTGATGAAGTAAAAGAAGTTGTTACATTAGATGATGGCTCAATTGAAAAACCAACGTATAACGCGAAAGATGAAAAAGCACAATTCTTAAGTGGTATTGGTAAACATGGTGATGGTTTAATTTCATTATTAAATATTGCTGGAGTAATCATCGAGAAAGAAAATGCTTAAATGGAGGTAATGCTATGTCACATATCGATTTAGATGCCATGGACAGCATGCAGTTTGATGTATTACGAGAAATTGGAAATATTGGAGCGGGCAATGCTACTACAGCATTGTCTCAACTGATAAATTCTAAAATTGACATGAATGTTCCGAAAGTAGAATTACTCGATTTTCGTGATCTTTCTGAGATTGTTGGAGGAGCCGAAAATATTGTAGTAGGAATTCTGTTAACCTTAGAAGGTGAAATTGATGGTATGATGATGTTTATGCTTGAAAAACAATCAGCACACCATCTTGTTAATATCTTAATGGGAAAATCCTTAGATGATTTTGATAACTTTTCAGAAATGGATTTATCTGCATTAAATGAAATTGGAAACATAATAGCTGGTGCTTACTTATCATCTTTGTCATCCTTAACGAACCTGCTAATTACATCATCTGTACCATATATGGCAATTGATATGGCAGGTGCTATACTTAGCGTACCAGCAATAGAATTTGGAAAACTTGGTGATAAGGCATTATTAATTCAGTCACAGTTTGGTGAAGACGAGACAGAAGTGAACGGCTACTTTATATTGATACCTACACTGGACTCTTATAGTAAAATAATGACCTCATTAGGGTTATAGGTGGAATATATGAGTGAAATGATAAAAGTTGGGATGGCAGATTTAAATATCTGCCTGGCTCCCAATGCTATAACCACATTAGGGCTAGGCTCTTGTGTTGGTATCGTGTTGTTTGATTCTGTGAGAAAAATAGGTGGACTAGCTCATATTATGCTTCCAGATAGTACGAAGGTAAAAAAGAATGAGAATGTAGCCAAATTTGCGGATACAGGTATAGATGCGTTAATTGTACAAATGGAGAAAGCAGGAGCGAAACGCCAAGGACTAACTGCGAAAATAGCGGGAGGAGCCCAAATGTTTGCTTTCAGCTCAAGTAATGATATGCTTCGCATAGGGGAACGAAATGTAGAAGCAACTAAACTTAAATTACGTGAGTTAGGAATTAGAATACTAGCAGAAGATACAGGACTTTCTTATGGTAGAACCATTGAATTCTACCCTGGTACAGGGGAATTATTAATTAAATCGGTAGGAAAAGAGATCAAAATAATATAAGGGGATAGGGAATATAGATGCAAATTCGATATATTCCGGCTACAACCACACTTTTAGCCGGTGCAATAACATGTATTATAAGTATACTGAATAAATTTGATGTACTGTATAGCTTAAAAGTACTCCTTACTGTTTTAATTATATTCTACATATTAGGCGTAATTGCTCAAAAAATTATCTTTGCCGTTATGAAAAGTGGTGCTAAGGTAAATAATATGGAAGAAGAAACCGATAATAATGATGAGGAATTGGAAGAAGACACATCAGAGATTAAGACAGATAATAAGATAGATGAAGCATAGTTAGCGTATCTTAATTATGGAGGCACATATGAATGAAGAGGGCAGAAGTAAATTATGGGTAGAATATGCGAAGCAAAAATCACCTGAGGTTCGCGAGAAAATAATAATTGAATATGCTGCATTGGTTAAGATTGTTGCCGGTAGATTAAGTATGTATTTGGGATATACAGTTGAATATGATGATTTAGTTGGCTATGGTATATTTGGTTTAATTGATGCAATTGATAAATATGATTTTTACAAAGGGGTAAAGTTTGAAACCTATGCTAGTCTGCGAATTCGTGGAGCAATCTTAGATCAAATTAGAAAAATGGATTGGATTCCTAGAACATTAAGACAAAAGCAGAAGAAGATAGATTTAGCTTTTCAAAAATTGGAAACGGAACTTGGCAGGGCTGGTACGAATGAAGAGGTTGCCAAAGAATTAGAAATAACCGTAGAAGAGTTTGAGAACTGGCAATCGCATATGAAAGCGGCCAGTTTAATTTCGTTAGATGAATATTTAGAACAGGGCAGCGAAATAAGAATGGAATCATCGGGTAGTGTTCAATTCGAGCAACCTGAGAAAGTAGTTGAAAAAGAGGAACTTAAAAAGCTACTACAAACAACATTGGAAACACTTACTGAAAATGAAAAGAAGGTAATAGTATTATATTATTATGAATCTTTAACATTAAAAGAAATTAGCAAAATACTAGAAGTGTCAGAATCCAGGGTATCACAACTTCATACAAAAGCGTTACAAAAAATGAGGACTAAATTAGGTAGCAACATGGATATATTTGACACATTTTGAGGGGATGGGAGATTATAACATGAGTGATTCATATGGCTTTTTTCAATTGGTAAATAAACCGGGGGGAATGTTTATTAAAGTATATCCGGGAGCGCAAGGTACGAATAGTATGCTCTTAGATGATATTGTAAACTACTTTGGTGAAAGAAAGATAATGGAATATGATTTACAAGCTCTGCGAGATGGTTTGATTAGTGCAACTGAGCCAGTAGAAATAAAAATTGGATTTGCAGAGACACCAATTGAAAATGAGTATTTAAAAATCACGATTGACCCAGAAAAAATGTTTGCAATTGGTAGATTTTTTGCGCCTTCTACAGGTGGAAATAGAATGGATAAAAATCTTATTGTAAGTGAATTAATTCGTGCTGGTATAAAATATGGAGTTCAAGAAGATGTTATTGATGAGTTTCTAAAAAATAGAACATATTGTTCCAATTTGATATTAGCGAAGGGAACTATGCCCGTTGAAGGAAAAAATGCAGTTATTAATTATAAATTTCGAACAGGGACTTCGTCAAAACCTAAGATTAATGATGATGGAACCGTTGATTTTCATCAATTGGATATGATTAACCATGTAAACAAAGGCGATATTTTGGCGGTGTTAGAACCTGCTGATCAAGGAACACCAGGCATCGATGTGTATG
Source organism: Bacillota bacterium (assembly GCA_023420935.1). GTDB lineage: Bacteria > Bacillota > Clostridia > Lachnospirales > Lachnospiraceae > Mobilisporobacter. The sequence goes on along the minus strand of JAEZUR010000078.1, from coordinate 11,623 downwards.
GTAATACCATTAGACCAAAGAAAGTAATTAAGAAAATACTGAAGCATGGAATAAATATTCATCTTTCAGAAGATGGAACCATCATGTATGCGGATGTGTCTGGTCATGTATCGTTAACGGATGATCGTGTTTTTGTATCAGACACCTTTGAAGTTCCAGACGTTAATGCTGCCACAGGTGATATTACCTATGAAGGAAATGTTGTTGTGAAAGGTAATGTATTAACAGGTTTCTCTATCCGCGCCAAAGGCGATATTATTGTAAACGGAGTAGTGGAAGGTGCAACATTAGTTGCAGAAGGACAAATAATCTTAAAACGTGGAATACAAGGCATGAATCGAGGAATTTTGGATGCAAAAGGTAACATTGTTGCTAAATTCATTGAAAATTCTGAGGTGAGATCTGGTGGAATTATTACAACAGAAGCAATTATGCATAGCAATGTGTCCGCTAAAGGAGAAATCATTGTAGGTGGTAAAAAAGGACTTATTACGGGTGGAGAGATTAAATCAGGTTCTTCTATTACAGTAAAGACAGTTGGATCTGCAATGGGTACCCATACACTATTAGAAGTTGGAATTGATCCATCTATTATGGATGAGTTTCGTGATCTTGAAAAATCCATAACTGATATGCAGACGGAAAAAGAAAAAATGATTCAGATTCTTGTTTTATTCCGTAAGAAAGTGGAAGCAGGAGAACAACTTACGCCTGATAAAGCACAATATTTAAGGACAGCCAATCAAAATAATATCCTATTAGAAACCAAGATAAGAGAAGCAACCAGTCGATATGAGTCGATTAGTGAAGAAGTTAATAATTATAAAAGTTGTAGAATTCGAATTGAAAATGTTGCATATCCAGGAGTAAAAATAGTAATTTCTAACGTAACATTCTACATAAGACAAGATACCCATCATTGCCAATTTATTCGAGATAAAGCTGATATTAAAAGTATTGGACTTTAGAAAGGATGTGAGTTTATGCCGATTAGACCTATAGATATTATCTCGATCCCTAACAGATCGCAGGAAGCATCCTTAACGCATCATGAATCTATACAACGTGCACAACAGGCACACTCACAGCTAAATGACATATTTAATAAAGGTATAAAACATAATAGCGAACAAACAGTAAAGACCACTAAAAGTGAGAATACAGAGTATCGTTATGATGCAAAAGAAAAAGGAAACAACTCTTACCAAGGTAATCAAAATCAAAGTAAGAAAAAAAATGCAAAACAAGAAGATACGAAGCCTAAGAATAACAAAGGAAGTAAATTCGACATCATGATATAAAATGGAAATTTTGCTTGCTTGCAAGGGCAAAATTTCAATGAGATCATGAACAAGCTTTATGTTCATGATATAACAATGGAAATTTCACTTGCTATGCAACGAATTATGAACAATAAAGCGTGAAGGTTAACTTTCACGCTTGAAGTTTGCAAGGATAAACGAAACAACACTTTTGTTTTACAGGCTTGGAGGAAAAACAATGCAAGGATTTGATATTTTTTTAGTCATACTAGGGCTAATAATGATAGCCATAAGTTATTTTATTTCAGAGAAACTTACATCGAAATATAGTAATAAGGCGCAGGGAGAAAGTCAAATACATGATATATGGACCGATAAGGATGAAAAAAATATCCATGATCGTTTGGATGTGTTATTAGCGGACAAAGTAGAAGACACTATTATTAAAGTAGATGATCAGCTTAGTCAGATATCCAATGAAAAAATTATGTCTGTAAGTGAATTTTCAGATCAGACAATTGAAAAAATCGGACAAAACCATACAGAAGTTGTATTTCTTTATAATATGCTGAATGAAAAAGAAAATGAGATTAAGACATTAATTAATCAAATTGACTCCCAAAAGGCTCATATAAAGGATGAAGCATATATACAAGAAATCAATCATGAGAAACTTAGTTCTGATGATAAAATTGAAATAAAACCGGAAACAGATAGTTTTAATACGGAGATTTCTTTGGATAATGTGGTGGAACCATGGAATGAAATGGGACAAAATAACAACGACCAAATTTTGAAATTATACAAAAGTGGTAAATCTGTAATAGAAATAGCTAAAATCTTAGAGCTGGGACAAGGTGAAGTGAAGCTAGTTATTGATTTATCTAAAGGAGTGAAATTGTGAAAGTAAAGTATTTCTTAAGAGGTTTAGGGGTGGGGATTGTTTTTACCACGATGGTATTAGCATTCTCAACAAAAAATGAACCAGTTGTGGAGATGACGGACGCACAGATTGTAGCAAGAGCAAAAACATTAGGTATGATGTCTGCGGAAGAATATGATAAAAAACTGGACGAGAGTCTAGATATGTTAGAAGCAGAAGCATCTACTGTACCATCAGTAGAACCTAGTGCATCACCAACTGTTGCCCCTAGTACAACACCTACGGTTGCACCAACAATAGCGCCAACGAAGGAACCCGACGCTACTAAGGAACCAGAGGTAAAACCAACTAAAAAGCCTGAACATGATGAAACTAACGTACAGGATAAAACATATATTTCTGTTGAAATACAGCGTGGCTGGTTATCAAATCAAGTTGCAGAGTATTTACAAAAAGCAGGAATTATAGAAGACGCAACTGGTTTTGATAAATATTTATGTGATAATGGATTCGCAACAAAAATTAGAGCAGGTAATTACAGCATACCGAAAGAGGCAAAGTATTATGATATTGCCATTATGATAACAAATAGATAAAAATAAACCCACAAGAACAAAACTTATCTTGTGGGTTTTTCTTATATATGGGAAAATAATGCTTGCCTTATTTTGGACGCTATGATATAATTTATCGGTACGTTAAAACACACGTATGTTGATTTTTATAAAGGTGCCGGCTTTCATAGCAAAGCGGTCTTATAAAAAAATGATACATACGGAAGAAATCAACCAAATGGAGGTAAATTATGAGCGTAATTTCAATGAAACAATTACTTGAGGCAGGTGTACATTTTGGACACCAGACAAGAAGATGGAACCCTAAGATGGCTGAGTACATCTACACAGAAAGAAACGGTATCTATATCATCGACTTACAGAAATCTGTAGGTAAAGTAGATGAAGCTTACAATGCAATCAAAAACGTTGTAGCAGATGGTGGTACAATTCTTTTCGTTGGTACTAAAAAACAAGCTCAGGATTCAATCAAATCAGAAGCAGAACGTTGCGGTATGTACTTTGTAAATGAAAGATGGTTAGGTGGTATGCTTACTAACTTTAAGACTATTCAAGGTAGAATTGCAAGATTAAAAGCTATCGAAACAATGTCTCAAGATGGAACATTTGAAGTTCTTCCTAAGAAAGAAGTAATCGAACTTAGAAAAGAATGGGATAAATTAGAAAAGAACCTTGGCGGTATCAAAGATATGAAGAAGATTCCAGATGCTATCTTTGTTGTAGATCCTAAAAAGGAAAGAATTTGTATTCAAGAAGCACACGTACTTGGTATTCCATTGATCGGTATTGCGGATACTAACTGTGATCCAGAAGAATTAGATTATGTAATCCCTGGTAATGATGATGCAATCAGAGCTGTAAAATTAATCGTTGCAAAAATGGCAGATGCTGTTATTGAAGCAAACCAAGGTACACAATTAAACGATGCAGAAGATGTAGCTGTAGAAGCTTTAGAAACTGTAGCTGAATAATTAAATAGACGGAGGTATTTGAAAATGGCAATTACAGCAGCAATGGTAAAAGAATTAAGAGAAATTTCTGGCGCAGGTATGATGGATTGTAAAAAAGCACTTACTGCAACAGATGGAGATATGGATAAAGCAGTAGAATTTTTAAGAGAAAATGGTTTGGCGAAAGCTGAAAAGAAAGCTGGAAGAATTGCAGCTGAAGGATTAGTTTCTGTTAACATTAGTGCAGATGGAAAATCTGCATCTATCGTTGAAGTAAATAGTGAAACAGACTTCGTAGCTAAGAATGATACATTTAGAGATTTCGTTAGTGCAGTAGCAGCACAGGCTGCAACTACTAACGCAGCTGATGTTGATTCATTTTTAGAAGAAGCATGGGCAGCTGATTCAAGCAAAACAGTAAAAGAACAATTAGCTTCTTTAATTGCAACAATCGGTGAAAACATGAACGTTAGAAGATTTGAAAAAGTAACTGCTTCTGAAGGATTTGTAGAATCCTACATCCACGGTGGCGGAAGAATTGGTGTTTTAGTTGAAGTTGCTACAACAGCAGTTACTGATGCTGCAAAAGAAGCAGCGAAAAATGTTGCTATGCAGATTGCAGCTATTGCTCCAAAATATATTACAAGAGACGAAGTTTCTGCAGATTATATTGCAAAAGAAACTGAAATCTTAAAAGTTCAAGCTATGAATGAAAACCCTGGCAAACCAGAAAGCATTGTTGAAAAAATGGTTGTTGGACGTTTAAACAAAGAACTAAAAGAAGTTTGTTTAGTCGACCAAGTTTATGTAAAAGATGGTGAATTAACAGTTCAGAAATATTTAGATTCAGTAGCAAAAGAAATTGGTGCTCCAATTTCTATTAAAAAATTCGTTCGTTTTGAAACAGGCGAAGGTATTGAGAAGAAAGAAGAAAACTTTGCTGCCGAAGTTGCTGCACAGTTAGGACAGTAATAAAAAGTAGATGCAACTTCAGTTTTGAAGATTGCTTACACATTATAGTCCTGCAAACTAGTCAATTAACTGGTTTTGCAGGGCTATTTTTTATGTGGAATGGTGCTATGAAAGATGTGTAACATATTATTTCTCGTACACAGAAGTGGTAAAAGATAGTATGACGGCGCATAATTTTATTGTCATTGAAAACAATAAAAAAAGATAAGATTTTGATTATAACACTGCTCTTTTAGAAGTGCAAAATGTAGATATATGGATATAAATATAACAGTATCTATTTTAATCAAAATACGCTTATAAAATTATAAAAAAATAATTATAATGTTTGGAAAATTACTATAAGTGTGTTAAAATATTTGTGTAGTAATTTTGAAGGGGTGATTCTATGGAAAATACGAATGAAATCATCAGAAACCAAGCCCCTAGCAGGCGAAAAAGAGTCAAGCGTTTAAAAGTGATGATAGTCACAATTTTGTTGGTGTTATTAATTTTACCGTGTATATGCTGTATGTTTTTACTTTATAAAGTAAATCAATTAGAAAGTCAAATTAATTTACTAACTCAGATGCATCATTCAGAATATGAGTTATATAGTGAAAAGAAAGATGTACTTGCAAAAGGTAACGTGGTATATGCAGCTGAAGAAGATAAAACAGAAGATACTACTTCTGAAAAAGATGATATAGCAACAGAAGAGAATGATAATCAGGCAATCGATAATTCTGATTCACAAACAGAGAATAACGAAAATAGTTCCAATCAAAAGAAAGTGTTTCTTACTTTTGATGACGGTCCTAGTGAATATACAGATGAAATTTTAGATGTTTTAAAGCAATATAATGTTAAGGCTACTTTTTTTGTTATAGGGAAAACGGATGAAAAATCAAAAGAATTATATAAACGTATTGTAAATGAAGGACATACCTTGGGTATGCACTCCTATTCACACAAGTATGATATCATATATAATTCTGTAGAAGATTTTAAAAAAGACTTTACAATGTTAAGTGATTTGCTATATGATACTACAGGGGTTAGGCCTAAGTTCTATCGTTTTCCTGGCGGGAGCAGTAATACAGTAAGCAAATTACCAATGACTAAATTTATTTCTGTTTTAAAAGAACAGAATATTATTTATTACGATTGGAATGTGGAAAATGGTGATGCAACTGGTAAGAAGTATACAGCCAAACAATTGGCATCCAATATTATGAAGGGTGTTGAAAAACATAATACTTCCATAGTTTTAATGCATGATACTGTCGTTAAGGGTACCACTGTGAAATCGTTATCAAAGTTAATTCAGCAATTACAAAAAGAAAAGTATCTAATTTTACCAATTGAAGAGGAAAATATACCGATTCAGCATATTAAATCGGAGGATATAGTTAATTAATAAGAATACATAGGAGGTAAGAACATGAGTTTTTTTAAGGAGTTTAAGGATGATTTATCCCAAGCAGTAAGTGAATTATTACCAGATGAAGAATTATTAGGGGAAAATTTAGATGATGATCAGATGGTTAACACTTTAGAAACAGATATTCAAGTGGAAGCAAATCAGGAAGCTGAAGAAGCTGATGCTAGCGATGCTGATACGGAAGAGTCCATTACAGAAGATGACATTCTTGAAGCACTTAATCGCATTGGGGAGCAACAACCAGAAGACTTAATCCCAGTGACAGATGAAGATAATGATTATGAAGAAGTAAGTAATGATTATGAAGATGGAAATATCGATAAAGAGTTTCTTGCGCAAATGTATGATGATGAAGAATTAGACGAATTAAAAATAAATGATACCGAGGAAGAAGAAAAGATGGATACTTTAAATTCTATGGATTTATTAAATGAAAACACGAATGCATTGGTAAACGAGGAGATTGCTGAAGGATCAAGACAGGATAACGTTACTGTTATCACAAAAGGAACAACGATTAACGGAAGCATTATCTCGGATGGTTCTCTAGAAGTAATGGGTACAATTACTGGAGATATTGATTGCGCTGGTAAATTATCAATCATTGGTAAAGTAGCTGGTAATTCAATTGCTGCTGAGATTTTTGTTAATACTTCAAGATTAGAAGGAAGTTTAAGTAGTGAAGGTAGTGTTAAAATAGGTGTAGGTACGGTTGTTGTTGGAGATATTACTGCTACATCAGGTGTAATTGCTGGTGCGGTGAAAGGTGAGATTGATGTAAATGGTCCAGTTGTTGTTGATTCTACAGCGATCATTAAGGGTAACATCAATGCAAAATCCGTTCAGATTAATAACGGAGCAGTAATTGATGGATATTGTAAGTTAAGCTATGCATCTGTAGATATTGATAATTTCTTTGATGCAGAATAAAATAACTACCTTTTAAGGGATAAAACGCTTGTGAGTATGTTGCAGGCATGGAGGTTAAGATGGAAAAGTATAATAGAGTTTTGTTAAAGCTAAGTGGAGAAGCATTAGCGGGTGACAAAAAAACTGGTTTTGACGAAGCAGTTTGTGTAAAGGTAGCAAATCAAGTAAAACAATTAGTTGACCAAGGGGTTCAAGTAGGGATTGTAATTGGCGGAGGTAATTTCTGGCGCGGTCGAACCAGTGAAACCATAGATCGAACCAAAGCAGACCAAATCGGTATGCTTGCAACTATTATGAACTGTATTTATGTATCTGAAATATTCCGATATGTTGGTATGAAAACACAAATACTTACACCATTTGAATGTGGTACTATGACGAAATTATTTTCAAAAGATAGAGCCAATAAATACTTTGAAAAAGGAATGGTTGTATTTTTTGCAGGGGGTACTGGTCATCCTTACTTCTCAACTGATACGGGTATTGTTTTACGTGCAATTGAATTAGAAGCAGACGTGATATTACTAGCGAAAGCCATCGACGGAGTTTACGATAGTGATCCAAAAACAAATCCAAATGCTAAAAAATATGACTGCGTTTCCATTCAAGAAGTATTGGATAAACAATTAAAAGTGATTGATTTAACTGCTTCCATTATGTGTATGGAGAACAAAATGCCTATGTTGGTATTTGGCTTGAATGAAGAGAATAGTATAGTAAATACAATTAGTGGTAAATTCACCGGTACAAAAGTAACGGTATCATAAGGAGGATATTACAATGAGTTCAAATATTGAACAATATGAAGTTAAAATGCAAAAGACATTAGGCAATTTATGTGAGGAATATAATTCAATCAGAGCTGGTAGAGCGAATCCTCACTTATTAGATAAAATTACAGTGGATTATTATGGTCAACCATCTAATCTTCAATCTGTAGCAAATGTTTCAGTTCCTGAAGCTAGAGTTATTCAGATTCAACCATGGGAATCAAGTTTAATTAAAGAAATCGAAAAAGCAATTATTGCTTCAGATTTAGGGCTTACCCCAAACAACGATGGCAAAGCAATTCGTCTAGTATTTCCAGAGCTTACAGAGGAACGTAGAAAAGATCTGGTAAAAGATGTTAAGAAAAAAGGCGAAAATGCTAAGGTTGCAATTCGTAATATTAGAAGAGATGCCAATGACTTATTTAAAAAGCAGAACAAAGCGAATGAAATTTCAGAAGACGAATTAAAACAATTGGAAGATAAAATTCAAAAGATTACAGATAAGTATGTTACTGAAGTTGATAAAACGATAGAAAGCAAATCAAAGGAAATTCTTACTGTTTAATCACAGTATATGTTATGAATAGAATCTGGACGTATTTTGTAATCGGTTTGCAAGGTACGTCCTATTTTTCGAGAAAAGAGGTCATTGTATTTTGAGTGAAACTAAGATACCTAAGCATGTGGCAATCATAATGGATGGTAATGGGCGCTGGGCTAAGAAGAAAATGATGCCCAGAAGTTATGGACATATACAAGGAAGTAAAACGGTTGAACAAATATGTGAAGACGCTTATCATCTAGGCATTAAATACTTAACGGTATACGCATTTTCTACAGAGAATTGGAAAAGATCAGAAGAGGAAGTAAATACATTAATGAAACTGCTACGTTCTTACTTAAAGGATTGTATCAAAACAAGCAGTAAAAACAATATGAGAGTTCGCGTGGTTGGAGATATATCCAAATTAAATCCTGATATGCAACAAAGTATTTCAGAACTCGAAACAACATCAGCACATAATACTGGTCTTAACTTTCAAGTTGCTCTTAACTATGGTGGAAGAGATGAAATTGTTCGTGCAGTAAAAAAAATAATTAGTGATTATGATAATAACCAAATAAAATTGGAAGAGATAGAAGAGAATTTATTGGAACAATATCTTGATACAAAAGATATTCCTGACCCAGATTTATTAATAAGAACCAGTGGTGAACAAAGAATATCTAACTTTTTCTTATGGCAGCTGGCTTATACGGAATTCTATTATACAGATGTTTTATGGCCTGATTTTAACAAAGAAGAATTACTAAAAGCAATTGATTATTACAACAGTAGAGAAAGAAGATATGGCGCTGTCTAGGGGGAAAAATATGTTTACGAAACGTTTATTTAGCAGTATTATATTATTAATTATTACAATTATCACAGTTTTCTTTGGAGGAAACTTACTATTTGCTACGGTTGTAATAATTTCATTAATTGGACAGATGGAACTTTACCGAACCATGAAATTGGAAAAAACTTCATTGGCATTTATTGGATATGTTTTTAGTCTTGTTTATTATGGAATGGTATTCTACAAAAAGGAATATATGATAATGTTAGCTGCTATACTTTTCCTAATGCTATTAATGGTAAACTATGTTATTATATTTCCAAAATATCGTTCCGAACAGATCACAATGGTATATTTTGGTTTGTTTTATGTAAGTATAATGATATCCTATATATATCAAGTTCGTATGCTGAAAGATGGTCTGTTATTAGTCTGGATGATTTTTATTGCAGCATGGGGTTCTGATACTTGCGCTTATTGCGTAGGTATGTTAATAGGAAAACATAAACTTCCTTCCAAGTTGAGTCCTAAGAAATCCATTGAAGGATGTATCGGGGGAGTGGTTGGAGCTGCTTTATTAGGATACATTTATGCAACAATCTTTCAGAACCAAATTGTAGGTGTAACGAATCCTATATTTGCTTTCACCATCATGGGTGGAGTTGGTTCTATCATATCACAAATTGGAGATTTAGCAGCATCTGCAATTAAAAGAAATCATGAAATTAAGGATTATGGAACATTAATACCAGGTCATGGAGGCATTTTAGATCGCTATGATAGTATTATTTTTACTGCTCCAATTGTATTTTTTCTAACACAAATTTTATAATATTTATTAGAACAATGAAAACAGAACTAGCCTCATTGTTGATACAGGAAGATGGGAAATTTAATGAAAAATATTGTTATTTTAGGCTCTACCGGTTCGATCGGTACACAGACGTTAGAAGTAGTTAGAGCAAATATAGAACTAAATGTAACTGCTTTAGCAGCAGGGGCTAATATTGATTTATTAGAACAGCAAATTATAGAGTTTTCTCCTAAAATCGCCTGTGTATGGGATGAAAAAAAGGCAAAGGAATTGGCGGTTAAGGTTTCTCACTTATCGGTTAAAATTGTGAGTGGGATGAATGGATTAATTGAGTGTGCTACAGAAGCTACATCAGGTATTGTAGTTGCGGCAATTGTTGGAATGATTGGTATCAGACCTACCATTGAAGCGATTAAGGCTGGTAAAGATATTGCGTTAGCGAACAAAGAAACCTTAGTAACAGCTGGACATATCATAATGCCATTAGCAAAAGAATATGGCGTATCTATTTTACCTGTAGATAGTGAACATTCTGCAATTTTCCAATGTTTATCCAATCATTCAATAACCAACCATAGTGTTGAGAATAAATCAGAAAATCAGGTTAGTAAACTAATCCTAACAGCTTCAGGTGGCCCATTTCGTGGTAAGAAAAAGACAGATTTAATGAACATACAAGTTGAGGATGCATTAAAACATCCCAATTGGGCAATGGGAAGAAAGATAACCATCGACTCTTCTACTTTAGTGAATAAGGGGTTAGAAGTAATTGAGGCGAAATGGCTTTTTGATGTCAAGATAGATCAGATACAGGTAGTGATACAACCGCAAAGTATTATTCACTCCATGGTTGAGTATCAAGATGGAGCTGTTATGGCACAGCTTGGTACTCCTGATATGAGACTACCGATATTATATGCATTATTTTATCCCGAAAGAAAATATCTGGATGGTGAAAGACTAGATTTTACAAAAATAAAGCAAATTACATTTGAAGAACCAGATATGGAAACCTTTCCAAGTTTAAAACTTGCATATAAGGTTGGAGCAATGGGTGGTAGTATGCCAACTGTCTTTAATGCGGCCAATGAATTGGCAGTGGATAAATTTTTAAATCGTAAAATCACATATCTAGAAATTGCAGAGATAATTCAATATGCAGTGGAACAGCATAAACAGAATACTAATCCTACAATGGAAGAAATTCTTACGATAGAGTCTGAAACATATGACATAATAAATAAGAAATGGAATTAATGGAGGAAATCGATGAATATATTAGTTGCTATATTAATGTTTAGCGTAATAATTGTAATTCATGAATTAGGACATTTTTTACTTGCTAAAAAAAATGGAATTGCAGTTACAGAATTTTCGGTTGGAATGGGTCCTAGAGTTATTTCTGTCGTTAAAACCAGCAAAGGATTTTCAATGAAACTATTTGCATCTAACGATGATTGCAATGAACTGGAAGAATGGAAAGATCGTACAAAATACTCCATCAAACTATTTCCAGTTGGTGGTTCTTGTATGATGCTAGGAGAAGATGAAATCCTTGAAAATGAAAATGCGTTTAATAAGAAAAGTGTTTGGGCAAGAATATCTGTTATTGTAGCAGGACCAATATTTAATTTTATTTTAGCATTTTTGTTAGCAGTTGTTGTGATTGGAGTAGCTGGATATGATCCATCCACAGTGGTAAGT
>JAEZUR010000023.1 GCA_023420935.1 Bacillota bacterium | reverse complement strand
ATGGCATCTATGGTTAGATTTTCACAGGCATGCGGCGGCTCATTGTCAGTAAAACCGTTTGGCCTTAGATCATAACAACGCAGGGAAGAAAAAGCATGGGTAAACTCATCTGCAAATTGATAACATATTTGAGCAATCTGCTCATCTGATTTTCCTCTTTGAGAAAAATAGATACCAAAAAACATTAAGGACCCTTCTACCAAACCACATTGAGCGCGATAACCTCCAGCACCATGCAAACCAATCGCTGATTGTATTGTTTGTTTATCCAATGATGTATGTAATAATTCACCCAGAATGGATAAAGTTGTCCTAGCGCAGTTTATATCCAGATCCCAATAATAATGGTGTACTAATTCTTCTATCCTTGATTTCATGCAAATCCCCCCATAAAAATAATGTAAGACATCAAATGAGTTATTGTTGTTCTTAATTTATTGTTCTTCTTAAGTTATTGCTCTTCCATTACAGCATTAATCTCTTCCTCACAAGAACGCATTGCCTTTATTGTCTTATCTAGTAACTCGTCTAACTCCCATCCTAATTGCTCGGCACCACGAATAATTACATCCCTTGAACAACCCGCAGCAAACTTCTTATCTTTGAATTTTTTCTTCAAACTAGACACTTCCATATCCATCACACTTTTAGATGGTCTCATTCTAGCAGCCGCGCCGATTAAACCAGTTAATTCGTCTGTTGCAAATAATATTTTCTCCATCTGATGTTTCGGTTCTATATCAACACAGATTCCATAACCATGACTACAGATAGAATATATCATATCTTCACCCACATTAGCTTTTCTTAACAACTCTGGCGCCTTTGTGCAATGTTCCTCTGGATATTCTTCAAAATCAATATCATGTAACAGCCCCACGATACCCCAATACTCTTCCTCTGACTCAAATCCTTCTTCCTTTGCAAACCAACGCATCACACCTTCCACAGTTAATGCGTGAAGTATGTGAAAAGATTCTTTATTATACTGTTTCAACAATTCCATTGCTTCTTCTCTACTTAATTGTCTTGTCATGAAACGATTCCTCCTATTGTTCTCTTGCTATTGTCAAACGATTTTTTCTTTTATAATTCCTTTTTATATTAATACACATATTATTCCATCCACTTTACTGGAATAAACACCTCCCCTAATTTTACGTCTTTTTTATCTCCATGTCAAAATAATAAGCACAAAAAAACTTCCCAACCTAGTAAATATCCTAAGTAAGAAAGTATTAGTACAAATTGACTCATGAACTTTTCAGTGCTCTATTTATCAGGAAAGGGGGCAAAATCCCCCTTTGAACAACCTTGCTTGTCAATTTGCACATTCAAAACCTAAACGAAAGTGATACACCATATAATTTGAAGAGCAACTGTTATGAAGTCGTTGGTACTTAGGTTCTGTCCTTTAGAACCTTACGTACCACTACGAACTTCATCCAAGCGAGAGCGTGTTGCGAATCAAATTATATGGTGTATCACTTCCTTCTAATATGTCCATGTGCAAATTGACTCATAGTCTTCCTAAACAGGAATTATAATGTCTCATCAACTGTTATTCCTTTAATATCTTCTTCTAAAAGTTTCTGATTATCAATCATCACCTGAATCTCTTTTTGAAGTTTATCTTGGGCATTATCAGCTTTTGTAATTAAAGATAATTGATCGGTGCTATCATCAATTTTTTGTTCATCTTTTTTGTTTTTCTCTAACTTTTCTTGTTTTGCTTCTTCTTCCTCAGCTTTCTTCTCAGCTTCTGCTTCTATTTCCTCAAGGTCTTCATCCACTTTATCTTTTGCTTCATCAATTAAAGTGTTCACGATATCTTTCGAAGCTTGATCCATAATATCTTGTGCTGTTTTATTGGCATCTACCACTGTGTGGGTTTTTACCTGTGCTAATTTTATTGCATCTACGGTACGATTTTCCCCTGCTGTTTTGCTCTTAGCATCTTCTAAACGTTTAATCCACACGTTAGCCGTTGCACTGTATTCAAGAGAAGCTTTCTGATATTCTGTAAGAGGTCCCATCTCACTTAATTGCTTTTGTTCGTCTTTTGTTAACGCTTCACCTTTTTGTTTCTTCTCTAATAGCACTAAATCCTTTTGCTCTTGACTATTATCGTCTACACCTGAAGTCTCTTGTAGATCTTTCTTTAATCCATTCAGACGATTAATCTCCCCAAGAAAAGTATTTGCTTCTTCTGTTAATTCTTGCGCTCTTTTCTGATGCTGGCGGATACTGTCATCTGCCACCTGTTCTCCAGAAAAAGCATCCATTACTGTCTTAATGGCTTTTTTGTGAGCTTGTAACTTCTTAGTTAAAACATCATCTTGCAGATTAAGTTCACTTGCCTTAATTGATGAATTCTTTTTCTCCTGAGCTCTATGATCTCGTCTATTATTTGTCTGTGAATGATTCATCTGTATACTACTGTTTTCATCATTTTGAAATTTTATTATCATATTATTTCCTCCCTAGTAATATTAGGTAGTCTAATTCTACTGATTAAAATCCATCATAATACTTCAAACGGAACTTGACACCTATCTTACAGGGTATATCGGAACATTTTACCAAAAAATGAATAGGTAATGACAAGATTGCCCATATTTTACTATAATTTACGATATTTTTTTAATGCTAATACATTCAATATAAATAAAACTCCAATATAGCAAATGAGTCCCGTTAACCAAGGCCATACTTTTTCCAATCCATAACCGTATATCATAACATTTTGAAGAGAACTACAACCGTAATATGCTGGTGTGAAATAACATAACTTGCCTAATCCAAATGGGATAGTATCTAACGGTATCAGACCAGAGTAGAAAATCTGTGGAATGATAATGACTGGAATAAATTGAACCATCTGAAATTCATTATTGGCAAATAGAGATAACAATGCCCCTGTTACAACTGCTGCAAACGACATGACAATCATAATCAATATGCATAAAAGAATGGAACCTTCAAAATGTAATTTCAATACAAACGCAGTGAATAGTATAATCACAATACTCTGTAGAGCTGATAAGATTCCATATCCTATAGTATAACCACCAATTACCGATATTCTTGAAAGAGGAGCCATTAACATTCTCTCAAGCGTTTGGGTGGTTCTCTCACTGACAAAAGACATACCAGATAAGATAAACACAAAGAAAAAGGACAGAATTCCAAGGAATACAAAACTTAGCGAATCCAACTGATTATCTGCTGCTGTTTCATATTGGTATTCCACAGACATCTGATCTTTTACCTTACTCGCTTCCTGAATACTTTTTACTACTTTAGCAGTCTTTGTATTCTGTTCAGTTAGATAAAGATGCAATCCGTTCTTATCGTTCCATAGAAAACCATCTAATGATTCATTTTCTAATTCGTCGGGTAAAAAAGGCTTAGAGTCTCCCTTAATTACTTCTAACTTCTCTTCTAAGTTAGTAACCAGAACGTCCGGAATCTGATACACACCAAGCCGTGGCTTATAATTGGAATCCCCTAAAATAACATAAAGAATGGATAATACAAAAATTGGTGCTAAAAAAATCATAGCTAGAGATCGTTTATCATTTCTCATTTGTCCTAGAATTCTTCTAATGATTGAATACATACTGTCTCCTCCTCTCCTAGGAAAAATAAATCTTCAATGTTTCCATTGGATGTGAGTTCGGCAAGGTTCGAAACAGCATCCTTAATAATTATTTTTCCATTTCTAAGAAGCGCTGCATAATCACATTGAAACACTTCATCCATAACATGAGTGGTTACTACAATAGTTGTTCCCTGTTCTTTTAGACGATGTAAATACTCCCAAATCTCTCTTCGAAGCACAGGATCAATTCCAACCGTAGGCTCATCCATGATAATTAACTGGGGTGCATGAATCAAAGTTGCAGCAAGTGAAATTCTTTTTCTCATACCTCCTGAACAGTTACCAACTAACTTCTTTTTATCTTCCAAAAGTCCAACTACTTTAAGAAGTTCCATTGCTCTTTTCTCAAACTGCTTGCCTTTTAAATTCTGGATTCCTGCGAAAAACCTTAGATTATCCCATATTGACAATTCATGATATAAGGCATCTTGTTGAGGCATAAATCCGATCTGCGTTAATAAAGTTTTATTAGGAACCTGGATTCCTTCTATTAATACCTGTCCCTCATCCGCACTAATGGCACCCATAATAATGCGAAGCAGTGTTGTTTTGCCTGAGCCAGAGGCTCCCAACAAGCAATATATATTGCCTTCTTCCATCTGGATGTTAATATCCTGTAACACAACATTGTTTTGAAACTGCTTCATTACGTGGTTGATTTCTATTTTCATAATACTCCTTCTTTCCTTGTAAAACACGCTTACCGGTAAGTAATAAATAGCAATTGCTTTATTTGCTCTTATTATATCTCAATTATTTTTGATATCAACCAACAATTAGGGGAGCTTTGTGGGATTTTTCTGATATTGCATATCTAACTTCATCATTATATAATTTTATCAATAGATAAAGAGACATACGTAAGATTATTTACAAATACGGCTTCTCACATACGAATTATTATAAGATCAGGAGGGATGTTGCAGAATGAATCTACCTTTATCAGCCACCTCAAAGCAGACCAAACAAAATATAATGGATGCTTTCTGGGAACTATATACCAAACATAGAATTGAGCAGATTACAGTATCTTCTATCTGTAGTTTAGCTGGATATAATCGTTCTACTTTTTATGTTTATTTTAGAGATGTTTATGATATTTTAGATGAGATTGAAAAACAGATTATTACTCCAGAACGATTTCATAAAATTGTATTATCCAATTTAAAACACGGAGCAGATAAGAAGAAAGTGATTGCTGAACTAATGGATTTTTATGAAGATAATAGCAAATATTTTCCGGTACTATTAGGAGAACATGGTGATCCTGGTTTTCGTAAAAAGCTCTTAAAGCGGTTAGCACCTGTGGTAGTTGCAACCCTGAATCACCCTATGACAGAAAATGTCAGAAAATTAAGTTATATTATGGAGTACCAAAGTGCTGCTGTGTTAAGCATGATTACACAGTGGTACTCCAATGGTAAAGATATTCCAATTGAAGAATTTATAGATTTACTAATAGCCATAACAACGAATGGTGTGCAAAAAGAAATATTTAAAGTCCAATCGTTTCATTAGACGGATATTACATAAGTACCGCACCTTGACAGCCTGAGGTTACACATTTCGAATACCTTGCTAAATA
Organism: Bacillota bacterium; assembly: GCA_023420935.1. Lineage (GTDB taxonomy): Bacteria > Bacillota > Clostridia > Lachnospirales > Lachnospiraceae > Mobilisporobacter. Next base: position 11,723 of record JAEZUR010000023.1, on the reverse strand, counting down.
ACCTTTGGTTACTTTTGGTTCGATTGGTTTCCAATCCGCTCTGCGACGATCTAATTCATCGTTAGAAACTAAGATTTCTATGGTATTCTTAGTGATGTCGATGGCAATCTGATCTCCTTCATAAACCAGTGCAATATTCCCTCCTACAGCAGCTTCTGGTGATACATGACCAATGGCTGCACCTCTGGTTGCTCCTGAAAATCTGCCATCAGTAATTAAAGCAACACTATTACCAAGTCCCATTCCCATAATTGCTGAAGTTGGATTTAACATTTCTCTCATTCCAGGTCCACCTTTTGGACCTTCATATCTGATTACTACAACATCACCTGGATTAATTTTTCCTGTGTAGATTGAATCTAGTGCTTCTTCTTCTCCATCAAACACTCTAGCTGTACCAGTATGCTGCATCATTTCAGAAGCCACTGCGGAACGCTTTACCACGCAACCATCCGGTGCTAAATTACCTTTTAATACAGCAATTCCTCCAATATCAGAATAAGGATTATCGATAGGACGAATTACTTGTGTATCTAATATTTCATGTCCTTTAATATTATCTGCAATGGTTTTACCAGTACAAGTAATAAGATTGGTATGTAGTAAGTTTGCTTTATTAATCTCATGCATAACTGCCATAATACCACCAGCCTCATTTAAGTTCTCCACATAATGATCACCTGCTGGAGCAAGATGACAAAGATTAGGAGTTTTATTGGAGATTTCATTGGCTATTTCTAAATCCAGTGCAATCTCACATTCATGGGCAATGGCTGGTAAATGCAACATACTATTGGTACTACAGCCTAGTGCCATATCCATAGTTAAGGCATTTAAAAATGCTTCTTTAACCATAATATCTCTTGGCTTTATATCATTTTTAAGCAATTCCATAATCTGCATACCTGCCTCTTTTGCAAGACGTAAGCGTTCCGAATAAACAGCTGGAATCGTACCATTCCCAGGAAGTCCCATACCAAGTACCTCCGTTAAACAATTCATACTATTTGCTGTAAACATACCGGAACAAGAACCACAGGATGGACAAGCCTTCTTCTCGTATTCCTCTAATTTTTCTTCTGAAATCTTACCAATCTTAAACTCACTTACAGCTTCTGATACATTGGAATAGCTAATCTTTTTCCCATTCATAGTTCCTGCAAGCATAGGTCCTCCACTTACAAAAATAGAAGGGATATTAAGTCTAGCTGCAGCCATTAATAATCCAGGTACATTCTTATCACAGTTTGGAATAAACACGAGTGCATCAAAAGGATGCGCCATTGACATAGCTTCAGTAGAATCTGCAATCAATTCCCTTGTTGCTAGCGAATACTTCATTCCTTCATGACCCATGGCAATACCGTCACATACTGCAATGGCTGGAAATACCAAGGGAACACCACCTGCTAGCAGGACGCCTTGTTTTACTGCTTCTTCAATCTTATCAAGATTCATGTGTCCAGGAACTACTTCATTTTTGGAACTAACAATTCCAATCAATGGCTTTTCAAGTTCTTTATCAGTTAGTCCTAATGCATGTAGCAGTGCTCTCTGTGGAGCAGCATTGATACCTTTTGTTATTCTATCACTTCTCATATGTCCACGCTCCTATCCAAATTGTTGAATTACTTATCATTGTATGTTGTATTATAATACATATGTTGTCTACTGTCAATATAGTTGTATGATGATTTCTTGCTATATAAAAAAGCCTGTATAAAGTTCATTATCAAAATAATAACTTTACAGGCTTCACTCATGTTATCGTATTAACTTCACAATAATAATTCTCTTCTTGTTCTAGTTCTAACTACTACTTCATCTTGTATTCTAGTACTAACTCATATCGATTTATTCATCTTACTCTATTTCTAGTTCCTTCATCGCATGAAGTATATGTATCTTCATTGCATTTCTTGCTCCTTCAGCGTTTCTTGCTGCCATAAAATCCATAATCATTTTATGATCATTTATTGTATCCTTTACCGCCAATTCCTTTTTCCGAGACAGTGCTACCCCTTTATCAATGGATTGATAGATAACTGGCATTAGCTTATTCATAAATTCATTATGAGTAGCTTTTGCAATGGATTTATGAAAAGCTTGCTCTACCTGAGTTCTATCCTGCCCATTTGCTATCTTCTCCTCAATCTGCTTCCCATACGTTAGTATTCGATTAATCTCCATATCACTAGCTCGTTTCGTGGCTAAATAAGCAGCCTCTGGCTCAAAGATTAATCTCATCTCATACAAATCCTTTGCATTTACTTTTGCTGTAGATAATGGTTCTAGCGTTTCACTTCGATCCATCTCTAGCTGTTCCTTGACAAAAGTACCTAATCCTCTTTTTATCTCAACAATACCATTGGTTACTAGGATACGAATTGCTTCTCTTAAGGTTGTACGACTAATATGAAGTTCTTCTGATAATTCATTTTCATTTGGTAACTTATCTCCCGGATTAAATCTATGCTCAATGGTAATCATTGTCCTGATATCATCGGCTACCTGATCAGATAAACGTCTATCCTGTGACATCTTTCTCTTCCTTTTCTTGTATTACTATAATTTCAGACAGTATTATTATACTATAATACTGTCTGAAACACTATGCAAATATTTAATTATACTTCTTCAAATGGCAAAATAATCTCTGTCTCATATTTCTCTGGGTTACCTTTAAATATCGCACCAGGCCCTTTGTGATAGATTTCTCTATATGGAAGCTTACAAGAAATATTATGTTCCTTGGCATAATCAACCAAAGCCTTATAAGCATGATTCAGCGTTTCGTAACTTCCAATATGGGTAGTAGATATACCCTTAATGCCTGGCAGGGTTTTACAAGTAACTTCAGAACCATTTTCTTTTAATACTCCTTTGGTTGGAACACATAATTCAATATCCGCGTCCTCTTGAAATTCTTCATCGTAATAGCAGTTAAAGGGTTCCCCATTGGCTTTGTCTTTCACCACTTTATAAATGGCACCAATATACTTACCTACATCACTATATTTACCGCGATATCTAATACTTGCTACTGCCATTGGTTCTTCTGTTTTTACATTAATCTGATAATTCATTTTCATTACCTCCTTATTATTGGGAAGGAGATGGGATTCTAGTTTTTTAATAAGTTCCTTTTCTTTTTTTATTCGCTTTTCAATAAATATTTTCTTTTCTGCAAAATAATAAGACAAATCCTCCATGTTATCCGCATGTTCCAAAACATCTTTAATTTCAGCGATGGAAAATTCAAGGGCACGTAGCGTCCCTATGATCTGCGCTTTCTCATAATCTGAATCGTTGTAGAGTCGGTAATCATTCTGGCCTCTACTTGAGGGCACTAGTAACCCCTGTTCATCATAGTAGCGCAGTGCCTTCGTTGTTAGGTTGGTTATCTTTGAAAATTCACCTATTTTATACATAACTACATCTCCTTATAAAGGAAGTTTACACCTTTCCCTGTGGGGGAAAGTCAATAGCAATTTTAATTTTTTTAAATTCTTTCCATTACCATTTACGATTAGGCACAGATTTACCATGTCCAAAATGTATAGTATTCACGCTCATATTACTTATGTATTCTGCACTTTTTTCCATCCGTTTTCTATCACCATACAGCATCGACTTTGTCGGATAGAATAAATTCATCAGTGCATCTCCAACGATAAGATCTTCACCAATCCGGATTCCAATGGATCCTTTTGTATGTCCAGGAAGTTCCACAACAGTCCCATCGATACCATACTCTAATAGGGAATCGCCATCACTGAGAAATATGGTTGGCTCAAATTCGTCTATGGTATCATATTCAAAACTTTTGATAGATATTTTCAACACTAACTTACCCAATAGGTTATGAGCACTCAACGGCTCTAACATATTATTTTTCGTCAATTCGTAATCTTGTTTATGAATTGCAACTGGTACCTTTAATTCCCGAGATAGATAAGCTGCATTTTGTATATGATCCATATGTCCATGTGTTAATACAATTAACTTTACATTCGCATTTCTACATTGTTCCAGTATGTTATCCCTATATTTTGGACGAGATGTATCCACTAATATGGAAGCATTGTTGTCTTGTATTAAGAAACAATTTCCATTACCACATGGTATACGTGTAATCATAAGACACCCCCCTATTCCCTCATTCATCTACACTCTTAATTCACAATTGCATATGTTTCAAATCTAGTATCCAATACATAATCTTCTTTCAATGTCTGTAATTTCTTAAAATGATCCATCTCTTTATGTCCATCAAGTGCGTCCTGATTTCTCCATATTTCTATTAGAATCAGTTCATTCTCCTGTTCTGTGGATGCAAAATATTCGTAACGCATATTACCAGGTTCTTCTCTAGACAGCTTAGGAATGCCTGCTTCGTTCAATTGTTGATAAAATTCTTCTCGCTTACCTGGTTTCACCACATAAGTTACATTTAATACAATCGGTTGCTTGGAATCATCACAAAACTCATAAAATGCATCCTCTATGGAACTAACTTGCTTCACTTGAAAATCTGTCTCAAAATTACTTACATATTTATTGATTGCTTGAACCACATGTTTTTTATGATTAGCTACAAAAATAATACTCTTTAAATCTGTTTTTTTCATCTGTGTAATTAGTTTTTCAAAGACCCATTTGGCATCTTCTTTGTCTGGTTCAAATCCATTTCGGACATCAATAATGATATTACTATTTCTTCTATTCTTAAGCTCCTTTACCGCAAAGCGAAGGGGTTTTTTATAATCTTCACCCTGGCAGAACATTTTCCATTGTAGTAGAAGCACATTTTCTTTTTTAAAATAATATATTTCACAATATTTTGACTGAAACATAGAATAGATTCCTCCGTTTTTTCTCCATATAATCTAACTAATATTTTATCCTGAGTTGGGGAATTTTATTAATACTATGATTTATACTATGAATTGTGCAAGCTCTCCCTATAATCTTCAATGAGCTGCATTGCAATACTTCCTTCTTTCACTTTTGTCAGTGCAACTTCCAACGTAAACCATTCTGCATGATCTACTTCCTTGGATAAGTGTAACTCTGCTTTTAGAACTGATGCGATAAATCCTAACATCATCATATCTCTTTTTTCATAATAATAGCTCTTCATATAAGCTAATTGTTCTGTATGTAATCCTATCTCTTCTTCTACTTCTCTTGTCGCGGTATATTCTGCGGTTTCTCCTGACTTTATATGGCCTGCAACACAAACTAAGGTAGTTTGAGAAACATAATCCTGCCTAAGTAAAGCTATTTCCTGATATTCATTTACTACCAGAACTATAACACAAGTTTGGAATACATCAAAGACAGGTATCTCGCATTGATTACAATATGGCATCATCCCTTCGTCCCCTATTTCCTTCTGTATCAGTTTATCACCACAATGAGGACAGTATATAAATTTCATATTAATACCCTTCTGCCAGCTACGACTAGCTTTCAACTAATGATGGAACACGCATTTTAGTTCCACCACTCTTACTTAAATCTGAAAATTCTCTGATTTAAAATTACTATAATATCTTCCAGAACTTGCTGTAAACTTTAATACACAATAATCTGGGTCTGTGACACCAAGTGGATAGTACATGGTGTCTCCTGGTAACCATATCATCTCTTTCGTTTCCTGATCTTCTATTACTTCCATGGTTCCTTTCAGCATGACACCACGGAAAAATCGGTTATCACAAAAATAAACACATGCCTTTGGGTCTTTTCTATATTGTTCAACACGCATGGAAGATGTATTAGTAGTAAAATAGATTTCTTTGATTCCCTCCCGTTTGCGAGGTGCTAACATGGCTTTCATATTTGGAAATCCATCCTCATCCACGGAACTTATAAAAGCTGTCTTTTGCTTGTCAATGATATTACCGATTGTTTGCACTGCATCTCTCATCATAATAGAATCCCCCTGCGCTTGATTTTATCTTTTGTACATTTTACCATAATCTGTATCTCATTACTATGGCATTTTTATAAATACTTGCTTAATTCTAATACCCACCTGATTGGGCTTATTACGCTAACATATTGTAGAACCGGTGGCATATTGCTAATAGCAATAAAAGTACCGCCTATGATAGATAAAATGGAAGCCAAAGAACTAGCAGTTATGTTCGCTTGTACATCGCTTTTACAAAGTAAACATAATATGGTTGCATAGATGGTAGTAACGAACGAGATAAACAGAGACAGTGCCAATAATGCAAGTAAACTAATACTATTTTTTTGTATCACTGACATAAGAATAAGTGCTAAGGATACTTGAAATAAGGTAAACAAAAAATTAAATACATAATTACCCAAAACATAATTTCTGCCACTTTTTATCGCCTGTAAGCATCTATCATACGTGCCTACCTTTTTATCTGCTATTAGAGTTGCTCCATTCACAGTTGCCATAACCAAAAATAAGGTCATTAAAAATGCAATACTTCGTTCTTCTTTAGTCAATGCATTCCCTTTCCATAAACTTGTATTCACTTTTTTCCCTTGTAACACTGCATTCATAATGGTTTGATAATATGCTTCTATTTTCTTATTATTTACGGATAGGATTGACATATCACGTCCTATTACTACTTGATATTTTCCCATAATCAGATCCGTATGATAAGTATCCTCGCTAGCAAGTGATGCCTGGAACCCCTCTGTTTCTTCTAGCGTCTTTACAATTGACACATCCTTAAGAACCCCAACTCTAATGTTGGCTTTGCTAACTGTATTCATTATTCCAGCGATAAAGCATAAAACAATTGGTAACACCAATCCTACTATAAATCTTGTTCTATGTGTTAAGCTTCGTTTAAAATTATTTATGGCTATTAAGTAAATCTCCATACAAAAAATCCTCCTTTTTAAATGTAATCATTGCACCTATCCCACATAGAATACCAACTACCGCTAGACAACCAATTACCACTACTAAAACAAAACTATCTCCATCATAAATACTTAAGAAAGAGCCCCGATTTATCCAAGTAAGTGGTGATAATTTAAGCATAAAATCAATCAATTTATTAAGTGAACCAATTGGATAAAAACATCCCCCCATAATTGCAAATAAAAAAATCGGCAAGTTCATAAAGTTTTTAATAACAATAAAATTCTTCATACCAAGTCCCATCCAAAGACCAATTGCAAAAGATAATGAAGTGAGTGCGGTATATTGAATAAAAATTAGAAATCCGTATGTTCCATAATCCACATGCCATACTAATGTCGCTATGATCATAACTATGCCATGACAAACACTAAGAGCGCAGGTTCCAGCCAGTAATTTAGTACCTACAATCATCTTTTCTGATACTGGTGCTACTAAGAAGCGTTCTGCAACCTTTTTTCTTGCCTCCTCTTGCCCTAGATATGCAGCAGTAATGATTTCGCAAAGGATGCAAAATGGTAATAGTACAATTGCATAATACTGAAATCCTGTTATCATAGCTCCATAACTATTCTTCAGTAAGAATCCTAATAACGTTATCATTACCAATGGAAAGATAATGCTATATCCAATGGTGAATCCATCCTTTATGGTTCGCTTGAAATAAAACCAAAATAAATAAGACCACATTTTCATATGCTTCCCCCCTTTCTTACTCCTCGTCTCGCAGTTGTGTTCCAGTCAACTGTAAGAATATTTCTTCTAAACTATACAGACCTTGGGTTTCATACTCTGCTTTCATAGACTGTTTATCCTGGTCTTTTAGAATAACTCCATGATCCATTATAATAATCCGATTACAAAGTTCCTCAATCTCCTCCATGTAATGAGATACATAGATCACTGTAGTTCCTCGTTGATTTAATTCTTTTATTGTTTCCATAATATGATTTCTTGACTGTGGATCAATACCAACCGTTGGTTCATCCATGATAAGCAATTGAGGAGAATGTGCAATGGAACAAGCAATATTAAGTCTACGTTTCATACCACCTGAGAATTTACTAGGATACTCCTTTCTTCGTTCCCACAATCCAACGAATTCCAATGCTTCTTTGGTTCTTCTCTTACGTTCGTTTCCTGCATATCCATACAGTGAACAGAAAAAAGAAACATTGTCGTATGCAGTTAAATCCTCATAAACTGCAATATCTTGAGGTACAACACCTAATTGTTTCTTAAGATTACGCTTTGTTTTTGTTACATTATTCCCATCAAATACAATGACTCCCTGATCCATATCTTCTATTCCCGTAATCATTTTAATGGTAGTACTTTTTCCTGCTCCATTTGGTCCAAGAAAACCTAGAATTTCACCTTTTGCTACAGTAAAATTGATTCCCTGAACAACTCCTTTCTCTCCATAGTTTTTGCTAAGTTGGCTCACTTCTAATAAATTTGCATTTTCATTCATCCTAATTCTCTCCTTTTCCTTGTTGCTTACATTTGTTTTGGACAATACATGGTTATGCTTTTGTTGTCCAATATTATTTATCCAACATTGGATATATGACTTTTTTTAGAGTTTTCTACAACTGTAACGTTTATAGAAAACTCAGAAAGTCCCGCTTTGGGGACTATTTTTGTTTTATTAATTCATCTAACATACGATCTAAATTATCAATTGCATTTCTAGGATCCTCTAGTATGGTTGCTTTTAACTTCTTAATATACTCAATCTTATCATCCACTTGATCTTTTCCATCCATACTGCTATCTAGTGCATCAAAATCAAATTGTTTGATCACATTCTTAGTGAATTCACTACACTCAATATATACATCGATGTTTTTCAGTAACTCTTCATGCCATACAATCTGGCTTTTCAGACTTTCTATGGTCATCTGAAAGCTTAATTTCGTAATCTCAAGTGCACCATCTGATGCTTTCACTTTCTGCCATTTCTCCCAGAATTTCTTCTGCACATCAAGCTGTTTTATATGATTCTCAATAATAGGAATACATTCGTCCTTTGACAGAGTATTTAGCATAGGATCTGTTATAAACTTGGTAGACCCTGTAGTGACCAAAGGCTTCGCTAGTTCTTCCATCATTTCTCGGTGTAACTCTTTCTTACCGTTCTCTGTAATCTGATAAATCTTTCGGATTCTAGAACCAATTCGCTCTTCCTTCAAGACTTCAATGAACTTTTCTTTCTCCAGCTTGGTAAGGGCATAATATATCGAACCAGACTGTATCTTTGCCCATTGTTCGGTTCCAGATACCTGTAAATGCTTTTGTATCTCGTATCCATGGGTTGGTTTAATATTTAAATAATATAAAATAAATCCTCGAATCATAGGTACCTCTCCTATATCGTTATCAAACATGCTCTATAAAATTCATTTGTATTTATTTGCATTATATATCCAACGTTGGATATTGTCAATTCATATTTTTACCAAACCAAATTTACTTTCTGAAATGAAAAGTCCTACTAATGTGAGTACGGTACCCACAGTAGCAGATACAGTAATTTTCTCATGCAATACCAGGATTGAGGTTACAATTGTTATCACTGGTACCATGTATATGTAGATACTGGTTTTCACCGCCCCTAGTTTCTTTACTGCAACATTCCATGTAACAAAGCACAGGGCAGATGCACCTAATCCTAAGAAAAGCATGTTAAATAGATACATTGGGTTTCCAAAGACTTGGAATTTCAAACGAACTCCGTAGATAACTACGGCAGGTAGCATAAATAAAAGTCCATAGAAAAAGGTTCTTCTTGTGGTTTGAATGGTATGGTATCCCAAGGAACTAATTTTCTTCGATAAGATAGAATAAATTGCCCATACAAAAGAAGCTGATAGTGCCAATACGATTCCAACTGGATTCGCCTGATAGCTTGTATTTCCATTAAAACTTAGAAAGCAGATTCCGACTATAGCTATCATAAAACCAAGTATGAAGTTTACCTTTAGCTTTTCCCCATCTAAGAAAAAGTGGGCCAGAATTCCAGTAAAGAACGGTGCCACTGATACAATTACTCCAACATAGGAAGCCAGGGTTAATGTAAGTGCTACATTTTCTAGTAGATAATAAAGAGTAATCCCACATAGCCCTGCACTGGCAAATAGAAGTTCATGCTTTTTATCTTTTACTATGAGACGGTGCGGATAAACCAGAAATAATGCTACAATTCCAAGAATAAAACGAAAGAATAAGATTTCAATGGGAGTCAACTCAATCAATAATAGTTTTGTAGAAATAAATGTAGTGCCCCAGATTAGTATGGTGAAAAAGGCAGCAATATGCCCTTTCAATACTTTTTGATTATTCATGTCTCTCCTCATTTCTGTCTTTAAACATATCCTTGTATTGACCTGGTGTAATCCCAATCAATTTCTTAAAAAAGTTAGTAAAGTGACTTTGATCGGTGAACCCAGTGGCCATTGCTATCCATAAAGAATCTTTTCCCAATTCTAACAGTTCTTTGGCTTTATTAATCCGAATAGTTTGCAAATATTGATAAGGGGTAACACCAAGAGACTTAGTAAATGTTCTAAGAAGCATAAATTTATTCAATCCAGATACCTTACTCAGTTCATCCAGGGTTATGGTTTGGGCATAATGTTCCTTTACATAATCACAAACATTTTGAATATTATGATTATTCTCAACAACCACGGATTCTGCTGGCAATGCATAATGACTAATTAGTTGTTCTATGAGAAATAAAAATTGTTCTTCTTTAGAGAATTCTTGGCATTCATCCATAATCATTTCATGGACTTCTTTTAGAAGTTCAACTTGATCAGCATGAAATACAACGGGTGCCCTAAAATAAGGAAGATACCTAGTCCCTGTAATCTCTTCCACAATATCAAGCATAATCTCTTCTTTTACGTTAAGACACCGATAATCTAAGGTGTTCTGATCTATCTGCTCACAAGTGTGATTATCTCTTGGATTAAATAACATCATGTCCCCTGGTTCTATCGTATATGTCTGGTTTTTACATGATAATTTTCTCTTCCCTTTCATTATGAATCCGATCACGTAATCCTCATGAAAATGGTTAGGAAACTTTTGCATGATCCCAGTAAACTGATATGCCTCAACCTTTAATTCTCTATCCAGAATAACTTTTCTTTCTTCTTTCATATTTGCTCCATATCTATAGTACAACTATTTATTCGTCATTACTATGTTCATCCTGTTTCATAACACTATACCACTTCTTTGTTAGTCTGTCTTGTATGATATTGACTTCTGGGTTGTGATATTTTTTTCTATCTATTTTTAATGCCGGATGCTTAATTGCATTGGTTGGACACCAGAGGATACACGCCATACATTGTTGACACTGCTCTCCCCAAATTACCTTGTCCTTGGTAACTTCAATATTTTTTAAAGCACAAAGTGTCGCACATCTTCCACAACGTATACAATGTTCCTCTGCATAAAATAAGCTACCTTTCTTGCCATATTCACTTATCATCTTAATTCCACTATTACGAAATAAAACTGCTAGAAGGTTAGGGTTGACGGATTTTGTTCTCATTTCATTCTTTATAGTTCTGCTTATACGTTTTAATTTTTTGTCCGCCGATCGAAGTAAATGCTTCTGAATTCCTGTTGGAAATGCTCCATATTCTAATAAAGAACTTCCAGGCATTCTTACACAAAATTCTTGTATTTCATTTAAATTGTTCTTTCTGATTACCTTCATGGTTTCTTCCATGGCATACCCTCTGGAACCAGCATAAGTTAAAAGCAAGAACAGTTTTTGACC
>JAEZUR010000152.1 GCA_023420935.1 Bacillota bacterium | reverse complement strand
CAACTGTTATGAAGTCGTTGGTACTTAGTTCCTGTATTATAGGAACTTACGTACCACTACGAACTTCATCCAAGCGAAAGCGTGTTGTGATTCAAATTATATTGTGTATCACTTCATTCAACCACCTAAATAATGCAAATTGACATGAACTATCTTTTTTTATAGTCATATATCATCTAACTTTTAATAAAAATTTCACCTTACATATTATATGAGTAATCCCCCTAAAACACAATGACTAATTTTTCAAATCACCCTACAACCCCTTATAAAAACCCCATAATACAAGGCAAGTAACCCTTTACAAGTAGTATTAAATACTATATAATGAGGAAAGTGAGGTGATTGTAGTGGGTGCAACCAATGAAGAATATATCATGCAGATTATTAATAGTCTAAAGCGAATAGACTATATTAAACCAGATGAAATTCCCAATATTGACTTATATATGGATCAGGTTACAACATTTATGGACAAGCATTTAAAAGCTTCCAAACGTTATGATGACGACAAAATGTTAACCAAGACGATGATTAATAATTATACCAAAAATAATCTTCTTCCGTCTCCGAATAAGAAAAAATATTCCAAAGAGCATATGCTCTTATTAGTGTTCATCTATTATTTCAAAAATATTTTATCCATTAATGATATTCAAAGTATATTTACTCCTCTGACAACCAATTTCTTTAATAAAAAATCCGGTATTTCTCTGGAAGAGATTTATGAAGAAGTGTTTCATTTAGAAAAGGAGCAAGTTGATTCCTTAACAAAAGATGTTATTCGTAAATTTAGTCGTTCTAGAGAAACGTTTTCTGATGTAAAATCAGAGGAAGAAAGAGACTTTTTAACAACGTTTTCTTTTATCTGTATGTTAAGCTTTGACGTTTATATTAAGAAAGTAATCATTGAAAAATTAATTGATAAATCACTTAACGTTAGTGGAAGCCATTCTACAAAGAAGCCTGAGAAAACAACTGAGAAAAAGACAGAGAAAAAACCAGAAAAGACAACGGAATCAATATAACACAGAAAGCACTCTTTGGTAACTTTCTAGTGTGATGAATAAAAAGTGATATGGCTGCACGGACAGTTGAAGTTCGTGTTGCCATATCACTTTTTATTATCCTAACATATTTTTCGAAAGCGCATTAATGAATCTATGGTTGCTGCCAGGTTTTCCTTGCTATGGTGCCTAGAAATCTCATAGTCAATGGCAGAACGGTTAATACTAAAGATTGAACTAACCCCCATATCATAGGATTTCTCCGCGTCTTCACCAATTGCTCCTACAATGGCTACCACAGGGATATTTTTCTTCTTCGCGCGCTCAGCGATTCCGATTACTACCTTACCTCTCAAACTCTGTCCATCAATTCTTCCTTCACCAGTAAATATAAGATCTGTATGTTCAAGCATTTCATCAAACTGGATCAGATCTAACACAGTATGTATCCCAGACTTTAATCTTCCGCCAAAAAAAGCCACAATACCAGCTCCCATTGCTCCAGCAGCACCTGCACCTGGAATTGCAGATACATCAATGCCAAGGTTATGATAGATTGTTTGTGATAGTTCATAGAGATTATGATCAAGTTCCTTCACCATGTTATCATCTGCACCTTTTTGTGGTCCAAAGATATAGGCTGCTCCAGAGCTACCATACATGGGATTATCAATATCACACATAGCGGTTATGGTACAGTTTTGAAGGAATCTTTTCGCTTGTGTGATATCAATTCGTTTGATTTTAGATAGAGTTTCTCCACATGGAAGAAAATCATTACCCTCTTCGTCAAAAAATTCAACTCCTAGTGCACATGCAGCACCAACTCCAGCATCGTTGGTACAACTGCCACCAAGCCCAATTATGATGTCAGTGCACCCATCTTCAATGGCTTTTTTAATAATCAATCCTACTCCGTAGGTTGTTGTAAGCGCAGGGTTTTTCCTATCTTCTACGAGAGGAAGACCAGCCGCTTGAGCCATTTCAATAATAGCTGTATGATTGTGTCTTGCATAATAACATTCCAAAGGCTCATGATAGGGACCAGTTGCCTGCACCGGAATTTTCTCTGCGTGGAGAGCATGGATAAAACAATCAACGGTTCCTTCGCCACCATCTGCCACTGGAACAGTAATCGTTTCGCAGGTTGGATAAAACTCCTTCACTTTTGAACTTATGATATCGCATATTTCAATGGAACTCATTGTCCCCTTGAACGAATCTGGAATTATTACGCACTTTTTCATTTTTATCCTCCTAATATAACCCCTTATTTTATAAGAATAAATTTATTCCATTAATATTTTGTATCAAAAGGCCAAGGTTGTCCACCTGCAATACAGCCACCGTCTACCCGGTACTCACATCCGGTAATATAAGTAGAAGCATCTGATGCTAATAGTACGCAAACCCCTACCATATCATCAGGTTGGCCAGGGCGATTCATGGCAATTCGGTCAAGCAAGTATTTCGAACGTTCTGGATGTTCCCAGGTTACTGTGGTAAGTGGTGTCTGGATATGTCCTGGACTAATGCAGTTTGCACGTATATTATATTTTGCCCATTCTACTGCCTGTGCTTTTGTAAATGCTACGATTCCACTTTTGGTAGCTGCATACACGGAACAGCCTCCCAATACCCAACCAGTATTATGGGAACCGATGTTAATGATATTTCCATAGTTCTGCTTTCTCATATAATGTGCAACGGTTTGAGACACTAAGAAAACACCCTTAAGATTAATTGACATAATTCGGTCATAGGTATCTTCTTCTACATCCAGAAAACCTTCTCTTTTATTAATTCCAGCACAGTTTACAAGCACATCAATATGACCATATGTAGTGTGAATATCTTCTATGCAGGACAGAATATTTTCTTTGTCCATTACGTTCAAAACATGGGAGGATGCTTTGCCACCGTCTGCTTCAATTTTATCTTTTAGTACATCTAGACTCTCTTTATTAATATCGCAAAGCGCAACCGTAGCGCCTGCTTTAGCTAGTCCTTCACATAGTTCACTTCCGATACCACCAGCCGCTCCTGTGAATAATACAACTTTCCCTTCAAGAGAAAATAATTTCTCTAAGTAAGATTTCTCTGACATTTGAAAGTCTCCTTCCCTATTTACGGATTTGATCCCCTGATAATTTCTCATAATACATTGCGATACCACTGTGGTCATTCTGTCCATGGCCATCCGCATGTAACATCTGGAGCATTTCCATAACAGAGGCTGTCAATGGAAGTGGTGCACCTACTTGATGTCCGGTTTCTAAGGCATTGTTTAAATCCTTGATGTGAAGATCAATCTTAAATCCTGGCTTAAAGTTACCCTCAGTAATCATTGGAATTTTAGCATTCATAACCGTAGAACCTGCAAGACCACCTTTGATCGCATCAAATACTTTGATTGGATCTACACCTGCTTTGGTACTTAACATGAATGCCTCAGATACTGCTGCAATATTTAGTGCAACGATGACCTGATTGGCAAGTTTGGTGGTATTACCTGCACCAATGGTTCCACAATGAACCGCACTGGAACCCATTAATTTAAGGATATCATATACTGCATTAAAGACTGTCTCATCTCCTCCAACCATAATGGAAAGTGTTCCGTCGATTGCTTTTGGCTCTCCACCAGATACAGGTGCATCAATCATTTTAATACCCTTTTTCGCACATTCTTTTTCAATTTCTTGAGAAGCTTGAGGTGCGATTGAACTCATATCGATCAGAACAGTTCCTTCCTTTGCCCCATCTAGAATTCCATCTTCTCCCATAACAACTGACTTTACATGTGGGCTGTTAGGTAACATTGTGATAATAACTTTACACTCTTTTGCTACTGCTTTGGATGAGTCTGCTCCAATTGCACCTGCTGCCACCAGCTCTTCCATATTTTCTTTCATAACATCAAATACAACCAACTCATGTCCTGCCTTGATTAGATTCTTTGCCATAGGTTTTCCCATGATTCCAAGACCAATAAATCCAATTTTCATCTTATTATCCTCCTTATCGCTGTCATTAACGGCGCTAATATGCCTATATTCAAAAGTGTCTCTGCGTGTCTCAACTTGCTCTGCTTATCTCTACGCCATCTTTAGAATTGCTTCCACGATATGTTCTTTGGTTAGTCCGTAATAATTTAATACGTCATCATAACAATGAGCACTGCTGCCAAAGGTGTCATTTACACCTACATATTCAATTGGTTTGCATTCTTTACACAGTACTTCAGAAATTGCACTGCCCAAACCGCCAACAATATTATGCTCCTCAACTGTGACAACTGCCTTACAGCCCTTTACCATGGCAATCACTGCTTCCTTATTCATTGGCTTAATTGTACTTACGTTAACAACTTTAACGGAAACCTTATCTTTTACTTCTTCTGCTGCTTCTAATGCCTTACCCACCATAATTCCAGTTGCAAACACAACCACTTCACTGCCTTCTTTTAGAATACTAGGCATTCCAATCTCAAATGGTTTGTTTTCTGGTGTCACATTTTCATAATCATTTCGGTTCAATCTAAGGTAGCATGGACCGTTCATATTAATCATTGCTTTTACTGCTTGCACGGTTTCATTGGCATCTGCAGGACAGATTACGGTCATATTAGGGATTGCCCTCATGATAGCCATATCCTCCACTGCCTGATGAGTTGCGCCATCTCCGAAGTCTGACATACCAGAAGATGATCCACAGATTTTTACATTTAATTCACCAATGGATATGGTTTGACGTATCTGATCATAAGCACGCCCTGCTGCAAAAACAGCAAAGGAATTCGTGAATGGTATTTTCCCAGTTTGTGCCAGACCTGCTGCCACTGATGTCATATTCGCTTCTGCAATACCCATCTCAAAATGTCTTTCTGGATATGCTTCCTCAAATAGCTTTCCCATGGTTGAACCACCAAGGTCAGCATCAAGAACAACGATTCTCTTATCTTCTTTTCCTAATTCCACCAACGTATTACCATACGCAATTCTTTGATTTGTATATGCCATTTCCTTATCCTCCTGCTTAAGCCAAGTCTTTCAGTGCCTGCTCATATGTCTCTGCGGTCAACATTCCATTATGGTATCCTACTACATTTTCAGCAAAACTTACGCCTTTTCCTTTTATGGTGTGCGCTACGATTACAGTAGGCTTACCCTTCACAGTATCTGCTTCATCCAGCGCTGTAAGTATTTCTTCCATGTTATGTCCGTCGATTTCGATTACATTCCAGCCAAAACTTTCCCATTTTGGGATAAGAGGATTACTATTGAATCGATCAACGATTGGTCCATTTGCCTGTAATGTGTTATTATCTACAATGGCTACCAGATTATCGACTTTAAAGGAGCTTGCCGCCATGGCTGCTTCCCAAATCTGACCCTCCGCTATTTCGCCGTCTCCAACTAAGACATATACCTTTCTATCGATCTCATCCAGTTTCATACCAAGAGCCATACCAAGTCCTATGGATAATCCCTGTCCTAGAGATCCTGTTCCAGCTTCGATTCCAGGTGTTTTTTGTACATCTGGATGGCCTTGTAGGTAGAAGCCGATATCTTTTGTGTGTTTTAGGTCATCTACTGGAAAATATCCAGCTTCTGCTAACACTGCGTATTGAAGAATTGCAACATGACCTTTACTTAACAGAAAACGGTCTCTATCAATCATTTTTGGATTCTTAGGATCATGTTTCATTTTATGAAAATATAATGCAGTTACCACATCTGCGGAAGAATTGGATCCTCCAATATGTCCTGCAACACCCACTCCAATGCTGATTACTACATCTTTTCTTATATCTTTTGCCTTTTGGTTTAATTCCTCGATTAATTCCTTACTATAGCTCATAATCATCCTCCTTTTTTACTTCCTAAACTGTCGTGTATTGATTGTTTGCTTCATACTCACGTTCCATAATCTATTCTTGAAACAACATTATTGTAGTTCCTTATATTCAAAATAATCAAAATCCGCATATGCTCCCTGTCCGGATAAATCCTGACAACAGATGCCGATAAATGCGCCAGTAAAAAGAATATGTCCAGTAGACCCATAATAATCATCTGATAATACAGTCGCATCAAGTTCTTTACCTATCATGACATATTCTTTATTATCCAAAGAATATGAGAAATACGCTTTTTCCTTCTCTGTTGTTAATCTTAGATAAACTTCACTTGTCTTTGGTAAAGGTATGCCTGCGCCGATTGGCTGACTACCCTCACCTAGAACACAGGATATGATACTAAGTACTTTCCCAAATATCTCATCCTCTGTAATATATAGATAGTAATAGCTTAAAGAGTCATAATAATAGACCAGTCCTGCCATAGTTTGAAAACTCATTGGCTCAAACTCTAATTTTGTGGTTACTTCACAGTAAAAGCTTTGCTGTCTGTGAGCCAATAGTGATTGTTGATGGCAGGAGGTAAACGATTCTCTGCCATACAAGCGCAGATATCCAGGGCGTTCTGTTAAGGAAGCTCTTTCCGCCAACGGAACTCGCAAAGTCTGCAGATGAATACTCCATGAATCCCTATCAAACTCTTCCATTAAGTACTTCTTTTCTACCGTCGAATTGGCTTCAACACCTTCGATCTCTACCGTTAGACTCGGTGCATTCGTACCATTTGCAAGGCGTAGCCATCCATCTTTCCAAACAATTTCCTGAAGTGCTGTTTCACGTCCTAAGATGCACCTACGGTTTTCTCCAACTGGTCTTCCACACAGATGAGTCAGATACCATTTTCCATTGTGTCCCTCGGTAATACTTGCATGACCTGCCTTCTGAAGAGGATTATCCGGAGTATGGGAAGAGGTTAAAATTGGATTCATCGGATCCACTTCGTAAGGACCTTCGATTGTTCGACTTCTGGCAACCGTTACTGCATGGGCATATTCCGTACCACCCTCTGCTGTGATTAGATAATAATATCCGTCATGTTTATATAGATGAGGTCCCTCAGTCAGACGTAATTGAGTTCCCTTAAAGATATTCACCGATTTGCCCACTAAGGCTTTCTTTTCTTCTGAATATTCTTGTAAGACGATTCCACCAAATTTTGTGTGACTAGGTCTATAATCCATAAGCATATTTAAGAAATATTTTTTGCCGTCATCATCATGAAATAAAGATGGATCAAATCCGCTTGAATTCATATAAATTGGCTCTGACCATGGTCCACAAATATTTGAGGACGTAACAAGATAATTGTGCGTATCTTTAAACATACCAAGAAATGATTTAACATCCGTATAAATGAGATAATATGTACCATTACTATAAGAAAGACATGGTGCCCATATTCCACAGGAGCTCTGATTACCAACCATATTAAGCTGTGACTGTCTGTCTAGGGGATGACAGATTAGTTCCCAATGGATTAAATCTGTTGAATGATGAATCTGTACTCCTGGGAACCATTCAAAGGTTGATGTTGCGATATAATAATCGTTACCCACTCTGAGAATGGATGGATCCGGATTAAAACCTGTTAAGATAGGATTCGTTGCATAAGCCATATTAAAATCTCCTTCTAATATTTAATAAATGGCTCGCTTGTTTTTGCGAGACTATTAACCTTTTAAACCAGTTGTTGATATTCCTTCAACAAAATATTTCTGAGCAAAGAAGAACAGGATGACTACTGGTATTACGGCAACACATGCCATCGCCATTACTTGATTCCACTGCACTACAGTATCTGCATCTATAGAGAGACGAAGTGCCAATGATACGGTATATTTCTTCACTGTGTTAATATAGATTAGTGAATTGAAGTAGTCATTGTAAGTCCATAAGAATTGGAATAATGCTGCCGAAAACATAGCAGGTTTTAACAGAGGAAGTAAGATATTAAAAAGTACCCTGAACGTTCCACATCCATCTATGTATGCTGATTCATCCAATTCCTTAGGCAATCCTCTCATAAACTGGATTAACATGTAGGTAAAGAAAGGATAACATGCAAATATGGCTTGTAGATAAAATGGTCCATAAGAGTCTAATACTCCCAATGTTTTAAAAATCGTATATCTAGGAATTATAATTACTGCATTCGGTAACATTAAGGTGGATATCAGTAATCCAAACATTAATTTCTTACCTTTAAACTCAAAGCGTGTAAATCCATAGGCAACTAATGTACTAGATAGTACTGTAAATAAGGTAGTTGGAACTACTAGCATAAATGTATTGATAAAAAACTTACCATATGTAATTCCTCCTGCACTTGACCAGCCTTTGATATAAGGTTCTAAACTAAAACTGGATGGGAGAAGTTTTAGTGAACCAAATATCTCGTCGTTTGATTTAAAACTCGTAAATAACATCCAGATAAGTGGATAAATCATTACCAAACCAATGATAATTAAACAGGCATAAGATAAAACCTCGAATAATTTCTTTTTTGTTTTTTTATTCATAAATTTCTCGCCTTCTTTCTAACTGCATGATCTGTTCCTATTCAATCCGAGAGTTATTTCTCTTTATCTTCATAGAAAACCCAATATTTCTGTGTTCCAAATAGAATTAGGGTAATACACAGAATCAGCGTAAATATAATCCATGAAGAGGCACTTGCATAACCCATTTTGTAATAAGAAAAACCATCATAATAAAGCTTTAGTCCAAGCATATATGTAGATTTCACCGGTCCGCCTTTTGTAATGACAAATGCTGAGGTAAAGTTCTGCAATGCGTTAATTGTCTGCATAATAATAGTAAAAAATAATATAGGAGTAATCTGTGGAAACGTCACTTTTAAGAACATTTGAATTTTATTGGCACCGTCTATTCCAGCTGCTTCATATAAAGATTGTGGAACTTGCTTTAATGCTGCTAAGAACATAACCATAGATGAACCAAATTGCCATACTTCTAAGGAACTTAATGTAAATAATGCAATCTTTGGATTACCTAGCCATGAAATAGGTGCAATTCCAAATACACCAATCAATGAATTGATTAATCCATTATCCATAAATATTAGTTTCCAAAGAATAGCAACTGCTATACTTCCTCCAAATAAGGAAGGCAGATAAAAGATTGTTCTCATGACACCAATGCCTTTTCTTGCTTTGTTAAGCATCAGAGCAACGGCTAATGATAGAATAATTTTACCCGGTACCGTAAACAACGTATATTGTAGTGTCACTCCCAAGGATTTGTAAAAATCTTTGTCTCTTGTAAATAGCTTGATATAATTATCCAAAAAGATAAATTTCATATTGCCAAAGGCATTGTAATCTGTAAAAGAATAAATTAAGGAAGATATAAAAGGATATAATTGTAATACTACTACTCCAATCAACCAAGGTAATATATAAATATATGCCTTATAACCTCTTTTTGCATTTAATGGATTTTTCATTCCTATCACCTCGCTCACTAGTATAAAAATGGGATATTTCCATAAGAAAATATCCCATTCTTACAGAGGAATCTATTATGTTTTCTTGTTATTGTCCTGCCAAGTAGTCATTGATTAAAGATACGATTTCTTTTGCTTCCTCTGCTGGTGTTTTAGTACCATATGCAATGTTTTCGTATGCATCGTTTAGAATAGCAGTTATCTCTGCACTGGTTGTTTTACCTGAATCAGAAACCCCATTATACTGTTGACTTACTTCTACAGCCATATTAGTTAAAGGATTCAATGTACCTGCTTCTAACGTAATATCCTGTGCCTTCTTTGTAGGAGGAACGGAACGAACTGTACCTAAGGTCTTTGCTGCTTCCTCATTGTTAAAGAAGAAGTCTAAGAATAAAGCTGCTTCCTCTGGATGTTTTGTGTTAGCACTGATACCAATATACTGAGGACAGTCATTGAACCAACCGTCACTTACTGCATCCGCTAATAATGGCATATTACCTGCTATGTAATTAGCACTTGGATTGGCTGCCTGCATAACATCAGCACCAGATGTATATCCTACATAGGCTACATATTTTCCTGCTATCCAATTAGGATCATCTTGGTTGTTTAACCCGTAAGATGCCATATAAGATAATGGAGCACAAACATTATTATCATATAATTGCTTTATATAATCTAACATTGCAGTGAATTGTTCTTCTGATACAGTCAGTTGGTTATCTGCATTGATAATTGCATCACCATTCATCTGTCTTGCCATAGCACGTAATGTAAATGATGCCATATAAGTTTCATTACCAGAGAATAGATACATGGATGGGTCATACGCTTGAACCTGTTTTCCCCATTCAATTAACTGGTTCCAATCATACTGCTTGGAAAAGTCTATTCCAATTTTATCAGCTAAATCTTTATTGACAATGAGTGCAGTACCTGCCTTACCAGTCGGAATGGCATATTGGCTGCCACTTCCAAATTGTCCATTATTTACAAGGAATGTAGGATCAAAACTAGAGAAATCTATACTTGTCTCAGATAGATTGTATAGTAGACCTTGTCCATAATATTCTGGTGCTGCACCAGTTTCCATCTGGATAATGTCAGGAGCTGCGCCAGATGCAAACTGAGTCATAAGTTTGTCATTATAACCATCCTGAGCACTATACTCTGCATCAATTTTTATCCATGGATATTCTTTTTCAAAAAGTGCAATCGTTGCTAGTGTTGCTTCATGTCTTGGATCGCCACCCCACCAAGAAAAACGAAGATTTACTTGTTCGTGTTCTTCACTTGAAGCAGTATCTGTCGCGCTTGTGTCCGCAGTACTAACTGCGTCGCTTTCTGCACTTGCTTTGTTGTTAGTTCCCGAATTGCTTTTCCCACATGCTACTAAGGATACCGTCATTGCCCCAACAAGAACGAGTGTAACAATTTTTTTCATTACCATACTTAAAATACCTCCCAATAATAGTTTTTGAATAAGCTTATTTTTAATACTTAATAGGCCTTTCAATGATATTATTTTATCATTTGCAACCCATCTCCAAAAGGTATCTAGGATACCATAATCATTCATATCTTACGTTTTTTTAGTCCTGTGGTATCATTTTTATACATTTTTATTCTCTAATTCACATTACATTTTGTAGTAAATCACTAAATTTCATCTGCTAAAAAGATGCCGGTATTTTCTGTTCTTCGAATTGGTATCTGGAAAAACACAACCGTCCCCATTCCTATTTTACTTTGTATATGCAGTCTGCTACTCTCACCATAATGCAGAATGAGCCTCCGGTTTACATTGGTCAGTCCAATATTTTTTGATTTTGGATCATTGATTTTTTCTTTTAAATTCTTTAGATTCTGCTTCGTCATTCCACAGCCACTGTCTATGACTGATATATATATGAAATCCTTTTTTTGGAATGCTTTAATCTTTATATAGCAACGTTGATTAATCGTCTTTATTCCATGAGTAACACAATTTTCAACTACAGGTTGGAGCATAAGTCGGAACACATAATTATCGTAAATAGTTTCATCAATTTCAAAATAAGTAACAATATTATTATTAAATCTTACTGCTTGTATCTCTAAATAGGCTTTTAAATAATCCAATTCTTCCCTCATGGTCACAGCTTCCGTAGGGTTAACCAATGCATATTTCATAATTCTAGACAATTCCTGAATTAATCGATGTAAGGTTGATTGTCCCCCTACTTCTTTTATCACTTCTAGATCCATGGTCTGTAGTGTATTAAAGATAAAATGTGGATTGATCTGCAGTTGAAGAGCTCTCAGTTCAGAAAGTTCGTTATGATGCTGCTTCTCCAATAAATTAACTTGCATTTGATTATTCTTAAGGAAAAGATATAAGACATTGTTTAGAATCAGATTATACTCATCCTTTACAATTGGCTGCGGCATTTCAATTACCTCTCCTTTTTCTGCAGCACTAAATAACTCTACAAGATACTTAATATGTTTAAAAGCACTCTTCGTTGTAATCCATGCCAACAACATGATAATTAGAATGTTTATTAATAAAATAATCGCGGCAAGTTCTACAAAATCCATTAATCTTATGGCGAAGGCATCAAAAGAGATCATAGATATTAGGTAAGTCTGATATTGATCGTTAGGTTCTATATAGAACAGATACCATTTCCCATTTAATTCAACCCATTTTTGATTATGCGAAAAGCGTTGCGTTGTCTCATATTCACTTACAATGTTTTCAAAAAAATCTTCCTTCGTACTTACATCGATTGCTGTTTCATTATTGCTACCAAATAAAACTTCTCCATCATTATTGAGCAAGAAGATGCTTTGTCCTGAATTGAGCATGGTATGGATTCTCTCCTCAAAATCGTCCATTTTGACATTTAAAATAATTACTCCTTTCGCATTGGACATTCTCTGATATATGGTGATAACATCCTCTTCTTCCGCATAGGTATAACGCTGGAGTTTTCTTTTTTCAATATATTGATTACTGTCATTGGGAATCCTTCTATACTGATCGTACCAACCCAAATCATAGAATGTTTTAAACGTAGCTAATTCTTCCGAGGATGAGGTAAGCAAATTGTCCTTTCCATCCATATATAAATAGACAGAATGAATATACGTATAGGCATTTTCAGAACTTTTTAGAAAATTTATCGTGGCGTTCATAAAAATAATATCTCTATATTCCAGCTGATCATGGCTCAGCAGCTTCTTCATGGAAAGTCTATGCTGTGCATTTCTTAAGATTGTATCCTGCTGATCTATGGTACTATAGATGTTGTTGATAATATTTTCGTTTATACTAGCTACTGTATGCCCTCCCATCTTCTCAAAATCTTTCATCATAGTTTCAATCAAAAGGTATCCCATTATAGTAAACAGAAGTAACATGGGAATTATCATGATCAGAGCATAGGTTCGAAACCGTTTCATAAAAAACTTCTTTAGCATGAATTAATTAGTACTCCTTCCTTGTCCATTGCGATACTCCATAGGGCTCACATTAAAATATGCTTTAAATGCCCTGGAGAAATTCTTTGGATTATCATATCCAACATAAAATGCTATTTCATAATGTTTATAGCTAGGATCCATTAAAAGTTCACTGGCCTTTTCCATCTTGATCTTATTTAGGCGTTCCATAAAACCATATCCTGATTTTTCTTTATATATCTTAGAGAGATAATTAGGACTTAGTCCAACAGCCTCTGCAGCACCCTCTAAAGAAGCCTTCTGATAATTATGTAATAAATAATCATCCACTCGATTGATAATCTCGCTATAATATGTTTTTGGTTTTACTTCTTCCACATAATTTTGTTCATCTAATTTAGTTCTAATTTGATCAAAACATGCTACCAGTTCTTCGTAATGAATTGGTTTCAACAGATAATCAAAGATACCATGTTGGATTGCTGCACGCATATATTCATAATCCTTATAGCTGCTGAAAAGAACTACTTTTATAAGTGGATACTGCTTTAACTCCTCTGTAAGTTCTATACCATTCATATCAGGCATTGAGATATCAGACATGACTACATCAACAGGATTATTCTCTACGTAAGTCAACACGCTCCGAGCATCAGTGAAGCGAGCCACAACAGTAAATCCTATATTATTCCATGGAAATAGTTCCGATATTCCTTCTAATATCTTCTCTTCATCATCTACAATCACCAAACG
>JAEZUR010000127.1 GCA_023420935.1 Bacillota bacterium | reverse complement strand
TATTTAAAAGAAATAGTAGGAATTGTTTATTAATAATTCCTACTATTTTTCTTTTTAAGTCTCTCTTTTTAGGAAAAATGACAATAGGTCATGTTGAGATGAAGAAATATCATATAAGCATTAAAATAGTTCATATTGTGCTGAATATATGTCATTGTATAGAAAGGTATAATATCGTACAATTAGTTTAGTTAATATACATAGTTATTTTGTATATATTTTAGCTGTCAAGACTATAAAAAACAGGTTAATATTTATGTAATATATACTAAAAAATATTCTTATACTAGCAATTATCATAAAATTATGGGCGAAATAGGATGATGATTTGACTATGGGATTTCCAAAAGAGAGTATTTTACAGTGTAAAAAAGAAGAGATAGATGTTACACCTGTGTAAAGGAGAATGAGTAATGAAGGTTTTACAAAACAAAAAGAAACTAAGAGCATATAGAGAATTTTTGTATATATTTCCATTTATTCTACTAATTACTATCTTTGCTTATTACCCACTTTATGGATGGGTTTACGCATTTTTTGATTATCGTCCTCCTATGCCAATGACAATGGACAATTTCGTAGGATTAAAATGGTTTAAGTCACTGGTAGAAAACCCAGTTAAGACAAAACAGATTCTGGGTGTTATTCAAAATACATTCGCTATGAGTGGTTTGACTATTTTGACTTCATGGTTGCCAATGATATTTGCAGTATTTTTGAATGAAATAAAATTGGTTCGATTCCGTAAATTTGTTCAAACTGTAACTACAATTCCAAACTTCATAAGTTGGGTTTTAGTATATTCAGTTGCATTTAACATATTTAACAGTACAGGAATGGTTAATCATCTATTAGTATCCATAGGAATTATTGAGAAACCGATTCTTTTCCTTCAGTCTTCAGAGCATGTTTGGTTAACACAGTGGTTATGGCTTACATGGAAGAATTTGGGATGGGCTGCCATTATGTATATAGCAGCAATTACTGGTATTGATGAAGAATTATATGAAGCTGCTAAGGTAGATGGAGCTTCTAGAATGCAGAGAATTCGATACATTACTATTCCAAGTATATTACCTACTTATTTTGTATTATTAATGTTAGCAATTGCTAGTTTCCTTTCGAATGGAATGGAACAATATTATGTATTCCAGAATGCTTTTAATAAAGAATCTATCCAAGTTTTGGATTTATATGTGTTCAATTTAGCCATGGGAAGTGGTAGTTATTCAGTTTCTACTGCACTTAGTATTCTTAAGAGTGTCATCAGTGTAGTTCTGCTTTGCATAGCAAATGGTTTTTCAAAACTGGTAAGAGGCGAGAGCTTTTTCTAATATTGGAGGGGAATTATTATGAAAAATAAAAGTAAAAAGATACGCCAGAAACAAAGTGCTGTAGATATGATAGTTATGGCAATCACTTATATATTTTTTGCAGCATTTGCTTTTGTTTGTATTTATCCATTTTATTATATTTTTATTAATACGATCAGTTCGAATGTACTGAGTTCAAAAGGATTAATTATTTTCTGGCCTAAGGAGATTCATTTTTCAAATTATATACAGGCACTCAAGATTGACGGTTTAATGAATGCTGCAATGATATCAGTTGGTAGAACATTATTAGGTACTTTATTGACAGTAATAACAACAGCATTTTTAGGTTTTATGTTCACTAGAGAAAGCATGTGGCGTAGAAAATTTTGGTATCGTTTTGTAATTGTAACAATGTATTTTAATGCAGGTATTATACCTTGGTATTTAACGATGAGAAATCTTCATCTGACTAATAACTTTTTGGGATATATTTTACCAACCATTGTTTCACCGTTCTATATTATTCTAGCCAAGACATTTGTTGAGTCGATTCCTAAGGAATTGCAACAGGCAGCTGAGATTGATGGAGCGGGAACTATGAAAGTGTTTTTCAGTGTAATTATGCCAGTTATTAAACCTATTATGGCGACAGTTGCTATTTTTACTGCAGTAGCTCAGTGGAATTCCTTTCAGGATACGTTGCTTCTTATGACTGATAATAAATTGTACAGCTTGCAATTTATCCTATATCAGTATATTAACCAGGCAAGTTCACTGAAACAACTTGTTAATTCTGCAAGTAGTAGTGCAGGGGTAGCACAAGTACTTTCAACGGTTCAAACTGCAACATCCATACGTATGACAGTTACCGTTATAGTAGTAGCACCAATCTTATTAATCTATCCTATATTCCAGAGATATTTTGTCAAAGGTATCATGATTGGAGCAGTGAAAGGTTAAGTTATAAGAAGATGCTCGGACATCTTTTTATATATATTTTGAGAAGGAGGATTTGTTATGAAAAAAAGTAAATTAGTGTCATTAATGTTGGTTGTAGTTCTTGTACTATCAACGGTCTTTACTGGATGTAGCAGTAAAGGGAATGAAGGAAAAACAACAGATGTTGAAGCTACGGGGGATACTACTGCTACAACAGATGCTGCTGCGGGTGACGAAAGCGCAATTGATCACACGGATACTCTTACACTTGAGTTTTATGATGTTGCAGCTAACTATCAGGGTATTCAGGCTGGTTGGTTTGGTAAGTTAATCAAAGATAAGTTTAATCTTGAATTAAACATTATTGCTCCTCAGGCATCTGGAGATGGAGAAGCTCTTTACCAGACACGTGCTTCATCAGGTAATCTAGGAGATTTAATTCTTCTTGATAATTCACCACTTCAAGACTGTATTAAATCTGGATTGATTGCAGACATTTCTGCTGATGTACAGAACAGTCCTAATTTAAAGCAGTATTATGAACAGTACAAAACATTTAATTCTGGTTTAGAAGGAAATGAAGCAGGTGCAATCTATGGTTTACCATGTCAGATTACCAATACGTCACCTACTACCTATTCAGAAACAGAGTTATATTCAAGCCCTATGTTACCATGGGATTATTTCACAGAAATAGGCGCTCCTGAACTAAAAAATCTTGATGATCTTTTAGATACTATGGAAAAAATCCAAAAGGCACATCCAACTAATGCAGCTGGTGATCCTAACTACTGTCTATCTTTGTGGTCAGATTGGGATAAAGGTGGAACGCAGATTACAATCGAAACAGCTACCCAGCTTACTAAGTGGTATGGCTATGAAGTTAATGGTTCTATTCTTCTTGGAACGAAAGGCGATATGAAAGAAGTAACAGATACAGATGGTGCTTATTACAAGATGTTAAAGTTCTTTTATGATGCAAATAAAAGAGGGTTAGTTGACCCTGATTCCGGTACACAAGACTGGGAAACAGCATGTACTAAGATGAAAAATAAACAAGTATTATTAATGTGGTATTCTTGGCAACGAGGATTCTGGAATACACCAGATCGTGCCAATAATAAAGATGCTTATATCTACGCACCGGTTGCAGATATGAATTTCTACCAGCCATCAGACTCTTATTATGGAGATGGAAGAGTATTTGCATTAGGTTCCAAGCTTGAAGGCAATGCTAGAGCTAGAGCAATCGAATTTTTGGATTGGTTAGTTAGCCCAGAAGGACTAGATTTTTTACATGCTGGTATTCCTGATTGGAGTTATACTAAAGGTGATGATGGTAAATATACAATTACTGATGACGGTTTATATGCTATAATGGAAAATCGTGAAGTGCCTGCAGAATGGGGCGGCGGCGGATTTGATGATGGTAACAGTAAGATTAACCAGTGGCCATTACACGGAGTTTCTATTAATCCTAATACTGGTGAGTCTTATATGAAAGATTTCTGGGCAACCTATCTTGAAGCAAACAAAACAACTATGACAAATGAGTGGAGTGAAAAGTACGGCGCAGCTAACCAGAAAGAGTACTTGTTAAAAACAGGTCAGCTTAGTCCTGTACCATTTGTAAATCTTATTCTTCCAACTGATACAACAGATGTGTCATTAATTCGTAGTCAATGTGCTCAATTTATATGTGACATCTCATGGAGAATGATCTTTGCTCAGGATGAGGCTGAATTTGATAGTATGTGGAATGATATGAAGACTCAGCTTGATGGTCTTGGATGGGCAGATTTAGTTGCATTTGATAAGGCGAAATTCCAGAAGGTTGTAGATGCTAGAGCGGAAGCATTAAAATAATTATTCAATTGAATGTTGTCAGATTTTAAGATATTATCAATCTGATTAGACTTAAAAACTCCCTATATGATGCGAAAGTTTCATATAGAGAGTTTTTATCATTATGAAGGAGAGGCATAATAATGAGCAAGTTATGGTATCGTAAGCCAGCAGACTGTTGGGAAGAAGCCCTACCAATTGGTAACGGACGTATGGGAGCTATGGTATTTGGTTCAGTGGAAACTGAGCATATACAATTGAATGAAGATAGTGTGTGGTATGGAGGTAAAATCGATCGTAATAATCCTGATGCACTAAAAAATTTGTCTAAAATCAGAGAATTAATAATGAATGGTCAAATACCGGAAGCAGAAGAGTTAATGACTTATGCATTATCAGGAACACCTCAGAGTCAAAGACCATATCAATCCCTTGGAGATTTGTTGATTAAATTCAAAGGTATGGATGGTGATAAAAGGGATTATGTACGCAGTTTATCTCTTGAGGATGCCATTCACTTAGTGCAGGTTAATAGTGGTGGTAATTTATATAAAAGAGAAACATTTTTCTCAGCAGTTGATGATGTAATGGTTATGCGTATTACATCCAATGATGATCACAAGATATCTTTTTCTGCCTTGCTCATGCGTGAGCGGTTTTATGATCGTGTTATGGGAGAAACTGATACCATAATGCTGGATGGGAATCTCGGGAATGGAGGTTTTCAATTTGCGATGATGCTGAAGGCAGTTACGGAAGGTGGAAGTTGCGAAGTAATTGGTGAACATCTTATTGTAAACAACGCAGATGCTGTAACACTTTTATTTACTGCAGGAACAACTTTTCGATATCAAGATGTTCGTCATCAATTGGAACAGGTTTTATCTGGGGCAGCAGCTTTTACTTATGAAGAACTGAAAGCTCGTCATAGAAAAGATTATAAGATGCTATATGACAGAGTTAAATTTGAATTGAATGGGTTAGAGTCTTATGAGCAATGGACCACGGATGAGCGATTAACTAACGCAAAAAATGGAGAAGTTGACAAGGGTATTGCTAAATTATACTTTGATTTTGGTCGTTATCTTCTTATTGCATGCAGCAGAGAGGGTACTCTTCCTGCAAATCTGCAGGGAATATGGAATAAAGATATGAGTCCTGCTTGGGATTCAAAGTATACAATTAATATTAATACACAGATGAATTATTGGCCTGCTGAGGTATGTAACCTGTCTGAATGTCATACTCCACTATTCGATTTAATAAAAAGGATGTTACCAAATGGGCAAAAGACAGCAAAGACCATGTATCATTGCCGAGGATTTGTTGCACATCATAATACGGATGTATGGGGTGATACAGCGGTGCAGGATCACTGGATACCTGCTTCTTATTGGGTAATGGGAGCAGCCTGGCTTTGTACACATCAGTGGACTCACTATGAATATACTAAGGATCAAGAATTTTTGCAGGAAGCATTCCCAATAATGAGGGAGGCGGCATTATTTTTTCTTGACTTTTTAATTGAAGATAAAGGCTATCTAAAGACATGCCCATCTGTATCACCCGAAAACACATATATACTTCCAAATGGTGTACATGGAGCTGTAACCATAGGAGCTGCTATGGATAACCAGATTCTTAAGGATCTATTTGGACAATGCATAAAGGCAGCAGAGATTTTGGGAGTTTATGATGAGCTAACAATACAGATGAAAGAAGCAATAGAGAAACTGGTACCTATTCAGATAGGGAAAGCAGGTAATATTATGGAGTGGGCAGAAGACTACGAAGAACTAGAACCTGGACACAGACATATATCTCATTTGTATGCTCTTCATCCTTCATCACAGATTAGTAAAGTTGATACACCAGAATTAGCAAACGCTGCAGAGTTAACTCTTGAGCAAAGATTAGCACATGGTGGGGGACATACTGGTTGGAGTCGTGCTTGGATTATAAATCTCTATGCTAGATTATGGGATGGGGAAAAGGCATACCATAACTTAGAGCAACTGTTCGCAAAATCTACGTTACCTAATCTGTTTGATAATCATCCACCTTTTCAGATTGATGGGAATTTTGGTGCAACTGCTGCGATTGCCGAAATGCTTGTACAAAGTACCTTGGAGAGAATTATACTACTTCCTGCATTACCGAAAGCTTGGAAAGATGGAAGTATCAAGGGGTTATGCGTCCGGGGCGGTGCAGAAATTGATATAGAATGGAGAGACGGACAACTGACGAAATGTATGATAAAAGCAAAACATGATTTTCAAACAGAAGTTAGGTACCAGGAAAAAATTATAAAGTTATTCTTAACCGCAGGAGAAGAAATTAACGTATTTGATTAAGTAATAAAAAATAAAATAATGACACCTAATATAATCCAAATGACATTGTTAATTGTAGTAGAGACATATAAAATTATGTTAAATAATCAAGACAGATATATAATCACATATCACAAAAGTTGATTATTTACTACAAATAGAATGGAAAGTGGCGGGTGGTTTACGATGTACAAACGGAGAATTTTATATTTATCTTGTGTCATGCTGATTGTGATTACATGTTCAGGATGTAGGAATGAAAAAGAAAGCGAATACAAGGATGGTGCTTATGAAGCGAAAACGGACATTGATGGAGAAGGTTTCTATACAGAAGCATCTGTAACCGTTGAAAACGGACTCATTGCGAAAGTGGATTGGACGATCTATGATAGCGGAAATAAAAGGCCATTTGATGAAACCTATGAAGAAGTTTATGTAGGGAATGATCATTATATTCAACAGAGTAGAGATGACTGGAAGGGTTCAAGAAAATACAGTTCTGATTTAATTGAATCTCAAGATTTAGAGGAAGTAGATGCGGTCTCTGGAGCAACTTGGACCAATGGTAAATTTAAAGAAGCAGTAGGGTTGGCTCTAGAAAAAGCAAAGAATTGGTGAATATAAATTCACCAATTCCTGTTAAAAACTAGATTACAACCTCAGTTCTATTCATCACAGTAGTGAAAGGTTACATTGTTACATCCTTCAAATGCATTGTGATGTATTTCGGTAAGGGATTTGGGTAGATAAACATCCTCAAGTGCAATACATCCTTTAAATGCCCAAGCACAGATCTTAGAGGTTCCTTCTTGAAAAGTCACTGTCTTTAGCTGTTCACAGTGATTAAAGGTAAATGGAACAATGGAGTTAACGCTACCTGGGATAGTAATAGTTTCAATACCACAGCGAGTGAAAGCATATTGCCACATGTTTTGAAGATTAGGTGGTAATAAGATTTCTTTCAGATTTGTGCAACCATCAAAGACAAATCCTCCAATGTCCGTTATAGTATCTGGCATAGTTACAGAAGTAATCTCAGAATGTCCCTTAAATAAATCATCAAATAGTATACTTACATTTCGATTATCTGGTATTACAATGTGCTCTGAATCTCCCTTATAGGATGTAATACAAAAGGTGCCATTATCAAACATACGATAATAAAATTCCATGAAGCTTCTCCTTTACCATGTGGAATCAGGGTTGAGTACACATTAATTATTACTTAAATTATAACAGTAATCTAGGCAGTAGTAAAGGTTTCAATTATAATAAAGTTACGGATAGATTTCACAATAACCACTATTTTAAACTTGACTTTTGCTCCTTCGTATAATAAAATCCTATAGGACTAAACATATATAAATTCATAAAATGGATGAATGTTTCTACCAACTGCCGTATCAGTTGACTATAAGTTTTCCACAAAGGGATACTTATATGATAAGATAATGGTAGTTGGTTTGTTTTTTATGAAAGGAGAATTGTTTATGTATGATGTTGTAATTGTTGGGGCAGGTCCTGCTGGTATCTTTACTGCATTAGAGTTAATTCGCAAAGGAAGTAATAAGAAAATATTAATGGTGGAAAAGGGAAGCAGCATCGAGAAACGAAAATGTCCAAAAGAAGTGACAAAGAAATGCGTAAATTGTAAACCATGTAATATTACAACTGGCTTTTCTGGTGCAGGTGCATTTTCAGACGGTAAGCTTTCATTAAGCTATGAAGTTGGCGGTGATCTACCAGATTTAATTGGGGCAGATTTTGCACAGGAGTTAATTGACTATACAGATAATATA
>JAEZUR010000102.1 GCA_023420935.1 Bacillota bacterium | reverse complement strand
TAAAAAAATTGGGAAGCCCTATAAAATAAGACTTCCCAATCATTTTAGATAAGCACGAGACGGGATTCGAACCCGCGACCCTCGCCTTGGCAAGGCGATACTCCACCACTGAGCCACTCGTGCATTTTATGTGTTATCTTTGAGTTTGTGCCTCAAAGACAAGACATAGTATAATACATTCTAATTTAGTTGTCAACACTTTTGTGAAATGTTTTTTTAATTCAATGTATTTTTTATATTATTTATCAAATTTATACATTTATGAAGCAATTTTGACAGTTAACATATATTCATTCTTCTTAAAACTCTTCTCAGCTATGTTTTCTGACTTCATCATTTCTACATTTAACCACAACTCTTCTGCTGCTAAGATCAGATTAGCCAGTGTGATTCCAATATCAATATAGTGTAATGATTTGTATTGTTTCATAAATGTCAGGTCTTTTTTACAGAAGATATGAATTCGATTCTCATAGACCACAAATCGCCATGGTTGATTATTCATCGCTGATGGTGCCAGCCTAGCCGCTTGTAACATTACTTTTACATTTTCGCCAACGTTAGCTTTATAAGTGCACAATTCATTCAGTTGTAAGCGCTTAAACTTTTTAGCATCTCGGTAAATATTACTTTCTGTTTTCCCAAAAGCAAGTACTGCTGCTGCTACATAACCTTCTTCCAAATCAAGGTTCGTACGATAGGCACCTAAGAAACAGGAGCCAATGCCTTTGGTGGTTAAGTATAACGCAACCTGCTCCATAAGATAACCTGCATTAATAAGATAGTCTTCATTCTGTAGAGAAGTTAACACAAGATAGTATGGAGCTTTCACAGTAAAATTACCATTTAACGCTGGTTTGACTTTCAGATTTTCAACAATCTGAAACTGGACTTTATGATGTTCCGCTAACATGTCCAAGGTATTGGCATACTTCATCATATTATCCATTACTTTTTTCTCTATTGGCTCCATTTTATAATGTCTCACTGATTTTCTTGTAAAAATTGCCTCATACAAGTTCATACTTCTCACCCTCTATTCTACACTCTCATATTTATATGTAGTTTACCACAAATTATTACAATTTAATGCACAATTAAAATTTATTTTTCATAGAGTTTTTGTAAGTTTTATCTATACTGGATGCCTAAAAAACACTTCCAAATAAAAAGGGTGAAGCCCTTCTACGCAAAGTGATTTCTTATGGTAGTAGCGCAACACCCTAATATGATTATCCAAGTGATTTTTTGTAGTACAGTGGTGAGATTCCATAATACTTTTTAAATAATTTGCTAAAATGATATACATCATCATAACCCACACTGTTGGCAATATTTTTGATGCTACCACCGTCTCCACTCATGAGGATATCTCTTGCTTTTTCTAGTCTTATTTTGATCAAATAATTAATCGGTGAATCCCCTGTCTCTTCTTTAAAAATCTTAGAAATATACACCGGACTCAGATACATATTATGAGCGATCTGATCCAGCGAAATCTTCTCCTCAAAGTTTTCATTCAGATAATTAATAATTCTCTTAACCGCATAGTTTCTATTATAGGTTTCAAATGTACATCCCTTTTGCACTTGAGCTGGCTCTGATATTTCACGAATAATTAACAATATGATTTGAATCAAATGAGCTTTCAGCATAAAATATTTTCCTAGTTGACACCCTTCATGCTCTGCTACCATTTCATAACAATGCTTGGAAATCTCCTGTTTCATCAACGCGGTGGTTTTCATAATATGGTGCCCGTCGCGAAACAAAATGGAATTAGGAGGCATATTATTAAACTGAAAATCTGTAAAACCTGTAAAAAACTCTACGGTAGGTTCGTCCGCATTCACCTCAACATTTTGATGCTTCACCCCGGGATTACACATAATCACATCTCCTGCTTCCACTTCGTAGATGTTACCATCAATGCGATACTTACCTTTACCCGATAGGATATAGGTTATCTCTGCAAAATCATGATCATGATAATCGCATGTTTCTGTCATTCTTGACTTACACGCAAACAAAATGGTAGGATTAAAATCTCTATCTGTTATATCAAATTTACACACTTACTTCACCTCATATAGCTTCTAAGTTAAAACAAAGCTGTCCTTTGCACCCCCGCAAATTGGACACCTGCAATCATCTGGTTCCTATTCTTCCTGTGGTGAATCGGTTACATCGGCCGATTACTGAATATATTAATTATATTACGAAAAGTTTCCTTTTGCAAGAATACAAATGGATTGTTTTCATTCTTCTGGATGCATGTGAAACAGAGTTACTCGTTGAATTAAAAGGAAGGAGCATTACTCCTAAGCTTTGGTTTAGCTATAGAGTAATGCTCCTATTTAATAACTTCCTAATTCTATTTATAGTATGCCACACCTGATTCAAAGATTAATTGATTCTGGTTACCTGTAATATTAAGAGCAACTCCATCACCTCTACGTTCTGAGTGAGCCATCTTACCAAGTACACGACCATCTGGGCTAGTGATACCTTCAATTGCGTAGAAAGAACCATTTGGATTAAAGTCTTCATCCATAGTAGGATTTCCATTCAAGTCAACATATTGGGTTGCTATTTGACCATTTTCAAATAATTTCTTAATCCAAGCTTCATTGGCTGCAAAGCGTCCTTCTCCATGAGAAGCGGGAACAGAATACACACCACCAAGTTCAGCTTGTGCAAGCCATGGTGATTTATTGGTAACCACTTTGGTATACACAGATTTGGATATATGGCGACCAATGCTATTGGTTGTTAAAGTCGGTGAATCTTCTGTAATCTCTGTAATCTCGCCATAAGGAACCAAACCTAATTTGATTAACGCCTGGAATCCATTACAGATACCGAGTACAAGACCATCTCTTTGTTTTAACAAATCATTTACCGCATCTTTGATTCTTGCATTACGGAATACAGATGCAATGAACTTAGCAGAACCATCTGGTTCATCTCCAGCACTGAATCCACCTGGGAACATAAGAATCTGAGATTCTTTGATAGCTGCTTCGTACTGATCAACAGAATCTTTAATATTGTTTTCTGTCATGTTCTTAAATACGACTGTTTGAACCTGAGCACCAGCTGCTTCGAATGCCTTCATGGAATCATACTCACAGTTGGTTCCTGGGAACACTGGAATAAACACCTTTGGTTTTGCAATCTTATTCTTTGCTACATAAACTGTCTTAGCATCAAATAAGTTGGCTTTTAATTCTTTTTGCTCCACATCAGAACGAGTAGGGAATACTTTTTCTAACTTTCCTGTCCAAGCTGCAAGAGCTTCCTCCATCGTTATTTTTATATCACCACAAACAAACTCAGGTTCTGCAAGAACTTTACCGAAACGAGTAAATGTAACTCCAGCTGCTTCAAGCTTAGTTAAATCTTCTTCTGCTACTTCTGCAATAATTGAACCATATTCTGGCTTGAAGAAAAAGCTTGCATCTAATTTATCACAAACTTTTACACCTAGTTTGTTACCAAATGCCATTTTACTAACCGCTTCTGCTATACCACCAAAACCGATTGCATAAGTAGCAACTAGCACTTTATCTTTCACCAAGTTTGTGATCTTAGTATATAAATCCATAACCTGTTGGTATACAGGAAGGTCATATTGATCCTTTTCAATATCGAATTTTACTAATCTATTACCAGCCTTTTTTAATTCTGGTGTAACGATATCTTGAACTTTTGCAATATCAACCGCAAAGGAACAAAGAGTAGGAGGAACATCAATTTCATGAAAGGTTCCAGACATACTATCTTTACCACCAATAGATGGAAGACCTAATTTCATCTGGGCATCGTATGCACCTAATAAAGCTGCCATTGGTTCTCCCCAACGTTTCGGGTCTGTTCCAAGTCTTCTAAAATACTCCTGGAATGTAAATCGAATCTTGGAGTAATCACCACCAGCTGCAACAATTTTTGCTACAGAAGAAAGAATTGAGTAAACAGAACCATGGTATGGACTCCAGCTTGATAGGTAAGGATCAAATCCATAACTCATCATGGTTACTGTATCACATTTTCCTTTTAACACTGGTAATTTTGCAATCATAGACTGAGTTGGAGTTAATTGATATTTACCACCATATGGCATATATACACTTGCTGCACCTATGGAACTATCAAACATTTCAACAAGTCCCTTCTGGGAGCACACGTTTAAATCACTTAAGTTATCTAACCATGCCTTCTTAAAATCATTAACCTTCACTTCTTTTGCAAGATAATTCTCTTCTTTGGATGGCATAGTAACCGTAACGTCCGTTTCCTGATGAGCTCCGTTGGTATCAAGGAAAGCACGTGCTACATTCACGATTTCTTTACCTCTCCATATCATCACTAATCTTGGTTCTTTTGTAACTTCGGCCGCTACTACCGCTTCTAAGTTTTCTTCTTCTGCAAAGGCAAGCATTTTATCTACATCTTTTGGGTCTACAACAACTGCCATTCTTTCCTGTGATTCAGAGATAGACAATTCTGTTCCATCAAGACCTGCATATTTCTTTGGTACATTATCTAAATAAATGTGAAGTCCGTCTGCTAATTCACCAATGGCAACCGATACACCACCTGCACCAAAATCATTACATTTTTTGATAATGGAACTAACTTCTTCACGACGGAATAATCTTTGAATTTTACGTTCAGTAGGAGCATTACCCTTCTGAACTTCAGCGCCACAAGTATGAATGGATTCTGTTGTATGAACTTTAGAGGAACCAGTTGCACCACCGCATCCATCACGTCCCGTTCTACCACCAAGTAAAATAATGATATCTCCCGGATCAGAATTCTCACGGATTACATTTTTTCTTGGAGCAGCACCCATGACTGCGCCAATCTCCATACGTTTTGCTACGTAATTTGGATGATAGACTTCGCTTACTAAACCAGTTGCTAGACCAATCTGGTTACCATAAGAACTATAACCAGCAGCTGCACCTTTTACTATCTTCTTCTGAGATAATTTACCTTGAAGGGTATCTTTTAGAGAAACAGTCGGATCGGCTGCTCCTGTCACACGCATTGCCTGATATACATAACCACGTCCTGATAATGGATCACGAATTGCTCCACCAAGACAAGTTGCAGCACCACCGAAAGGTTCAATTTCTGTTGGGTGGTTATGAGTTTCATTTTTAAAGAATACAAGCCATTCTTCTTCTTTTCCATCGATTTCTACTGGCACAACGATAGAACAAGCATTGATTTCATCTGAAACTTCCATGTCTTCTAATTTGCCATCTGCTTTTAATTTTCTCATTGCCATTAATGCAATATCCATTAAAGAGACAAACTTATCAGTTCTTCCTTTAAAGATTTCATTTCTATCTGCTAAATATTGTTCATAGGTGGCAAGGATTGGTTCATGATAGAAGCCATCTTCAAACTGTACATTTTTAAGCTCTGTTAAGAAGGTAGTATGACGGCAGTGATCAGACCAGTAAGTATCTAATACACGAATTTCTGTCATAGATGGATCTCTTTTTTCTTCTGCACTAAAATATTTCTGAATATGAAGGAAATCCTTGAATGTCATAGCAAGATTCAAGGAATCATATAAGTCTTTTAATTCTGCTTCTGCCATATCTTTAAAGCCATCAAAGATAATGACATCTGCAGGATCCTCAAATACATCCACCAATGTTTCTGGTTTTACTTCGTTGGTTTCTCTTGAATCTACTGGATTAATACAATATGCCTTAATTCTTTCAAAATCCTCATCAGATACTTCACCAGATAAGATATAAGTAGTTGCTGAACGTATAATTGGCTCTTCTGCCTCATGCAATAATTTTACACATTGTTCTGCTGAATCTGCTCTCTGATCAAACTGACCAGGAAGATATTCTACTGAAAATGTCTTATCTCCTGCTTGAACAGAAAAATTTTCTTCATAAAGCACATCCACCGGTGGCTCAGAGAATACAATACCTAGGGCTTTCTTATATGTTTCTTCGCTTACATTCTCCACATCATAACGGATTAGTACACGAACTCCTGTTAATGTTTTTATTCCTAAATACGTCTTGATCTCACTTTTCAATTCTTTTGCACGTACAGCAAAATCTGCTTTTTTCTCAACATAAATTCTCTTAACGTTACTCATAACTTACCTCCTATGTGCGATCCATAACTCATTGTCTTATCATTCATTATACCTATCATAACACATTTAATTTTATAAATAAAATTAATATAATTTAATATATTCATTAGTTCAGCTTATCAACTATATGAGCCAAGAAGAACTAGATAAGCTTTTCTATAAGAGAAAGGACGGATACCCATCACGGTCTCCGTCCAATTCTTATACTATACAGTAACTGTTCCGAACTTAATCTTGTTCCATTCATTATTGTATACTTTGACATTATAATTCTTTATTATTTTATTATATTCTTCATCAAACTTAGCAGTTTCTTGTTCTGTAATAGCGCTTTTAACAGCTTGGTCATAACTTTCGCTTGAATTATTATTTACCATTTTAACAAAAATATAACTACCTTCTGCTTCAATAATTCCAGACATTTTATCATTTTCTAATTTCATAACCTGCTCTTTGGCATCATCACCATAAGTCCAATCTCCTGATGTTGTAAAGTTAGAATCTGCGATAAAACTAATTGGATTCTCTTTATCATCTTCTGCGATTAACTTGGTAAAATCATCTGCTGTTTTGGCAGTTTCATAAAGTGTTTCTATTTTATTATAAGCTTCTTTCTTCTCTGCATCTGACATCGGAGTGGATGCACCTTTGTCATCTGTCTTGGTTGTAGCAATTCGGTAAACTTGAACATCATACTGTCTATATTCATCATAATCTACACCAGCCTTGATAGCTTCATCATCAATATCAAACCCATCAATCAAATCTTTTCTATAACGATTTGCAACTGCCATTCTATTTAATACTTCCGTTAAACTAGCATCTGTAAATTCTGTCTTTGCTTTTTGATCTTCTGTTAAGGATCCCATCAATGATTCAACTTGGGTTGCAGTACCCTTTCTATCTTCATCTGTTATCTTATACCCAGCTTTCTCTGCTTCTTGATATAACACTTCATTCTTAATTGTATTATCAAGAACCTCTTGTTTTGCTGCATCTCTCATTGTCTTGCCATCACCAGCATCCATATTCCAATAGCTTTCTGCATCTCCAAGTAATTGCGAATAATAACTTCCTTGTGCTTCACTAGAAAAGATAGAATACATCATTTCATCTAGATAAACTTTAGAATCGCCAACCTTCACGATCAAAGGTCGGTGAAGTTGCTCATAACCGATTAATATACTTAGTATTACTATGATAGCAGTTGTTACTCCAACAATTATCTTAGTTCTTAATCCACTTGGCTTAACACCTTCTTTTTTGGGATCTTTTTTAGGTTTAATCCCTTGTTCCTTTAACGTCTTTTTTGCTGAATTCACTCCAATACCTCCACATTAGTTAATATAGTATAATTGTAATCTATTTTCTATTTAAGTCAAGCTATTCATGCATTCTTCGAATCAGTTGGTAAACTACACAATTTTGTATAACCAATGGCTTAATATGAGCAAAGAAAATAATTCCATCACTAGGTGAGGTTATTTGGGATATTACTTCACCTTCCATTGGGTCAACAATCTCAGCCAATACATCACCAAATTTCACTTCATCCCCGGGATTCTTTAATTTGCGATAAATTCCCGATACCTCAGAACGTATTGGCATTAAACTATGTTCTTCAATAACGGATGCAATATAACCACTATGACAATTATATTTAATGATTCCCATTCTAGTTAAGAAGCGAAGTACAGAAGAAACCGCCTGGGAAGCTGATTTCTCATCAATGGTATCCGTAGCATTGGTATACACAGAAAATGCATTGGTGCCAGACATCTGCCAATTATAATTGAGAGTTGCTGTATCTACTGGTTCCGGTTTTCTTGTTACAACAAATGGCAAACCAAACAGATTCGCTAAACTTGTACTATGATGACCTGTTTCCATCATACGAACATGAGGAATGAAATCACCTGGTGTATGAAAACTAGCAA
Source organism: Bacillota bacterium (assembly GCA_023420935.1). Taxonomy (GTDB): domain Bacteria; phylum Bacillota; class Clostridia; order Lachnospirales; family Lachnospiraceae; genus Mobilisporobacter. The sequence goes on along the minus strand of JAEZUR010000102.1, from coordinate 5,047 downwards.
ACTGAATTCCATAACTGTACCCTTTTACTGCATCAAAAATACCGGCTGCAATTCTTTGGGTTGTATCACCATGAGCATTTCCTGGAAACCTACGATTAATATCTGAATTGTCCATTGCCCAAAAACGTTTTTCAATATTCATGGAGAAATGGTTTACAGAAGGAATTACTAATATCTCATTCTGCGCCACAATTGCTCCTGTTTTCTCAAGATTAGTAAGGGTTTTAATTAGTTGGGAACATACATATAACTGCTGTATTTCATTTCCTCTGGTTGGCCCGATAATACACGCTGCCTTTTCTCCTTTACCAAATCGATATCCGTAGATGTTTAACGGCTCACGATAAGGCGCCTGCAACGAATATATAATTTCTTTTTTCATTAAACAGCACCTCCTAAAATTCGAGCGATTAAGGAACCCTCATAAACAACTGGGTACTCTCTTAACGAGAAAACCATGCCATCACAAGGAGCTGTAATATGATGTTCTACTTTACCAGTCAGAGAATTAATAATATCTCCAACGGTATCTCCTTTTTTTATTCCTTTCCAATGTTCAATAGCAGGCAGAAAAATACCGGATGCTTCTGCATGTACATATTCAACTTCCCCTTCTGTTGATACCATTGGTTCTTTTGGCGTAATGGTTTCTCCGTCCCATATACCTATTTTATTTAACAAACATAAAATACCATCCACAAGCTGCATACCATATTCTTGTGTAATACGCATTCCTACTCCCATTTCCACTGCTAAGGTAGGTACCCCTAGCTTATTTAGAGTATGTACCAAGGTAGATTCTAATACAGTAGGTGACTCGTATGCCCACACAAAATCTACATTTAACATTTTCGCATATTCAGATAAAGCTGCTACATTTTCATCACTCAAACGCACCTGTGGAATTTCTCTAATAAAGATATTGCTGGCATGCAGATCCAGACACATATCTGCTCCGATAATTTCTTCCACGACCTTGGCAGCGATACGTTCTACCATATCACCATCTTCATTTCCCGGAAAACTTCGATTCATATCTAAATCAAAAGTTGGAATTCCTCTTGTAATCGCTTCCATACCCAATGGATTTACCGCAGGATAAATATCAATAATTCCCTTTAGACATTCTGGCTTTGCATTAATTCGACGCATCAATTCATAACACACAAATTGACCTTCCAATTCATCACCATACAAGCCGGATACAATACAAAATCTTTTTTCTTTTCCACTTAACGTTAGGGGTGTTAAGGTTCTTTTATAAATATTTAAAACTTCTTCAACTGGAAGTCCTACCGAAACTACTGTACTTATCATTTTCGCTCCCATCTGCCATCCTAGCGGCATCATTTTATAGTTAACTACAAGGTAAAACCCTTATCTAATAGAGTTTACTCTTGTATTCCTTCGTAACATCATGATATTTTTCACGAATCTATACCTATTTAATCATACTATAGTTTAATTTCAGTGTCAAATTGCAATCAGCCTAAAAACCAAGCAAGAATTCCAGCAATTTTGTTGTGATTGTAGAAATTTTCGAAGTATGTTATATTATTTAATAAGCACTACTTATAAACTTAATCTCGCTATTGGAAAAGAGGTTTTATCATGGATATTAATTATGAATTATATAAAGTTTTCTATCATGTAGCAAAAACGCTTAGTTTCTCTGAGGCCTCAAAAGAGCTATTCATCTCTCAGTCGGCGGTCAGTCAGTCCATCAAAGTATTAGAGAAACGCCTGAATCAAACCTTATTTATTCGAAGTACCAAGAAAGTAAAATTAACGAAAGAAGGCGACCTACTCTTTAAGCATATTGAACCTGCTATCAATCTGATCTCCAGAGGAGAAAGCCAAATTTTAGAGGCAAAGTCCTTAAATGGTGGACAACTTCGTATCGGTGCTAGTGATACCATCTGTCGTTATTTTTTAGTACCATATCTGAATAAATTCCACAAAGAATACCCTAATGTTCATATTAAGGTGAGCAATGGCACATCTTTGCAATGTGTTGATTTATTAGAAAGCAATCAAGTGGATCTAATAGTTGCCAACTCTCCTAATGCAAAGCTTAATAATCTTCAGAACGCTAAAGCAATTCGTGAATTTTCTGATGTATTTATTGCAAGCCGAGATGCATTTCATGATTTAGAACACAGAATGCTATCGTTAGAAGAATTAAATACGTATCCCATCTTAATGTTAGAAAAGCATTCTACAACCAGCGAGTTTCTTCATAATTTGTTTTTACAGAATCAGCTTGATTTAGCACCCGCCATTGAGTTAAGTAGTAATGACTTGTTAATTGATCTAGCCAAAATAGGCCTAGGCATTGCATTTGTTCCAGATTATTGTATGGACAAAAACGATAGAGATCTGGTGATTTTAAGCACAAAAGAAAAGCTGCCACAGCGTAAGCTTGTAGCAGCATATAGTGATCAAATCCCATTGTCAGGTGCAACAGAATACTTTATAAATAGTTTGCTTCATAACTAATATTATTTCGCATCGATAGCTTTTAAATGACATAGCATACTGGTAAAGTCACCCCATGCTAACTGGGAAGGTACATTCAATCCAAAGTTCATCATCTGTTCTCCACTTATGATAGAATCATAACCACTGACAGAGTAATGATACTCTGGGTTGAGACCTTCCAACGTAAAACGTATCAATGGTGCATTTGGAGTGGCTAATATTTTATAGAAGAATACCACCGCTTCCGATTTATCTTCTGTTACATACATCCAGGAAGTGAATTTATCCTCGAACGGACTTAAGAGTCGGTAGAAGTCTCCAAATTGCACGACTGGCCTTATCTCCTTGTAAATTGCAATCTGCTCTTTCACTTTTTCTTTTTCTTCTGGTGACATCTGCGTCACATCCAATTCATAACCAAAATTCCCAGCCATTGCTACATGCCCGCGGAAGGAAAGAGGCACAATACGACCTGTTTGATGATTTGGTACTGCTGATACATGTGCTGTCATTACACTACTTGGATAAACCATACTAGTTCCATATTGGATTTTCAAACGCTCCACTCCATCAGTATCATCACTAGTCCAATTTTGTGGCATATAATAGAGCATTCCTGGATCAAATCTTCCACCACCACCAGAACAGCTTTCAAATAGTACGTCTGGATACAAACTAGTTATCTCTTCTAATACATGATACAATCCTAATATATAGCGATGTGCTGTTTCTGCCTGACGATCATATGGTAACTTAGCTGATCCTATCTCTGTCATATTACGATTCATATCCCACTTTACATATGAAATCGGTGCATTACCTAGAATTTCAGACAGCATTTTTATGACTTCTTTTTGGACATCTTCTCTTGAATAATCAAGTACCAATTGATTTCTACCTAAAGAACGATGTCTCTCTGGCACATGCAAACACCAATCTGGATGAGTCTGATATAAATTGCTATCTGGTGAGATCATTTCCGGTTCAAACCAAAGCCCAAACTTCATATCAAGTTTTGTAACTTCTTCGGCTAAATGTCCAATGCCATCTGGTAGTTTACGTTTATCTACATACCAGTCTCCTAATGAACTATTATCGGAATCTCTATGACCAAACCATCCATCATCCAAAACCATCATTTCCATGCCTAGTTCCTTGGCTTGCTTGGCGATATTAATAATCTTGTCTGCATTAAAGTCAAAATAGGTAGCTTCCCAATTATTAATTACAATTGGTCGAACCTGATTACGATATTTTCCTCTAGCCAAACGATTACGATATAAGTTGTGGTAGGTTCTTGACATATTGCCAATTCCCTCACTTGAATATGCCATAACTACTTCTGGTGTTATAAACTCTTCTTCTGGTTCTAACTTCCATGAAAAATCAAATGGATTTATCCCCATGGATACCCTCATAGTATCATACTGATCCACTTCTACACTTGCTAAAAAGTTACCGCTGTAGACAAAACTAAATCCGTATGCTTCTCCTGTTGTTTCTGTTGCATTTTTACTAACCAACGCCATAAAAGGATTCTCCGAATGACCACTGGCACCCCTACGGCTTTCGATGGACTGGGTTCCCCTTACCACAGGTCTTTTTACTAAGTGGCGTTCTCTCGCCCAGCTTCCAGAGAGTGTGATGATATCATAATTATAATCTGCAAAATCCATACTCATGCTTAATGCACGTAATATTTTAATTGTCTCATTCCCTTCATTCAACAGTCTGGCAGAACGAATTACTACGTCATGATCTGCAAACACACTATAGGATAATATTAATTTCAAATTGGTGATAGCATCCTTTAATGTGATATGAAGAGTTGTTGCTTCCTCAATATGATCCGCATATACAGATGGAAGTCCCCTTAGTGGTGGTTTTCCAGCTACAATTTCGTAGGAATCATAACGAAAATCTACAATACGACTACCATTTTCTAATTGTATGTGTACTGCAGGCATACGTAGATCAGAAGTTCCATAACTAGGATATTCATTTGGCATAGTGTCTAATGTAAAGATCTGATCCTGCAGATCCTTTCCATCCTCTTCTACATTGGCAGAAAAGGAACAGCGCTCAACATTATAATACATATCTTCTATATTCGGAGATGCTATCTTCTTCCCCCAGTATATATGGGCTAAATAGCGATTGTTTAATAATTTAATAATATAGGTTGTATTTTTTCCTTGTAATATAAAACTTTTTTGTTTTTGATCAAATGTAATTAACATTTCTACCTCTTTTCTTGTAAATACATATTTTCACTATATAAATTACCAAAATGTTTAGATCAACAATCCCGAAATTGTTATATTTTCGTTAATGATTATACCATATTTACCATGGTTTTACCATACTAACTAAGATAGCAAGTACTTGTTTTGCAAAAATTTTAGTGCTATAATAGTCGAACCAATCTATTCCAACGGGGGAATCTTATGAATACATCATTAAACAACCAAAAAGAATTTAAACATGGGTTAAAACGGGGACTCCCCATTGCAATAGGATATATTCCTGTATCATTTACATTTGGACTCATGGCTGTCAATGGAGG
>JAEZUR010000082.1 GCA_023420935.1 Bacillota bacterium | reverse complement strand
GTCATATTGTTTGATTGTTACAGTTCTGGCGCAGATTTTGAGTGAGAAGACATGTTGCAAGCGTTTTTGTATTGAGATTCCGATAGCAAACCGATTAGGGAAAAATGATAAAAACAGTTTGGGTATCTATGAAACTACACTTCCGTTTATCTTTGATTTTGATAGATATCAAAACCTTAGCGATTTACTTGAGTCAGTTCATAAACAGTCTTTTGATTATTACAGGCACAATAATTATGATTGGAATACTAGAATATTATCGGAACAAACCGTAAAAAAATACGGAAAATATATTCCGCAGCTTTCCTTTTCTTATTTTTGTACCGATAAAGAGCCTTCTATTTCCTTTGCTACATTGAATTATCACCGCTGCGAAACTGACTCATTACCTTTAACGATCTATATATCAGATTATCTTGATTGGACAACCATAACCTATCATTATATGTATTGGGAGAACTATTTCAATGAGCAAGAAGTTGTAGAAGTTCATCAGAAAATGGAAAATATGATAATAAATATGATAGATGATAAATGGATTGTAGAACAGAAAAAATAGGATAGCGTAAAAGTATCGGCTGAATGGAGGATTATTATGTTCGAAAACATTTCGACAATCAGGGAATTGCTTTCTTTAACTACAGAATGTTACGGTGATAAACCGGCCTTTTCTTTTATGAAAGATGGGAAGATGAATTCGATTACCTATTCTGAGTTTTCAAAACAGGTCACAGCTGTTGCAAAGTCACTCATTCTTAAGGGAATTACGAATAGCAAGGTATCTTTTGTATCGGAAAATTCATACTACTGCCTTGTGTGGAGCTATGCGATACCACTGTCAGGTAATGTTTTGGTTATGTTGGATAATATGGCAACAACGCAGGAAAAAGCTTATATGGTGGAGCATAGCGATACAGCCTGTTTGGTTTATTCTGCCTTTAATCAGTCGGTTTGTGATTATATAACAGAACATAACAAGAATGTAAAACATACAATTTGCATAGAAGCAGATACGGAGACTTATCAGAGTTGTGAAGAGGAGGTTGCATTACCGGTTACTGACGGTACAGAACTGTCCTATCTGTTTTATACCTCCGGGACTACGGGGAAACCAAAGGGTGTGATGCATTCACAAATTAATTTATTACGTACTAATCTTTATTTTTCCTATAGTCTTAAGGTGAAAGACACGATGTATTTAATGTTACCATTCCATCATATGATTCCATTTGCTAATCAGGTGCTTTTATCCATGTATAATGGAGGAAATATTTTTATATCTGCAGGACTAAAGCATCTTTTGACTGAAATGCAGCAAGCCAGGCCATATTATATATTCTTAGTACCAGCCGTGCTGGCTTATTTTGATAAAATCATTGAGAATACAGCACAAGAACTCATGAAAATTAACAGCTTCGATTATCTTATGGCACGTAAACAGGCTTTTAGCCAATTATTTGGTGGAAATTTACGAATCATTGTCATCGGTGGAGCGCCTTTGAATAATGACATTGCAAAACGGATGCAAGATTTGGATGTCTTGGTATTAAACGGATATGGACTTACAGAAACCGTGGGATCTATTACGGTTAATCCAAATGATGATAATCGCCCTGGAAGTATTGGACGAATTAATGCGAATTCCGAAGGGAAAGTAAAAGACGGTGAGCTGTTGTTTAAAAGCTCCTACCTATTTATGGGGTACTACAAGGATCCCGAGGCTACAGCACAAGCCTTTGATGGGGAATGGTTTTTAACCGGAGATCTAGGATATATTGAAGACAATTATGTATATTTATCTGGAAGAAAAAAGAATTTAATTATCTTGCCCAATGGGAAGAATATAAGCCCGGAAGAACTTGAATTTGAATTTATGAAAATTGAAGAGATTAAAGAGATTGTTATATGTGAGCAAAATGGAAAGTTGACAGCCAAGATCTATTCAGATTGTGATCAAGGAATAATACGTAAAAAAATTAACGAATTGAACAAGCATTTAGCTTCCTATAAACAAATTGAAAGTGTAGTGTTTTATGATAAAGAGTTTCCCAAAACAGCAAGCAAAAAGATTAAAAGAGGAGAGATTTAATATGCTTATTGAAATCATTAATATTATCAATGAGAATTTTGCACCAACAATTGAGGTTACAGGAGATACCGCTATCAAAACAGATTTAGAGCTAGATTCGTTTGAGATAATTAGACTCATCTGTATACTGGAAGATAAGTATCAAATCAACATTAATGAATGGGATGTCGTTTCGCTGACAACAGTAAAGGATATTTGTACTTATATTGCTAATAAGTAATCGGTACTGACGATTGCTTTATTTATTTCATGAAATTATGTTTTTTGGCATTAGTTGGAGGAAATGGTTATGATAGAGCAAAAGGATGACTACAAGGCGCTATTCAAATTAACTTTATTGAATTTCTTATTAACTGGTGTTCTTGCTCTGGGTTTTATGACTTATCTATATTTTACTTCGCATTCGCTTTTGTTTTTAATTCAAGTTGTCAGTAACATTGGTTCTACAGTTGTATTGGGGATGTATGCTTTGGTGTTGAAAAGACAGGCGGATAACAAGTCCTATGAATATGAATACGGATTGGGCAAATTTGAGGCACTCGGGACCTTCGCAGGCTTTATTATTCAAGATGTTAACCTTATCATACTTGCAGTGTTATCTGTGAATGATTTTATCAATGCAGATCAAGAAGTTTCTTTTGGTTTGTTAGAGTTTGCCTATCCAATAGCTGTTGTAATATATGATGTTGTAATTATTATGACTTTGAGAAGGAAAAGCAGTAGTAACAATGGAATCATAAAATCCCAAATTGTAGATTGTATGAATGAGGGCCTACAATTAATGGTATCGCTTGTGATCATGACGCTGATTTGCCTGTTTCCTAATGTGATGGGAATATACAAATTTCAGTATATAATCTGTCTTGTTATCATTGGTTATACCTTTTATTTGAGTCTGGATCCTATCAAGCGTAGTGCTTATTCATTACTGGACAAATGCACGGATGAAACTGTGTCACAAAAGATATTAAGTGCTCTTACTGCTAATTATGAGCTTTATCAATACTTCGATACATATCGCACCAGAGTCTCTGCCAGAACGACATTTATTGATATATTCATTGGTTATGAGGCCGACCTAACAATGATTGAAATATTGCAAAGAAATAATAAGATTTCAGAAGATATAAAGGCACTTGTTCCGGATGCGGTAGTAAAT
>JAEZUR010000050.1 GCA_023420935.1 Bacillota bacterium | reverse complement strand
CCACACCGTTGATGATCGAGGATTATGTTATGCAGGTAGCTCTTAGGTCCGGTGCGATTATTCCGGCGTAAATTGGAGCCAGCGTCCCGACAGTAATTAATGAAACAGCAATTAAATTAAAAATCACAATCCTGATCGGTAGTCTTCTATACTTAATCTTTGTTATATTCGTTGCCACAGGAATAGCGATACATTCCCTCATATAATTAAGTCCTGTTTTTGAAAAACTATGAAGGATAAGTCGAGGTAAGGATTTTTCAACAGAAAATCGCAATACCCCCTTATAGAATATTCTTTGAAAGGTGGGTATCAGAAAAGCCCCAACAAAGGTTGCAATTCCTGACACTACGATAATCATATTAAATAGATTAAGTAGATTACCTGAGTTGTTGTTACGCTCGACATACTTTGTTAATATTGGCAATTGAAACGTTACCGCTATTCTTGATATTAAAGTCAGGATATTAAATACAGAGTAAGTAACTGCTATCTTTCCTGTTCTTACACCAACCAGCCTAACAGAATAAGCTAATGTCCCGATGATTGTGATGATAAAATTTAAGAATAATACAATAAAGATTTGAGTATTCAATTTGTTCCTCCGCTAACTTCATTCCCGTTTCTATAAACATTTTTCATCATTCTAGCCTGTCTCATCCATCTATATTAATCAATATGTAAATCATCCAGATCCAATCCGGTTTTCTGTTCAAAATACTCTTTTAACTCCATATGCTTATTCCATTTACTCGTTGGATAAGCCCCATATCTTTGCTTTACATCATTCATTCTTATCTCTATCTTAACCGGTCCCTCCGGCAGTGCGATACTGTCACATAATTGGATTAATCGGTCATAATCATCATACTGATATCCATCGAGTAACAATGTAATCTCATGAACGTCACTCTCAGGGACGTCTACCAGTCCGATATACGAATGAATGTCTTTCTCCGCAAAGGAATGTGTGATACAGATACGTGCCGCCTCATCATATCCCAGATTCATCAGATAACGATATCCATCAATTACATGTGCGAGATAGGTTACTCCTTCCCTTCGACCGATATCATGTAAAAGCCCAAGGATATATGCCTTTTCCTCATTCAACTCCTCACAATGATGGCTGATGATAGCTGCACACTTTGCAACTACGATAGAATGCTCTCTCCATGGGCCTGGATTATTATGATAAGCCTCTTCTAATATCACATGTGCCTGTTTTCTAGTGGGTAACATAATCTTCTCCTCAACAACATCTTCTTTATTTGTGGTCTTCATCATTTCGATGCTTATGTGAAAAATCAATCAGCTTGTGATACAAATATACATCATTTTTATCAAAATGCTCGTTCGTAAAACGATCAACAGAGAACCATTCTACTCCGCTATTTTCCTCCGAGCAAATACGCACTTCGCTATTCTCTTCTGCAATTAATAAATATGCAATCGATAAGTGCAGATGTGCATTCACATATTGGGACTTTTTCACGTGTCCATAAACCGGAAGTATATCAATGGAAGCTATTTGCTTCGACAATGGATGAATGTCAGTAATACCCGTCTCCTCCACTGCTTCCTTCAATGCCACATACAATAGATCTTCATCCCCATCTGCATGTCCACCGGTCCAGGACCAGACACCTCGAATATTATGATGCACTAACAATACCTTATTTAAATTTTTATTCATAATAAATCCGGAGCTTGTAACATGTGCAATTTCATTCTCTCTCAGTAAAACATGATTACCATAATTCTCTATATAATTTAAGATAACTTTTTGATCCTGCTGCTCCTGCTCATTTACCGGTTGATATTGAGCAATTTCATTTCTATACTTCATAAAACCTTCCTCCGTAAGCCAGTCGTTATCATTTCAATCATCATCTGTCAAATAACCTTCAAGACGTATGCTTCAATCAGGTAATCTGGAGAGCAACGACATTTGGCAATATTATACATCATTTCCCAAGCAATATCTACATAAAAGTGCAATCCAAGGAGAACTTAAAAACGACCCCCAAAAGCCAGACTAAAAACAAACGATTGGGAGGCCGGTTTTTTTATGGATTGCACTTTATTTATTATCACATTTGATTAATCTCATCATATACACAACAATTCGTTATATGGTCATTTACCATACCTATAGCTTGCATGAATGAATATATTATAGTTGAACCAACAAACTTAAAGCCCATTTTTTTCAAGTCCTTGCTTATCTTATCAGAGAGTGGAGTGCTTACGGGCAAATCACTTTGTTTCTCCCAATGACCTGTAATAGGCGCATAATCCACATATCTCCATATGAATTTATCAAAACTCCCGTACTCTTCTATAATGCTTAAATACGCCTTGGCATTACTCACTGCTGCGTTAATTTTTAAGTGATTTCTTATTATTTTTTCGTTTGCCAGGAGCTCCTGAATCTTCGTATCGCCATAAAGTGCTACCTTATTTGGATCAAATCCATCAAAAGCCTCTCGGAAGGCTTCTCTCTTCTTAAGCACAGTTATCCATGTAAGCCCTGCCTGCATTCCTTCCAAAATAAGCATTTCAAACAACATGACATCATCATGAACAGGACGACCCCATTCGTTGTCATGATAGTCTATATATATGGGGGTATCACCTGCCCAAGAGCATCTTATTTTTTCATTCATATGACTTTTCTCCCATCGTAATTTTATAACTGCTCTCTACTGAAAGATAAAAAACATAATTCTTTTATATCACTGTAAACTTGACTACACTATGTCATAATATAAAAAGCTCCGTAATCCCTATTTTGGTTATACTCCTAATGATATATAACTTATTCCTATGAAACAGAATACTAGTGCTAAATGCATACCCTGACATAATAATTATTGATGACTTTTAC
>JAEZUR010000196.1 GCA_023420935.1 Bacillota bacterium | reverse complement strand
CTCTGAGATAGACTGTCGTAATTGGGGTACAGCAATTATCCAAGAGAATGGTAATTTAACCATTCAAAAATGCAAAATTAGTCGATCCAGCGTAAATGCAGCTGTTAAGTTCTGGGGAGATACAATTAACATTGAAGAGACCTCCTTTGAAGATTGTTACACTGTACATAATGGTGCTGCGTTGCTTATTCAAAATGGAACTGGATGGGTTAAGGATTGTAAATTCTATGACTGCGAAGCAAAGAATGGTGGAGCAATTTATACCAGTGATCAGATTATGATACTTGGATGTAGATTTCGTTACTGCAAGGCGGTGGAATATGGTGCAGCTATTTTATATCATGGTGCAGTCAAATCCAATGTTGCAGATTGCACGTATAGCAGTTGCTACCCGGAAAAAGAAGAATTAATGCAGTATTTGGGAGGAACCGAAATTAAAATTCAAAAAGAGTATCAGATCACAGTTCCAACTGTATTGGATTGTAAGTTAATTGTAGAAGAGATGGGAGTTTTAGAGATTAAACATACAAGGGTATATGTAAAGCAGACCATCGTTTGCCTTGGGGTTCTTACGATTAAACATTCTCTATTGAAAGCAGTGAATCTGGTTGGACGTGACTTAATTAATGTATCGGGTGCAAGAGGTTGTAATGTGTCCTATAGTCAATTTAATGGAGATGGGAAAGCGGGTATATTCCGTGCTAAGGGAACAAGAATTAACTTAAGCCATTGTTTGATTTTAAATACAGCTGGTGGTCGAGCTATATTTGATCCAATTTCGCCTACAATTATAGATTGTATCTTTTCTTATTGTTTAGAAGGAGCATTATATACTCAGGGTGGGAAGATTGATCAATGTGTGATGGTAAATTGCCGTGCGAAAAGTGGCGCGGGGATACTTATGTATGGAAATAGGGGAGAGATTGTAAATAGTAAATTTATCCGATGTATATCTGATTATAGTGGTGGAGCTATTGATATGTCGGGTACTTCTTATATTGATGGATGTGAATATCAAGAATGTAGGCCGAATAATGTATCTTAATTGGGAGAAAAGTTGGTGAGTCAATTTGCACTAATTGCATGTTTATGAAGGAAGTGATACAACATATAATTTGATTCGCAACACGCTCTCGCTTGGATGAAGTTCGTAATGGTACATAAGGATCTAAAGTACAGATCCTAAGTACCAACGACTTCATAACAGTTGCTCAGCAAATTATATGGTGTATCACTTCTTTATAGGTTGTGAGGGTGCAAATTGACAGATCTAGGTTGTTCAAAGGACTTTTAAAATTTCGTTAGATAATAAGCTTGTTATTTAAGAATATAAACTTTTGAGGTATTAAAAGGAAGTGGTAAGTGTAAAAACTTGTATTTACACTTACCACTTCCTTTTTTATAGGGATTATTATCGAGCCAGTCATTTATGACGCTATTATCAATATAAATGGCTGGTATCATTTATGGTGTTAATGATGGAATTTAAGTTTTCGTCGAAGGTTAATTTGGTGACGGAGGTGTTGCCGAACATAAATTTGTGGTACATGGTCATTTTCCAATCCATAAGACCGATTAAAGCAGCCTTTATGATTCCACCATGTCCAATCACTAAGATGCGTTGGCCAGGGTGTGTTTGAACCAAACGTAATGCTTCATTTTTGGCTCTCATGCTGGCGGCTTTTATGCTGCCTTCACTGCTCATAAGATTAGCTATGGTTTCATCTGTTCTCCAGTGGTGGAATTCATCTGGATATTGCGCTTTTATTTCGTTTATATTTAGGCCTTCCCAGATGCCAAAATTGATTTCGATGAAAGGGTATGAAATGATTGGTTCAATATTGGAACCTTGGCCTATAATTTTGGCTGTTTCCAGTGCTCTACTTAAGGGGCTGGTGTAAAGGCAATCAAATTGATTCTGAAAACGATCTCTTAATAATCCGGCTTGTAGAATTCCTTTTTCTGATAAAGGAATGTCAGTACATCCTTGATATCGTCCGGATTTATTCCACTCTGTTTCGCCGTGGCGTATTAAAAATAGTTCTGTATTCATGTTAAAATCCTTTCTGTTCTGAAAGAAATGAGTTAACTTATTATTCAGCAATTTTACATTAGTAATTCCTCTTTTGTCAATATATGAATGAAGTGTTACGAAATAGTAAATTATTTGTAACATCACAAAATTCTATTGATTATTTTACTAAATTGGACTACAATAGGTCTAGTGGTATTTACTAGGTATAAAGTACTATATGATGTAGGTTTTTCCTTTGGAGGATAATGATGAGAAAGAAGTCACACATTTCGTTGGCAAAATACTTGATGAATAGCAAGGGTATGGAACATATACAGGATCATAAAAAATCATTTTATTTAGGAAGTATACTTCCTGACTGTACACCATCTTTTATAACAAGAAGACATTCAATTGATGAAACATTTCATATATTAAAAGAAGAGATCCGTAAAGTGACCGATGGTTACGATACAGAAAAGGGAATGAGCAGATATTATTGCAGACATTTAGGCGTAATTACTCACTACATAGCAGACTATTTTACATTCCCACACAATACTATCTTTACAGGCAATATTAAAGAACATTGTGAATACGAGAAAGAGTTAAAATTCGCATTAAAGAAATATGTTCATAGTGAAGAAGCAAAACGTGTTCGTGAGAAAAATGGAACGTTTACTACAGTAGAAGAGATACTTGCATTTATTGAGAGAATGCATGTAGAATATTTACAAGTTATTAAGGTTGTTAAATTAGATTGTCACTACATTGTTGAGCTTTGCCACAAGGTGGTAGATGCAATATTACAAATATTCGAACTTAATTTTATGGAAATGAAGCAGCTAGAAGCTGCTTATGAATAGATGTGATGATAAAATTGATATTTTAGATAGTGGTTAATACAGAATGATCGAGTATGATCGTTTGGTATTAACCATTTTTTTGTGGGGGAGGGGAGAGACTACAAATGATGTGTAAAAGGAGTGTATTCAAAATTTTGCTGTAAAATCGTTGAATAGGTACGCCGTGCGACACCTACCCACGAAGGCAGTAATTAAGAAGTTCAAAGTGCGAACTTCTTAATTACTATGCGGGCAGGTGCCCTATACGAATAAAAAATGGTAACCACTTTATGCAAGCATAGTGGTTACCATTTCTCTATTCGTGCACGGCTTGTTGCCTGCGCAATCAGTCTTGGTCTTCGTCGTCTTGAATGCTTAGAATTTGTCTCTTACGAGCTAATTCGTCATTGTCTAAGTATTCATCGTAAGTTGTAATCTTATCAATTAATCCATTAGGAGTAAGCTCCATAATACGGTTTGCAACTGTTTGAATAAACTGATGATCCTGTGATGTAAATAATACAACACCAGGGAATTTGATTAATCCATTGTTAAGGGCAGTAATAGATTCCATATCTAAATGGTTGGTAGGTTCGTCCATAATTAATACATTGGATTGCATAATCATCATTTTGGATAACATAACACGAACTTTTTCACCACCGGATAATACCTTAACTTTTTTCACGCCTTCTTCTCCGGCGAATAACATTCTTCCAAGGAATCCACGTACATAAGTTACATCTTTTTCAGTAGAGAATTGCATTAACCAATCAACGATAATTTCTTCTCCTGCAAAGTCCTTTGTATTATCTTTTGGGAAGTAAGAACTGGAAGTTGTAATACCCCATTTATATTCTCCTTCATCTGGTTCCATTTCTCCAGCTAATATTTTAAATAAAGTAGTAGTAGCAAGTGTATTACTTCCTACAAATGCAACTTTATCATCATGTCCGATAATAAAGGAAATGTTATCAAGAACTTTTACCCCATCAATGGTTTTAGAGATGTTGGATACGGTTAATACTTCATTTCCGATATCACGTGCTGGTCTAAAATCAATGTATGGATATTTACGACTAGATGGTCTGATATCATCTAATTCTATTTTTTCTAATGCTTTCTTTCTAGAAGTTGCCTGTTTTGACTTAGAAGCATTAGCACTAAAGCGCTGGATAAAGTCCTGCAATTCTTTAATCTTTTCTTCTTTCTTCTTATTCGCATCTTTTAATTGTTTCACCATTAACTGACTTGATTCATACCAGAAGTCATAGTTACCAGAATAAAGCTGTATCTTAGCATAATCGATATCCGCGATATGAGTACATACTTTATTTAAGAAATAACGGTCATGGGATACAACAATAACGGTATTCTCAAAGTTGATTAAGAATTCTTCTAACCAACGAATTGCATCAAGGTCAAGGTGGTTTGTAGGCTCATCCAGTAATAGAATATCTGGATTTCCGAATAATGCCTGAGCAAGAAGCACTTTGATTTTGATGGACCCAGTTAATTCGCTCATTAATTTATAATGATATTCTGTATCGATTCCAAGTCCATTTAATAATTGAGCAGCATCTGATTCTGCTTCCCAACCATTCATATTAGCAAATTCGCCTTCTAATTCGCTAGCTTTGATTCCGTCTTCTTCAGTGAAATCTTCTTTCGCATAGATTTCATCTTTTTCTTTCATAATATCATAGAGTCTTTGATTACCCATGATACAAGTATCTAGAACAGTAAATTCATCATATTTAAAGTGATCCTGTTTCAAAAAGGAAAGTCGCTGGCCAGGAGTAATAATGATATCTCCTTGCGTTGGTTCTATTTCACCGGTTAAAATTTTAAGAAATGTAGACTTACCTGCTCCATTTGCTCCAATTAAACCGTAACAATTACCCTCTGTAAATTTAATATTAACTTCTTCAAATAAAGCTCTCTTACCGAGTCTTAATGTAATATTGCTTGCTTGAATCATTTTATAACCTTGCCTTTCTTAGTCGTTTATACACATCACCCCTTATTTTACCGTATATTCACGATTTTGCAAGCATTTTCTAGGAATATTATGAAGTTTTTCTTCTATAAGATGGTTTCAAGACTTGGAAAAATAGATTGTCACCATCTGGAACATGGGCTATAATATAGATTATCTAATGGTTAGTGTGAATATTCTAGACTGTGGAGTTGAAATAAAATCATACAAATCCTACGCTCCAACGCTACGCTTAGCTTACGCTTCGGAATTGTATGATTTTATTTCAACAGTGTACTTTATTGAATTTCACAAGGACAATTATAAATTATGTAAGTATGAGGAATTGAAATGAATTTATTAACGGCTGAAAAGGTTACGAAAAGTTATACGGATAAAATATTATTTGATCAGATTACTCTTGGGATTAATGAAGGGGATAAGATTGGTGTAATTGGAATAAATGGAACGGGTAAATCTACGTTGCTGAAGATTATTGCTGGGATTGAGTATCCAGATGATGGAGCAGTGACGAAAGGGAATAAAGTAAGAGTGGAATATCTGGCGCAGAATCCTGTGTTTGATGAGAAATTATCTATTCTTGATAATGTGATAGTTGGGAAAAAGGCAGAGCAAGATCACTGGAATATAGAAGGAGAAGCTAAGGCGATGCTTCTAAAACTAGGTATTACAGATCTAGATGCCAACATTATGAATCTTTCTGGTGGACAGAGAAAGAGAATAGCCCTTGTTCGAACTTTACTTACTCCAGCTGATATTCTGGTATTAGACGAGCCTACCAACCATTTAGACAATACTATGGCAGAATGGTTAGAAGATTATTTAAATAAATGGCAGGGTGCATTTTTGATGGTAACCCATGACCGCTATTTCTTAGATAAGGTAACAAACCGAATTGTTGAGATAGATAAGGGAAGTTTATACAGTTATAACGCGAATTATATGAAATATTTAGAGTTAAAAGCAGAACGAGAAGAGATGGAATTGGCAACAGAACGTAAGAATAAGAGTCTTTATCGTCAAGACTTAGAGTGGATGATGCGAGGTGCCAGAGCCAGATCGACCAAGCAAAAAGCTCATATTCAGCGTTTTGAAGAGTTAAGAGACCGTAAAAGACCAGAAGAAGATGCCAATGTAGAACTGAATTCGTTATCTTCTAGACTTGGTAAAAAAACCATTGAAATCAATGATATTTCTAAGTCTTACGGGGACAAGATGCTAATTAAGAATTTTACGTATATCTTACTGAAGCAGGATCGCATTGGTATCATTGGTGATAATGGATGTGGTAAATCTACATTACTTAAGATTATTAACGGAGTAGAGCATCCAGATTCCGGTGATGTGGTAGTTGGTGAGACGGTTAAGATTGGTTATTTTTCTCAGGAAAATGAATACATGGATGAGAGTCAAAAAGTAATTGATTATATTCGTTCCGTAGCGGAATATATCGAAACCACCGATGGAACCGCAACAGCATCGCAAATGCTTGAGAGATTTTTATTTACGGGAGCGATGCAGTATTCTCTAATCTCTAAATTATCCGGTGGAGAAAAAAGAAGATTATATCTATTAAAAATATTAATGGAAGCTCCTAATATTTTAATATTAGATGAGCCTACCAATGATCTAGACATTCAGACACTTACTATTTTAGAAGATTACTTAGCTAACTTTAATGGTATTGTTGTTACGGTATCCCATGATCGCTATTTTCTGGACAAGATGGCTAGCCGCATCTTTGCTTTTGAAGGAAATGGAGAGATTCGCCAATATGAGGGTGGGTTTACGGATTATAAAATGGTAAAAGAAGCAATGGCGGAAGATGTAGTGTTAGAGATTAAGAAAGAAGCTGCTAGTAAACCGGCATATGTGAAGCAAAGAGAGAATAAGGTTAAATTTACTTACAACGAGCAGAAAGAATATGATGAGATTGATCAAGTAATTGCTGCTTTGGAAGAAAAGATTGAACATCTTGATGTTGAGATTGGGAAAGAATCTAGTAATTATAGCAAGCTTAATCAATTAATGAATGAAAAACAAGAAGCGGAAGCACAATTAGAACAGAAAATGGATCGTTGGGTGTATCTAAACGATTTGGCGGAACAAATAGAACAGGAGAAATTAAAAAAATAAAAGCGTGACAGCAAAGTGAGGGGATAATGTGGCAAAAAAAATAAAGGAGTTATTCCATGCAAAGAGAGGCAACCCCATGCCACTTGGCGTTTCTATTGGTAAAGCAGGAATTCAATTTGCAATCGCACTGCCTAATGAGATGGAATGCAGGTTAAAACTGTTTGGTAATAACGAAGGAGAAGAAACAACACTAATTCTTGGGGAAGAATATAGATGGGGAAGCATTTTTTCTGTTGTTTTCGATGACCTTCCTTATGAATTATCCGAGTATGTATATGAAGTAAAGGGAAAAGAGATGTTAGATCCCTATGCAAGGATCATTACTGGAAGAGAAGAATGGGGTAACGCTGATTGCAAACCACGTTGTAAAATCATATTTGAAGAATTTGATTGGGGTCATGATAAACCATTATGTATCCCTTATTCTGATATGATTTTATATCAATTACATGTGAGAGGATTTACTATGCATGCATCCTCCAAAGTGAAACATAGAGGAACTTATCAAGGAATCATTGAGAAAATACCTTACTTAAAACAGCTTGGGATAACTGGAATAATAGTAATGCCTACGTATGAATTTGATGAAATTATGCGAAATGATGCCAGAGGGGCAGCCGAAAAGCATTTCTTAAATTATAAAAACACCGATACTTCTCTGTTAGATAAGGATGTTGCAGATTATAAAGTTAATTATTGGGGATATGCCAAGGATTGTAATTATTTTGCGCCTAAGACCTCATATGCTGCCAATCTTTCCAATCCAGCAAATGAATTGAAAGAGTTAGTGAAGACATTACATGAGAACCAGATTGAGTTTCATATGGAGATGAGTTTTCAAAAAGGAACCAACCAAGTGATGATATTAGAGTGCTTACGACACTGGGTATTAGAATATCATGTGGATGGTTTTCGAATCAATCAAGATGTGGTTCCAACCAATTTAATTGCCAACGATCCAGTATTAAGTAGTGTAAAACTTATGGCAACTTCTTGGAATATTAATGATATCTATGAAGAAACCTTTATACCAGATTACAAACGACTTGCAGAATATAATGATGGATTTTTGGCAGATGCAAGACGCTTCTTAAAAAGTGATGAAGAGCAGGTAGAAAAATTTTTATATCGGATGAAGAAGAATCACCCGAAAAATGGAGTAGTAAATTATATTACCACAATAAATGGGTTTACATTAATGGATCTGGTTTCCTATGATATTAAACACAACGAAGCCAATGAGGAAAGCGGAAGAGACGGTACGGATTACAACTATAGCTGGAATTGTGGGGTAGAAGGAAAATCAAAGAAGAAGGCAGTGATAGCATTAAGAAGGAAACAAATTCGGAATGCATTTTTAATGCTGTTGCTTAGTCAAGGAACCCCGATGATTCTTTCAGGAGATGAATTTGGTAATTCCAACGAAGGTAACAATAATGCGTATTGCCAGGATAATGAGATCTCTTGGTTAAATTGGAATCAATTAAAGACTCACAAGGATATTTATGCTTATGTAAAAAATCTAATTCAGCTTCGGAAAAATCATAAAATATTGCATATGAAAGATGAGTTTCGTGCAATGGATTATATATCCTGTGGATATCCAGATTTCTCAATACACGGAACAAAGGCATGGTATCCTGATTTTTCTAATTATAGCAGGGTTTTAGGTATTATGTTATGTGGAAAATATGCCATCATTGACCGTAAGCATCACGATGACTACTTTTATTTTGCAATTAATATGCACTGGGAGCCTCATGAATACGATTTACCAAAACTTCCTGGGTCGATGAAATGGAGTATATTACTTGACACAACAGTTTCCACAGTTGAAGTGAATGAATTAAAAAATCAGAAGACGTTTCTGGTTTCACCACGTTCCATCATGGTGTTTATAGGAAAATAAAATGGAGGAGGAAAAGAGTATGAATCAAATTATAGGGTTAATTGAAGAGTTTGGAAAATTGCAACAGGTATCTGCAATTGCACTTGGGGGATCAAGAGGTACACATACAGAAGACAAAGACTCAGACTATGATTTATACATGTATGTTACGGAAGAAATCGACTTATCAGATCGTAAACGAATCTTAGAAAAATATTGTAATTATCTAGAGCTTGGAAATGACTTCTGGGAATTGGAAGACGACTGTCGTTTAAACAGTGGTACCATCATAGAGATTATATATCGTCGTATTGAAGACCTGGATGAACAACTTGAAGTACAGTTATATGATGGTCAAGCAGGTTGTGGATACACAACATGTATGTGGTATAATTTGTTGAATTCTATCATTTTGTATGATAAGTATAACACCCTAAAAATGCTAGTTGAGAAATATTCCCTTCCTTACCCAGAACAACTACGAAAAAATATCATACAAAAAAACTTAAGATTACTAGATAACAATATTCCATCCTTTAACTATCAGATCGAGAAAGCAGCAAAGCGTGGAGACATGGTAAGTATTAATCATAGAATTGCAGCATTTCTTGCTAGTTATTTTGATATTATCTGGGCAATCAACAAGAAAGCCCACCCAGGAGAAAAAAGACTTATCACATTGTGCAAAGAAAAGTGCAGCAAATTACCTACAGACTTTGAGGTGAATTTAAATGTTCTGCTTTCGGCTGGGAATAATACGGATATCATTATGAAGCAGGTACATAGCTTAAACACCAATTTAATTAAATTACTTGTACAAGAAAAATTGGTGTAGAGACATATGGCAAAAGGAAGGTAGTGGCCATGAATATGGCGTAAGAAATTAATCAGTTCCTAAACTATATGATTTCTTAACAGGGATTAATAATTAAAAGAGTTGTACTGTTTAAACTTATAGTTTATACAAATTCATAATAGATATATTGTATTATGCAAGGAGAATATATAGTGAGAGAGAAAATACAAGTATGGTTCTTAATTCTTTTGGCAGGCATCTATACAGTAACTATAGTATTTGTTCAAGTTTTCAATTATTTTATCAATGGAAAGTTCGATGTTAGTGCAGTTTTAGGCGCCTTAACAGGAGCGCTTATCTTAAGTATACTCAATGTAATAATAAACCTATATAAAAAGAAAAAACATTAACAACTCAAAACATATAGTGTTTAATTAATATTAATATATTATTACTAATTAGTATGACCTTAATTTAATACAAGTTACAAGCGACAACCTAAGTAATTGCGACCTCAACAACCTATATAAAACAATTTCACCTATTTCATTCCGAAGCGGAAGCTAAGCAGCGCGTTGAAGCGTAGGAATGAAATAGGTGAAATTGTTTAGAAAGCTTATATTGTCGCAAGTACGTGCTTTTACCGTAATCACGTACTTTAGCCGTAATTTTTAGTCATTTATTATGCTTTGAAGAACGCCTGAATCAATTGATTCAACTCCCCTTGATCCGCTGCCCCCATTAGCTCTCTTGCTGAATGCATGGCAAGCAATGGAATCCCTAGATCAACGGTTTTCATCGGCATCCATGCAGATGCGATAGAACCTAGTGTACTTCCGCTGGTCATGTCGGAGCGGTTTACATATTTTTGATACTTGATATTATGAGCCAAGCAAAGTTGAATTATGATTGCGATTGCCTCAGTATCAGATGCGTATTTTTGCGTGCTGTCTATCTTTAAGACGATACCATCACCGAGTTGGGCTACATTGATTGGGTCATATTTGGATGGATAATTAGGATGTAATCCATGGGCTACATCTACGGATAGGAAGATGCTTCGCATGATTATTTCATATAAAGTGGTGCGATCCATACCTAAACTAAAGAAGATTTTTTCTAATAGAATGTTGGTTAAAATGGAATCAGCTCCTTGCTTACTTCTACTTCCGATTTCTTCATTATCAAATAAAGCGATGAGATTGACCCCATCGTTTCGTTTGGTTGTGGTGATGGCTTCTAGTAAGGCATAAACAGAGGTTAAGTTATCAAGTCGAGGGGCAGATATGAAATCTTGATTTATACCAAGTACACAACCATCTTCTGCATTATATACGTAGAGATCAAAGTCAAGGATATCAGAAACATCAACTTGCAACTGGGTAGCAAGATAGCTGATAAAATAGGAATCTTTATTAAGGGAATCATTCATCATAGCTAATATTGGTAGCATATCGGTTTGTTTGTTCAGTTCTACTCCTTTATTCACTTCACGATTCACGTGAATGGCTAGGTTTGGAATAGTAAGAACAGGTTCTTTGATATCTAATAGACGAATGATTGGTTTAAAAATATCATTGCTTTTTAAGGATACTCTACCTGCTATAGAAAGTGGTCGATCTAACCAGGTGTTTAAGATAACACCTCCGTAGGTTTCTGTATTTACTTTTAGATAATTATGTTCCGTAATCTCAGCGATTGGTTTAATTCGGAAACCAGGATGATCTGTGTGGGCAGCAGCAATACGTAGAGTTGGTTCAGAACATAACTCACTTCCGATCGTAAATGCAAATAGAGTGGATTCATAAGGTGCTGCATAGTAGGAAGAACCCACAGTTAACTCCCAAGGTTTTGTGAAATCCAAAGGCTTGAAGCCATCATTCTCTAATATGGATATACTTTCTTTCACCACATGAAAGGGCGAAGTGGCGTTCTTAATAAATTGAAGTAATTTTTCTGCAGATTGTTCCATTTTAACCTCCTAAAAAATAAATTTTTGTATTTAATATGTTACCATATAATTTCTGTAGTGATTTTTTAAACATTATAAGCTATAATTTAAAGAAATGATATAACAAATATGATTCATTCTATTTCATTTGTCAAGGGAGGTACTTATGGTTTCACTTAAAATACTTGATGTAAAAACATTTATGTCAAGTTTACTAATACAAACTACATTTGATAATTTTCAGTTATCCGAACTGGAGCTAGCTACCTATAATCAATTTAAAATTGCAGGTAGATTAAATAAAAGTTGGTATTCCAATGAAGAATTAGAGCAATTAGACGGCAGAGAGTATTCCAAATGGAGCGAGTTAAAACCAGTTGCATTCCAGTTAATCAAAGGAAATAAGACACCGTCCTCCTTTAAAATTGTATTTTTATTATCTAGAGAAAATATAGAAAAGTTATTATCTAAAATGGGTAATACATTTTCTGGTGAGGATATTGATAACCTATTTTTAAATATCCGTTTTGAAAAGGATATACTAACTATTATAACAGGTACATCAATGAAAACCTTCAGTTTAAATAAATCTCTAGAGCAGGAATGGGATCAGAATGTGAAGGCGTTTTTAAAGAAGAATGAGATAGTTTTTGAAGAGAATTAATTCTGTTAGCACTCAATATAGTTGAGTGCTAATTTTTTCTTGACAATTGGAAAAATAGGTATTAATATTGTATTTATCGAAAACATTGAAAATAAGAAGGAGCGATTTTGATGAGAAGTGAACAAGGTAGTTTATCAATTAACTCAGAAAATATTTTTCCAATCATTAAGAAGTGGTTGTATTCTGACCATGATATTTTTATTAGAGAATTAGTATCCAATGGTTGTGATGCTATTACCAAATTAAAGAAACTGGAAGTAATGGGTGAACTTACAATTCCAGAAGATCACAAATTTAAGATTCAAGTAATAATTAATCCAGAGGAAAAGTCCATTAAGTTTATCGATAATGGTATTGGTATGACAGCGGACGAAGTAAAAGAATACATTAATCAAATTGCATTCTCTGGTGCATCTGATTTCTTAGAGAAATATAAAGATAAAACTAATGAAGATCAGATTATTGGTCACTTTGGTTTAGGTTTTTATTCAGCATTTATGGTAGCTGACAGAGTTACCATTGATACGTTATCATGGAAAGACGGTTCTACTGCGGTTCATTGGGAATCTGAAGAAGGAACAGAATTTACCATGGAAGATGGAAACAAAACTAGCTGGGGTACTGAGATCACTCTTTACTTAAATGAAGATAGTTATGAATTCTCCAATGAATATAGAGCAAAAGAAGTAATCGAAAAATATTGTTCTTTTATGCCAGTTGAAATCTTTTTAGCAAAAGCAAATGCAGAACAGGAATTTGAAACAATTGATGCAGCAGACGTGAAAGAAACAGATGTTGTAGTTGAAAATATTGTAGAAGAAGCAAAAACTGAAGAAAAAGAAAATGAAAATGGAGAGAAAGAAGTAGTTGAGATTTCTCCAAGAAAAGAAAAAGCAAAGATTAATAAACGTCCAGTATCTTTAAGTGATACAAAGCCTTTATGGACAATTCATCCAAATGATTGTACCGAAGAACAGTACAAGGAATTCTATCGTACCGTGTTCCATGATTATAAAGAACCTTTATTCTGGATTCACTTAAACATGGATTATCCATTTAATTTAAAAGGAATCTTATATTTCCCTAAATTAAATAATGAATATGAAAACTTAGAAGGTATGATTAAGTTATATAACAATCAGGTATTTATTGCAGATAACATCAAAGAAGTAATTCCAGAATTCTTAATGTTATTAAAAGGTGTCATTGATTGTCCAGACCTTCCACTTAATGTATCACGTAGTGCATTACAAAATGATGGATTTGTTAAGAAAATCTCTGATTACATTACGAAAAAAGTAGCAGACAAGCTTGCAGGAATGTATAAGGTTGATAAAGAAAATTATGAAAAATACTGGGATGACATTAGTCCATTTATCAAATATGGTTGCTTAAAAGATGATAAATTCAGAGAAAAAATGAAGGATGTTATTATCTTTAAAAACTTAGAAGGTAAGTATGTAACACTTCCTGAATATGTAGCAGCAGCGAAACCTGAAACAGAGGTAGAAGCAGCAGAAGTTGTGGAAGATGCAAAGACAGATGACAACAAAGCGGATCAGGAAGAAAAGAAGAAAGCAGTTGTATATTATGTAACAGATGAATTACAACAAAGCCAGTACATTAATATGTTTAAGGAAGAAGGCATTGATGCACTGATTCTTACACATAACATTGACCAACCTTTTATTTCTCAATTAGAGCAGCAGGATGAAACAGTTCGTTTCCAGAGAATTGATGCTGACTTAACAGAGCATTTTAAAGAAGATGCAGTGGATGAAGAAGCCATGAAAGCAAAAACAGATGCTTTAACAGAGCTGTTTAAAAAAGCACTTGGCAAAGAAAATCTTGGTGTTAAGGTAGAGAACTTAAAGAATGAGAATGTATCTTCCATGATTACACTTTCTGAAGAAAGTCGTAGAATGCAGGATATGATGAGAATGTACAATATGGGTGGAATGGATCCAAGTATGTTCGGAGCAGCTGGTGAAACTTTAGTATTAAATGCCAATAATAAATTAGTTCAGTACATTTTAGAGCACAAAGAAGGCGATAACGTTAATATTATGTGCGAACAGTTATATGATTTAGCATTATTAAGCCATAAACCATTAGAAGCAGAAGCAATGACTAAGTTTATTGCAAGAAGCAATGAGATTATGATGTTATTAACCAAATAGAATAGATTTATTTGAAAATTCAAATAAATTTTATAAGAGACTGTGATGATAGCTCTCATATTTAGAGTATTCGATCTTGAATTGTGATATAGTTAAGATTCACATCGATGCTGTAAATAGGTTGCTATCATATAACAGTCTCTTTGTTTTAATATAAGGCTCTGTAAAAGAATAGTCTTGATATTATAGCGTTTTTTAAAGGAACTCCTTTTGGAGTTCCTTTAGTTCGTCTTTAAAGAAAAATGTGTATTAATTATACACGGAGTTTATCTTCATTCTGTTCAATTCTCTTTTCTAAATCTTTTATTCTGAATTTTAAATCCCAAGCCTCTTCTACAATTGCTGTTATTACCACCTTTAACGCAATAGTAATTGATATAAAGCAGATTGTAGCAAAAGAAAATACCCATTTTCTTATACCCAGAGATATCATTAATTCCGTATCATCAGGTATAGTAAACACCCCATGTAGTCTTATAAAAACTCCGATTGTTAAAATCCCCAAAATTATGCTAATAAATAGAAATACATTAGACCATCTTTTTAAGTTTTCTATTAGAATCACCCCCCAAAAAAATATTAATAACTTTCCTTAATAACCATAAATACATATTGATTTACAAAGGTTCAATTACTATATTATACAGTACATAAACTAAATATTTCAATCATTTGGTACATATTCATCCATTTTTTAGTTTGATATGGAAAGCGTTAATGTGCTGTATATGATATATTCCCTCTTTATATCTTTAACAGAGACTAATGTAAAAACATGTAAATTGGTTTATATTACCTTTTGACATAGTATAATTCTTGACGCAAAATACCATGTATGTTATTATATATAGTAATGAAAACTATATGTAAGAAAATGCTCAGGAGGAAATACCATGAATTACAAAATGATTGGAGATAGTTGCACGGATTTGCCATTGGAATTAAAGAAAGATTCCCATTTTTATTTGGTACCGCTATCCATTCAAATAGATGATTATACCATTGTAGATGATGAAACATTTAATCAAAAAGATTTAATTGAAAGAATGGCGGCGAGTCCTAATTGTCCAAAGTCTTCCTGTCCAACACCAGAAGCTTATATGCAACTTTTCGGTGGGGAAGAAGATATCTATGTAGTAACATTATCTTCAAATCTTAGCGGATCATACAATAGTGCCATGTTAGCTAAGAAATTATATTTTGAAGAGCATCCTGAAAAAAATATTGAAGTTTTTGATTCTAAATCAGCATCCATTGGACAGACATTAATCGCTATGAAGGTCAAAGAACTTGTTGAATCTGGAAAAGAATTTTCAGAAGTAGTTCAACTTACCAATCAGTTCCGTGATGAGATGAATACGAAATTTGTCTTAGAATCATTAGAAACCTTACGTAAGAATGGAAGGCTGTCTAACTTAAAAGCAATTATCGCAAGTGCCTTAAATATAAAACCCGTTATGTGTGCGACACCAGATGGAACCATAGATAAAATGGATCAGGCTAGAGGTATGAACAAAGCACTGATTAAAATGGCTGAAACTATTGTAAAGGATGCAGTAGATCCATCTAATCGAACCCTCGCCATTTCTCATTGTAATAATTATGAGAGAGCTGTATTCACCAAAGAAGAGATTTTAAAGCGAGTTTCTTTTAAGGATGTATTTATTGTAGACACCGCTGGAATTAGTTCGTTATATGCCAATGATGGTGGAATCATTGTATGTTATTAAATTAATTATCAGACCTAGATAGGACATTAAACCGCCCCGTCTTAGGTCTATTTTATTTCATAGAAACTAATATTTTATATAAATGAGGAAATACACTGTTTTATGATTTATATTTATAAAAGTTTCAAAATATCAGATAACGTTTCTATACACCAAGTAGCATTTTCTAATTCATCTCTGAAGCCGTAACCATATAAACAACCAATAGATTGTAAATTATGACGCTCTGCAATTTCCATATCGTGAAACCGATCCCCAATCACAATAAAATCACCTGGATAGTTTGTTTTAATCGTATTAAAAATCTCACTTTTCGATACAAATCCAAAATCTTCCGAGCAGTAAAAGGAAGAGAAGAAGCGGTCAAGATAGAAATGCTTCACGTGGGCGTCCATATAAGCATGTTTGCAATTACTAAGGAATATCAATTGATACCCAGCGTCTTTCAAGTTCTTTAATATGTTTTCAGCCTGCGGGTAAAGCTCTGCTAAACCCGTATGAATAAGTCTTAACATTTCTTGTCCAATCAAAGCACTACAGATTTTTTTCTCTTCCTCTGGTAGATTGGGTAAGAAACACTTCCACATCTCATCTGCGGTAAAACCAAGCCAATAGGAGATTTCTTGGTCTGTGAATTCCTTTGAAACAGCAAAGCCGGTTTTTACAAGATAAGAAAAAGCTGTACGAAATGCGGGAGCATAGATTTTAATGCTGTTGTGGAGGGTTCCGTCATAGTCAAATAATAAATGAGTCATTATTTTTGGATTTCTCGAATCAAGTTTACCATTTCTATGGCACCCATTGCACAATCAAATCCTTTGTTACCAGCTTTGGTTCCAGCGCGTTCTATGGCTTGTTCAATATTTTCAGTTGTAAGAACTCCGAACATAACAGGAATATCACTGTTTAAAGACACATGGGCGATCCCTTTTGATACTTCGCTGCAGACATAGTCATAGTGGGTAGTACTTCCACGGATTACAGCTCCTAGGCATATAACGGCATCATATTTTTTGCTTTTAGCCATTTTGGAAGCGATGAGCGGAATCTCAAAAGCACCAGGTACCCATGCAACTTCAATGTTGTCCTCGTTCACTTCATGTCTAACCAGTGCATCTACAGCACCTCCAAGTAGTTTGGATGTAATGAATTCATTAAATCTTGCAGCAACAATGCCAATTTTAATATCCTTCGATACTAAATTTCCTTCATAAGTTTTCATATTAATTTCTCCTTTATTATTTTATATTTAAAAAATGACCCATTTTGGATTGTTTGGTTTTAAGGTAATGTTCATCATGTTCATTTGCTTCGATTTCTACAGGGACGCGTTCTATTATTTCGATTCCGTAATCAGAAAGTTGGTACACCTTATCTGGGTTATTCGTTATTAGTCGCAGAGTTTTCACACCTAAATCATGCAGTATTTGAGCACCAATATAATACTCTCGCATATCTTCTTCAAAACCTAGTGCTATATTGGCTTCTATGGTATCCATTCCTTGACTTTGAAGCTCATAGGCTTTTAACTTATTGAGCAGACCGATACCTCTTCCTTCTTGTCGCATATACAGAAGAATGCCTCGTCCTTCTTGTTCAATCATCTTCAAAGCCTCGGCTAATTGTTCGCCGCAGTCACAACGGGATGAGTGGAAGACATCACCTGTTAAGCATTCAGAATGAACACGGCATAGAACCCCTAGTCCATCACCGATTTCACCTTTTACTAAAGCTACATGATGTTCGCCGTTTATTTTGTTACGATAACCAAAGGCTCGAAAATTACCATAAGATGTTGGTAAGAATGGGCTTGCAACACGTTCTACTAGATGATCATACTTTTTACGATAGTCCTGTAAATCCTGTATGGTTATAAACTTCATGTTCCATTTTTGCGCCAAATCAATAAGTTCTGGCGTTCTCATCATGTATCCGTCTTCCCCCATGATTTCACAACACAGTCCACATTCTTTCAGACCGGCAAGCTGCATTAAATCTACAGTAGCTTCCGTATGACCGTTACGCTCTAGGACACCATTTTTTTTCGCTAGGAGAGGAAACATATGACCTGGACGACGAAAATCATCCGGCTTTGTGTTTTCATCTACCACCTTAAGAGCGGTTATGCTTCGTTCCGCAGCAGAGATGCCGGTGGTGGTATCTACATGGTCTATTGAAACAGTAAAAGATGTGGAATGCTTCTCGGTATTATGAGAAACCATCTGTGGAAATTGTAGGCGCGTGCATATTTCTTCACTCATTGGCATGCAGATTAACCCCTTACCATGAATAGCCATAAAATTAATGTTTTCTGTAGTAGCATATTCTGCCGCGCAGATAAAATCCCCTTCATTTTCACGGTTTTCATCATCTGTAACAAGAATAATTTCTCCTTTTCGTAAGGCTTCCAGAGCTTCTGGAATTGTATTGAATTGAAACATATTGACCTCCTAAAATCCATTTTTTGTTAGAAATTCTTTGGTAATGCCCTTGTTATCTTGTGAGAATTTTTCAATATACTTTCCTACAATATCGTTTTCAAGATTTACCAAACAACCTATACCTTTTTCTGAAAGTGTCGTTTCCTTTGCAGTGTGCGGAATGACCGACACTGAAAAGTTGTCATGTGTTACTTTTGCAATGGTCAGGCTGATACCATCTATGGTAATGGAGCCTTTTTCTATTATATACTTCATAACTGTTTGGCTGGTTTTAATGGTATACCAGATTGCGATATCATCTTTTTTAATTGATGCAATTTTACCAGTTCCATCAATATGTCCCGATACAATATGACCACCAAATCTTCCGCTTGCAGGCATGGCACGTTCCAGATTCACTTTGCTTCCGATATTCAGACTGCCTAGTGAGGATTTGGAAAGCGTTTCGTTCATTAAATCAGCAGAAAAGGAAGAATTGCTAATATGTGTTACGGTTAGGCAAACTCCATTGGTTGACACACTGTCGCCTAGTTTTAAATCATCAAATATTTTCCGACATTCAACAGTAATACTGGCAGATTTCGTTCCCTTTTTTATAGTCTTAACAATACCTATTTCTTCAATTATTCCTGTAAACATTTATAATCTACTTCTCCTTCCATAAGCATATCCTCGTCAAACCAAGTGACCGTTTGATTTTTTAAGAAAATGCAATTGCTTATTTCTTGAATACCCATGCCTCCTACCGGTGTTTTTGATTGACTGCCACCAAATAGTTTTGGGGCAATATAGGCTTGCACTTTATTAACAATTCTGCTCTGTAATGCAGAAAAATTTAGGGTAGAGCCTCCTTCTAAAAGGATACTGTCAATACCTATCTTACCAAGTTCTTGCATTAACTGGTTTAAATCAATATGATTCTCCATTAGTCGAATAGTAAGAATCTCACAACCTTTAGAAAGGTAAGGCTTATACTTCTCTTGATTAGTAGAAGCAGTAGCAATAATCGTTCGTACTGCTTTGGCGGTAGTAACTAACGTGGAATCAATTGGTGTATTCAAATGAGTGTCACAGATGATGCGTACAGGATTTCTTCCACCAGTGATACGGCAGGTAAGAGAGGGGTTATCCGCAATTACTGTTCCAACACCTACCATAATAGAAGAGTACTGATTTCGGCTTTTATGAACATCTTCACGGGCTTTTTCACCGGTAATCCATTTCGATTCTCCACTAGCTGTTGCAATTTTTCCATCCATTGTCATGGCATATTTCATAACAACATAAGGTGTTTTTGTTTTGATGTAGTGGAAGAAAACCTTGTTTAGCTCGATGCATTTATCTTGCAATACGCCTATCACTACATGGACTCCTGCTTCTCGCAAAATAGCAGCTCCTTTACCTGAAACAAGAGAATTAGGGTCGAGGCAACCAATGACTACTTTTTTTATACCATGTTGTAAAATGGCTTCTGTACAGGGAGGAGTTTTCCCATAGTGACAGCAAGGTTCCAATGTAACATACATGGTTGCGCCACCTAGACTTTCATTACAATTATTTAGCGCGTTTCTTTCTGCATGCCATCCACCGTATTTTTCATGCCAACCTTCACTAATTATGTTTCCGTCTTTTACGGTCACTGCACCTACCAAAGGGTTGGGATTCACGTAACCAATCCCTTTCTTCGCAAGTGTTATGGCATGGTTCATATATTCTTCATCCGTCATAATTCCTCCATAATTAAGAGTTTGCCTTGGCAAACTAGAGTCAAAAGTATTTGCCTTTGGCAGTCGTAGTTTCTTTTACATAAAAAAACTGCCTTCAACAATAATGTTCAAGGCAGTAGCTCCCATTAGTATATATCCATATAAACAAAAAAATCTGAAATGAATAAATCATTTCAGAGCAATGTTCAAAAGATAAACGCTAAAAGCGGCTTAAAAATCTTCTTTCATCCAGACTTTACTGTCGGCTTCGGAGTTACACCGAATCATACCTTGCGGTTCGTGGGCTATACCACCGGTAGGGAATTACACCCTGCCCTGAAGATAAGTATTAATTTTCTGCCATTATAGCAACTCTTATAATGATTGTCAATAACCATCTCTAGAAATTGTGTCCATACCAGTTCCAATTCATACTATGATTTCATATGAAATTTTATATAAAAAATCGGGGTGACAAGATTTGAACTTGCGACCTCATGGACCCCATCCATGCGCGCTACCAAACTACGCCACACCCCGAAATAAATTTGTATACTCTTAAAATATATGTACATATAATCGAGATATGATAGGTATTATTAGAAAAAAAGAGAAGCCTAGTCTGGCTCCTCAGGA
The DNA here is from genome assembly GCA_023420935.1 of Bacillota bacterium. GTDB lineage: Bacteria > Bacillota > Clostridia > Lachnospirales > Lachnospiraceae > Mobilisporobacter. The sequence continues at coordinate 8,795 of JAEZUR010000196.1, read as the reverse complement.
ATAAATGCATCATTATCTGGTTGATCTTCATCTGGTATATCACCATCACCATATTCAGTATTAAAATCATAATCTAAATTGATACGATTTTTAAACCCTGTTCGTTTCGTTGGTGTTGCTTTATTGTTGTTAAATTTGTCCATCTGAATACTCCTTTATATCTTTTTAATAATATCTGTTTCCCAAAGATTCTACGTAACTACGCATTTCGTCTCGACTATGGACTTGTCTTGCGCCATTTATAATGGAATCTTGTTCCTCTTTGCCTAGCTGTGCAAATTGATTTAATATATCTGAGTGCTGAGCTAATTCCATGGTAAACCCAATGGGAAGTTCTCTGTTATCAATCATTCTATCACCTCCTAAAATAGGATGTGTAAAATTTAAAAAAATATTCTATCGAAGCAGTTAGTATGAACTAAATTCAAAAAGGATTAACCAGAAGAATAAATTCGAATATTGTAATATAACTAGAACTTTTAGTGAATATAGTAGTATCATAGAAAGGAAGGTTGTAGTATGGGTAGAGATACTAAGAAATTGCATCCAAAACTGCAAATTATCATACAGAAATTTTTAACAGAGTGTAAAAAGAAAGGATTCAAAGTAGGGATTGGAGAATGCTTACGAACGGTAGAAGAACAAAATGCATTATATGCACAAGGCAGAACAACCAAAGGTGATATCGTCACATATGCAAAAGGTACCACATATGGATCCCTGCATCAATGGGGAGTAGCATTTGATTTTTACCGAAATGATGGGAAGGGTGCATATTATGATAAAGATGATTTCTTTTACAAGGTCGGTCAGATAGGGAAAAAATATGATTTATTCTGGGGTGGTGATTTTGAAAGTATGATTGATAAACCACATTTTCAGATGAAAGAATTCTCTAAAGACGGGACAGCAAGTTATTTAAAGAAAAAATATAAAAGTCCCAGCGCATTTATAGCCACATGGAAGAAACTTACGGTGAAGTACAAGGTGAAAAAAGGAGATACTTTATATGATATTGCCAAGAAATATAGTACAACAGTAGAGGTTTTAGCAAAACAAAATAAAATAAAGGATCCTTCTAAAATAACAGTTGGACAGATTTTAATTATAAAATGATATGGTGAAAGGAGCATCTTAGAAGGTGCTCCTTTCGAATACCTATGATCCGGTCTGAACATCTTCCGGATTAACATCATCACGCATCCCTTTAAATACTGGTTGTCGGAGCATATCTTTTTCATTGGGCATATATTGTACTACACAAACCAGCGTAGGTTCTAGCCAGATTGCCTCCTCGTTGCCAGATGGAGTTAAACGAAAAGGAGATGACGGAATTTCTTTACAATCATAATCGGTTAGAAGACCATATTTTACACCAAAGGTAACATGTCCTTTGTATATTAGTTCTTTGTTTTTGTATTGCCCTAGAATTAAGCTAACAACACCTTTTTCTTTTACGATATAACCACATATGATAAAATCTTTATCAGATAAGAATTTAAATTTAATCCAGTCTTTCGTTCGTTTATCAAAATAATATTTGCTGTTTTTTACTTTCGCAACGACTCCTTCTAAGTTCTGTGCTTTGGCCAAATTATATAACTCGGCACCATGTTCTTCGATATATCTAGAAACAGCCAAAGCGGGACTTTCTATAACGACATCGTCTAATAATTTTTTTCGTTCCATAAGTGGCCAATCGGTGATTTGCTGATTCTTGTAATAAAGAATATCATAGGCAACAAAGGATGCTGGATATTTACTATGACTTAATTGAATTTTAAAAGAATCAGATAACAAGGTGCGTCGTTGCAGCTCAAAAAAGTCTGGCACTCCATTTTTTAATACAATTAACTCACCATCTAGAATGCATTTATCCTTTACATATTGATGAATATCTTTTAGCTCAGGGAATTTCGATATAAGCCTTATATTTCTTTTGTTTCTTAAGTCAGTCCCATCTTGATCCAAGAAAGCAATACAGCGACAGCCATCTAACTTTAGTTCGTATATAAAGTCAGGTGAACTAAAGGGCATTCGCATATCACTAATTAACATGGGTTTTATATTTCTTTCCTTAAAAATATCCATTAAGCAGTACCACTTAATTTCTTACTTTTTGATTTGGGCTTTTTATCCTCAGAAGACATCTCAAGGCTTTTTTGTAGTGCTTCCATCAGGTCAATTACATTATTTTGATCACTTGATTCTGTAGTGACAATTTCTTTACCCTGTATTTTGGTCATGATAGCTTCCCTAAGTCGTGCTTGGTATTCATCTCGATAGGCAGTTGGATCAAATGGTTTCGTCATATTTTCAATTAGCAGCTTGGCCATATTCATTTCATTTTCATCAACCTGCATCTTTGGAACTTTCTTAGGTATTTCTACAATTTCATCCTGGTAGAATAGAGTTTTCACAATCATGCCATCTTTGGTTGGATAGAGTACAATTAGATTTTCTCTAGTCCCAATAACGGTTTTGGCAATTGCGACTTTCTTTTCTGCCAACATGGATTGCCTCAATAATTCAAAAGCCTTTTCTGCACCAGCATCAGGAATACCGTAATAATCTTTTTCATAAAAGATTGGATCAATCTCACTCATTTTAGCAAACTGTACAATATGAATGGTTTTATCACGCTTTGTTTTAATTTTCTCTAGATCATCGTCTGTCATAATCACATATTTATCTTTTTCATATTCGTAACCTTTAATAATGTCGTCAGAGGTTACTTCTTTATTACAGTGGCTACAATATTTTTTATAGCGAATTCTCGCTTTACTTTCTTTCTCTAGCTGATTAAAATGGATATCATTATCTGTGGTTGTACGGTACAAACCAATGGGAATAAGGACTAATCCCATGGAAATGCTACCTTTGTGAGCAACAGCCATATTGTGTCCTCCTTATATCGTCGTTGATTTTATGAAGCAAAAGCAGAGGTATATTAACCCTCTGCTTCAGCAACAATATTTTCAAGTACATTGATTAGATCATGAATATTGTTAATGCTTACATTTTTTTCAAGAATTACATTTTTAAGCTCAATTGGTAGGGATTCAAATTTATCCCTAACTCCTGGAGCAACATATGACATAATAATCACCTCAAGGATAGTATATCCTGAGTAAGAAATATTATGTGATGGTAATTTTTATTCATGATATAGGAAGTTTGTCAAGCGCGCTTTCTATTGTTTTAACATTTTTCACCAATGGGATCATCAATTAACGTAGCTGCTCTAAATTTGTGTTTATGATTATCGTTTACAGTTGTCACACAATCTAAAAAATGAACATGTCTATCACCTACAGGAATAGCGAGAGATGTTCTGCCACAAAATTCATGAAAATGGTCTTCATAAAAGTCAGTACGGAATGTAACCTCATGATAATGATTGTTACACATTTGAACCGCTTCATCAGAAACAGTTGCAAAGCGATGATTGTGTGGTTCAACACAACGATCAGCAATTTGGACACTACCTTGTATTTCATGAACATGCTTTTGCTTGTTATGATAAGATTCTTCTGGGGTATTATTAAAATTATTATCCATATAATCCATATAAATCACTCCTTTTTTATAGTTGGAAGAAGGCGAAAAGATAAATGGCTTCCTAAATTATTATATGCAGTGATACAAAATATGTGTCAAATTATGTCGAATCACAGATATGATAAGGAACGGAACAGGAGTAATTCAATGAATATTTTAAGCGAAAGAGACCAATATTAATAGCGAGGTGAAAGGTTGAACAAAAATGCGTGTTCAACTATTGATTCATGACGATAGAACATTCGCTGAATGTGCTTTCTATTGTATGTAGCTGGACGCATCCAGCAGATGGGTAAAAATATGAAAAACGTAGTTAAGAGTCAAGAAAAAAAGGATAAAGAAAAATTTAATAGTGTGACCAATAAAAAAGATGTAGAGAATCAAAATCAAACGCATAATGTGAGAGATGAAGGTATTGGTCCAGAAAATCAAAGGAGATAAGAGCGTAGGCTCTTATCTTTTTCTATGTTACATAATCAGTAATCATCTATACTATTCGTCTAAAGTTTAAAGATATGAGAAAGATCACTTCTAAATGATTTTGTAGTTCATATAATTTTAATAAGTTATGATGAGGTAAAATTTTATGATAATACATGTTGTAAAAGAAGGAGAAACCATATCGTATTTAGCAAATTATTATGAAATTCCAGTAAATACATTGATTCAAGATAATGGTATAACAAACCCGGATAATCTAGCTTTAGGACAAACCATAGTCATAATTTATCCAGAAACAGTTTACAAAGTAAAAGAAGGAGATAGTTTAAAAAGTATCGCCGATTATTTTCAAGTAACAATAAACCATATCTTACGAAATAATCCAGTTATATCAGATAGGGGTGGAATATATGAGGGAGAAAATATTGTAATAAACTATGATACGGATAAACTTAGAATGATAGTAATAAGTGGTTATGCGTATCCTTATATTGATATGAAAATACTTAAGAAAACATTACCATATCTAACTTATCTTACGGTATTTAACTATCGAATTACGATAGATGGAGATATCATTGATATTGATGACAAAGCAGTTATTGAAATGGCAAAATTATATGGAGTGGCTCCAATGATGTTCTTATCCACATTAACTAGCCATGGGCAAGGGGACTTAGAAGTAGCTAAGAGCATTCTAAATAATATAGAATTACAAGAAAAATTATTTGAAAATACCATAAATAAGTTAAAAGAGAAAGGATATCATGGAGTTAACTTATATTTACAATATTTAGCCCCTGAAACAAAACAATTAGTGGAACAGTTCTTGGAACGATTTTCAAAACGGTTACGCGAAGAAAAATTCAGAATTTTGGCAGCAGTATCGCCGAAAACAAGAATTGAAGGAACAGAGATTTCGTTTGAACAAATGGATTATTCAAACATAGCGGCGCAAGTAGATGCTTTACTGTTTCTATCGTATGATTGGGGATATTCGTATGGACCGCCTGCTTCGGTAACGCCAGTTAACATATTAAAAGGATTGTTTAATATTTTTATAAACCAGGTTACTTCTAATAAATTGCAAATAGGATTGCCAGTCATTGGATATGACTGGGAGCTTCCCTATATTCCCGGTGTAACAAGGGCAAATGCAATTAGTACAGCAACTGCTATCGAGATTGCAGCATCAGCAGAAACAACTATACATTATAATGATATTACAGAGGCACCATACTTCTTCTATAATAAGAGTATACACAATTTGCATATCGTATGGTTTAAAGATGCTAGGAGTATCGATGCAATAAGTGGATTTGTAAATGAATTAGACTTACAGGGGTTAGCCATTTGGAATACCATGCAATTTTTTAATCAAATGTGGTTCATTTTGAATAATAAGTACGAAATTGAAAAGGTTTATGGTGATAACTTAACACCTGATATGAATTAGATATAACAAATATTTCCATTTATCCACACTATCCACATTTTGACGTGGATAATTTACAAAAATAACCAGTAAATAAGGTAAATAATTAATTTTTAGTAAGAGAAGGGGGAGCTAATGTTATGGAAATTTTATCGCAATACGTAGTTATTCTAGTTGTAGCAATCTGTTTGTCGATTGGATATATAATTAAGCATAGTTTAGATTTTATACCTAATAAATACATACCGCTTATTATGGCGATACTTGGAGTCTTTATGAATGTATGGATCAATGGGTGGAAGTTTAGCCCAGCAATCTTTTTGGGTGGACTTGCAAGTGGTTTGGCAAGCACGGGAGCGTTTGAGTTAATTAGGAATATGAGAGAAGAGGGGTGATTAGAAAAAAATATAAGACATAAAGGAAGAAAATCCACATGAATCAAGATATCATGCTCCCTTGAAGCAGGTAGTTTATATCGTAAAATAGATTGCTTAAAGGGAGTTTATTCTTATTTCATGTGCTTTTAATATTTATTGTTCTATCGTTTCTAAAACTTCATTTGTATCTTTGTTGTAACATGTGATAATACTTTTTCTACTAGTAACATCAACTAAATTATATGCTTGATAATAGTCTGAAACATAAATTAGGCCATATATTTAATCAACAGGAATGAGTTTAATAGTTAACCCGGTTCTTAATTCGGTACCTTCATCTAGTATTGCATTTTTATATTCTTTAATTGCTACCTCATCTTCGTTAGACATATATTCTCCATTATAATGAATACCAGTTGAGTTTACATATCCATCACCACTGATAGCCTTAATATTATATATTCCAGCATCAAAGTCTTTGCCTGCTATATACGTACCTTCTTTGAGTTGAAATGATTGATTACTATTGATTCTTCTAGGCTTTATTTCATAAGAGTTTAATTCTATCGACTTTATATTTACCTCTATTTGGTCACAAACACTCACTATATATCCCTTTTTCAAAACTATTTTATGTTCAGGAGTGAGCTCATCAAAAGGAATATATTCGATTGGTTCACCTTTATAATAAATATACACAGTTCCAATTTCACAATCTGAAGAAAAGATAAAAGTACCAATTGGAATATCATCACCACATATGTAATTACCTGCAGTCAGTGAAGTTTCATATGGATCGTTTACTATAACAGGGGTTGGTTTCGGTAAAACGTTTTGCGGTTTTGGACTTTCGATTGTTGATATTGGAGCTGGAACATCATCAATTGTTACTGCATCTAAAATAGTGAAAACCCAAAAAAGAATAGCAAATGGAGTTAGGAAAACTAGGAAGATTTTCAGTGCTCTATAATCTCTGTGATTTGTAGTTTTTTCATGAGTAAGAGGAGTAAGAATAGGTTTGTTCACAGGTACTTTAGACATTACTTTTACCGTAGGAATAATTACAGTAGTGTCAATACATTTTTCCACTTTTATTGTACTGTTTATCTGCTTTTTTGTTTCTGGTATCGATGCTTCAATATGCTTCTCTTTTAAGAGTGTTCCACATCTTGGACAATATAAATCAATAGATTCAAAACCACATTTATTACAATGTTTAGGTTGTTCACCTGCTTTTAATCCACAAGTTGGACAACAATTGGAATCAAAAGTGGTATCGCAGTTATTACATATGTTATTAAATTCAGATGCACCGCAACTATTACAGGTTAATAAATTATCTTCTTGTTGATGTCCACAATATTGACATTTTTTCATATACTTCCTCACATGTTAAATATTTAATCCTACAAAAGGAAATAAATACTTCCTCTTTCGTAATTATTAATACTTCTATTTTATACTATTTCCAATAAAATACAAGGGAAAATTTACATAACATATTAGGTTAACTTTCAATCCTCCATCTATGGTCAGAATGATAAAAAGCTAAAACAATATCCTGTTTCACTTCGCCACGTACATAGACACAACAAAGTAAAGTACGATCCTTCAGTTCCTTGGTGTACTTAATAGATTCTACGGTATAGGTTTGATAAGCGTCGTCATCAACCTGAACACGAAATTTAAGCGGTTTAAATTCACCAACTGTATTGAAAACTGTCATCACATCAACTGGTCGGGATTTGGTATAATCAATTGGAATTGCAGGTTCTGCAATTTTATCATGGCCAAATGGCATAGTTATCACCTCGTAAAAGGATTATAACAAACAGGTGTTCGGAAATCAATGTCAAAGATAGGAATATAAAAAGAATATTTTAGTATATTCAAAATGACTGGAATAGAATGAAAAGGATTAGGCCAGTATCGGAGCATACTGGCCTAGAGGTTGTATTAATAATGAGAAATTATAAATACATAATTAATTATACAGGAAAACTATGAAATGAGCAATATTAATTCTAAAATAATACATATATGGATAATTGAGGATTAATTAATGAGAAGTATATGTTTATTATTTGAAAGAAAATTTCGTTATAATAAAACGCGCGTTAATGATCGAAAACAGCTGCTGATTAAAGCTAGTTAGATTCCATAATCCTGTACCTACCAAATTATATTCCGCAATTACATCATCTAGAGCATTGATACTTCTAGCATCAATAAACCATACAATATGGTTCTCTAGGGCCCCAACCTGAGAACTAATATAATTAAAATAGGGTGTTTGAGACTCTTCATCTAATTGAATTACCACTCTCTGATCGTAAGCTAGTGTTATTACAGAATTTAGTGACAAAGCTCTAGCAAATGATGAACCAGGAGTGAAGGGTAGGGTCCAATCATATCCAATTAAAGGTTTTCCAATCGATATAATTGATGGTGATATGATATCAGTAATGTAATCAAGAAAGGGTCTAATTAATGAAATATTACTGATGGGCGATGGAGGCTGGTAGTTTATCCCCCAAATACTATTCAAGAAGATTATTCTATCTGCTATTAGACTTAAACTATAGTAATCAATATTTTTATATGATAGTGAGCCGTTATTCTCGTTTAAATTAGGGTTTATAGTAACCATAAATAAATAACCTTCGTTTCTTAACGCCTTTGATATTTTTGTGAAAACATTTAAATATAAACGCTGATTACTCTCATTAAGATTGCTGATAAGGGAGTTAATCCCTGAAAATCCTCTCGTTCTTACAATTTTTAACATTTCATCTACTAATTTATTTTGCTTTTCCTCATTAAGTAGTAAGTCATAAACAGTTTCTAAATCAAGTTCACCTGTAGGCGAAAACGCAGATATCATTAAAAGAGGAATTACTTGGTAGTCTTTCGAAATTTTTATAATATCAGAATCATCTCCATAGACGATTACATTGGCATCATCACCTATACTATAATTA